>PKWH01000267.1:0-2773 GCA_003131985.1 Acidobacteriota bacterium | reverse complement strand
GGCGGGACGGGCGATGTTTTAACCGGAATGCTCGCGGCACTAACCGCGCAATTTGGCACGGAGCAATGGGAGCGTGTTCTGGCATTCGGAGTTTATCTGCACGGTTTGGCCGGCGACATAGCCTATGCAGATTTCAGCGAAGCGCCTCTGCTGGCCAGCGACTTGATTCGGGCAATTCCGAGAGCGTATCAACAATTTTATGCGGCGTCCGACCGTGGCTAGCATTGAACTGACGACGCATTCCTCCGAAGAAACGATAGCACGTGGCCGCGAAATTGGCGCGCGACTGAAGCCGCGGGTGCTGGTTCTTCTGTCGGGGGATTTGGGCGCCGGCAAGACCACACTCACAAAGGGAATCGTCAGCGGAATCGGCGCGGCGACGGAAGACGAAGTCACCAGCCCTACATTCACGCTTGTCCACCGATACGATCACGAGGCGCGCGTATATCACGTGGATTTGTATCGCATCTCCGGGCTTCACGATCTGGAGACGCTCGGGCTCGAAGATGTATTTTCGGAAGATGCAGTTGTGATAGTTGAATGGCCGGAAAGGTTTGCTCTCCGCGTGGATTGGCCTGTCGTTCGGATTCAGCTGGAGCACGTTGCGGAGGATACACGCAGAATTTCAATCGTCGATGACGAGAACGTTTTGCGTTAGGACGCCGTGCGATTCCCTCGTCGCGGCTTTCGATGCCCACTTACAAACCCATGATTTGAAATCCGGAGTCCACGTAAAGAACATTTCCGGTGACGCCGCGGCCCAGATCGCTTGCCAGAAACACGGCTGCGTCGGCAACTTCAGCGGGATCGGTATTGCGGCGTAGTGGTGCGTGCTGCTGAACGAAATCGAGAACTTTTGAAAAATCCTTAATTCCGCGGGCGGAAATTGTCTTGATGGGGCCGGCGGAAATTGCGTTCACGCGTATTTTGCTGGCTCCCAATTCGCTCGCTAGATATTTCATCGACATTTCGAGTGCTGCCTTGGCTACACCCATCACGTTGTAGTTGGTAACTACCCGCGTAGAGCCAAGGTAGGTGAGGGTCATGATTGAGCCACCGTCGGTCATCAGAGGCGCGAGCGCTTTGGAGACAGCTACCAGCGAATAGGCGCTGACGTCGAGCGCCAGTTTGAATCCGTCGCGCGAAGTATTCACGAAAGGCTGGTTCAAGTCTTCGTGGTTCGCAAACGCAAGACAGTGCACAACCACATCGATCTTTTGGCCTTCTGCTTTCAGCGACGCGGCAAGACCGTCGATGTCCGGCTGCAACTGCACGTCGCAAGGATAGTAATTGCTAACCCCGAGTTCCTTTCCGAGTTCTTCGACGGTGGGCTTTGCACGTTCATTCTGATGAGTAAGCAGGAGCGTGGCGCCTTCGCGGACGAATGCCTGCGAAATCGCATGAGCGATACTCCACTTATTCCAAACGCCGAGAACGATTGCTGTTTTTCCTTCCAGTAGTTTTGGCATGGCCCGCTATTTTACCCGGAATTGGGGGATTCCAAACTACCTTCTATAGCTCGGTAGTGGGTCATTTTCCGGTTAATACATTAATCAGCCACTCCAAACTTTTCGGCGTGTGGCTCGTGGTATTCTCCCGACCATCGAAACTTATCCTGATCGGCTTGGTTTGAAAGATGTGAATAGTAATTTTGGGGAGTAGCAATGACATCGAACATGCAAAGGGTTGCTTCCTCCCTCCTAATGTTGCTCACCGTCATAGTTGTCCCACTTAGCGCTGGCGGCCAGCTGTCGCCGCAGCCGTCAGCTGACGTGCCTCAAGGGTGGTACGTATACCCGGGTAATAAATTGAAAAACTTAAACGAATACGATCGCCGGTGTTTCAATCTCTCTCATAGGGAATGGAAGGTTTCCGTCGAAGGCGGCGCGATTCAAATTACTGAGAAGAGCAGAGTCCAGGACGAAACGTCATCTCTGCCGGCCCGCTTGGTCCGCCAACAAGGCATGACCAAGTTGCAGAGCGCAACGCGCCTCAACGATGAGTGGCTTCTCGCGTATGACGGTGGGGAGTTCGGTGGTGGTCTTTGGCTCACGACTGAAGACGGCAGTGATGTGAAACGGATTTTCAATAGCGATGTACGGGCGGTTGTGCCTCGTGAGGATGGCGTTTTGATACTGTCGGGGCTAGCCCACATGGGCTTCGATTCCGGAGACGCTACATTCTATTCACTCCCACATGGCATGAACATGGCGCTCCAACAATCCATCAGGTTAGACGGAGCGCCGAGCGCCTACGCACAGGAAACCGATGGAACGGTGATCTTTGCCACGACGCACTCACTGTGCAAGATCACGAAATCCGGAGGGCTGCAAATCCTGCACGCATTTCCAAGATGGATAGCACAACAGTATCCAAATTCGATGGCCATCGCGGCGGACGGCAGTATCTATGTAGGAATGCGAATGTTTGTTTTGAAGATAAACAACCAACTGGGCGAGTATCGCGAAGAATGGCTGCTTCCAAACGAATGCCAAAAGTTTAGCTTGGACTTGTCCAAACTCGATTGCGCGTGCAAGCCTTAGGATTTGTNNTTTGTTTGCTGAACTTTCCTCGACAGCGTCGTAACTCCTGATAAGTCGGGTTACCGGAAGCTGACCCACTACTTATAGTTCAGCTAACGAAACGCTGGAGAGCCCCAATCTAATGCGCGTGAATCCATCGAATGACTTCCCGGAGGATGTCCGCGAGATAAGGCCATATGACCGCGATGATGGCGAAAAGCGAGGCAACCAGTTTCTTCGAAGGCTTTGCG
>PKWH01000207.1:29160-29833 GCA_003131985.1 Acidobacteriota bacterium | reverse complement strand
GCAGCGAACGGTAAAAATGCGCTCCCGGGTCCACCGGACCCTTTTCATCATCTTCGGTGCGTCCACTCCAGAAAATTATGCGGCCCGCGTCGTCAACCGCTTTTAGCTCAACCCAGCAATCGAACGCGTCTACCGTGCCACCGGGAAAGAAATGCCCGAGCTTGCGCGTGCGCACCACTGCATCCAGACGGTAAGTTTTTCCGCGTCGCACCGACGCGGTGGTGCGATTCAGGGGGGCAGTCAGCAGCGCCACGGGTGTCGCAGATTCTTGCGAAGTATTCGTGGGAACCGACTGCTCTGCTTCTTCGCCTACGGCGAACGTCGTTGAAAGTGTAGGCGCGGACGGATTCACCGAAACGCTCCGGTTCGTCGCTCGGTCCCCCGTTGCCACTGTCTCCGGTGAGATTGCAAAAACGTCCACGCTCACCTCGCGATCGGTCAGGAATTTCTCCGTGTCGCCCAGTTGCTGCTCGTCGTCATTCACATAAGGCAGCGCCGTGTTTGCCGCAGGGAAGCGGTGGGAATGCACACTCCCCGCGATGTTTCCCGCATCCGCCGAATGCGTCAGGGGCATGTGGCAGTCCGCGCACGACTGCGATTTGATGGGGTAATAAAACGACCGGGCACCTTCCCCGGAAACGCCGCTCGCTTGCCAGTTATCGTATTCATTGAA
>PKWH01000207.1:28185-29138 GCA_003131985.1 Acidobacteriota bacterium | reverse complement strand
GCTGGCCGCCATGCGATGCAACGCCGGATACTCAAGCTGGAAATCTCCCTGCCCCATGGTGCTTTTCACTTTTGCGATCGAATGGCACATCATGCAGCCCAAGCCAGCCTGTCCCGCGGGAGTATTTTCAACTTCGCGAATCGGCCGGTCAAACATGCCGCTGTAGAGCAACGCGGGATCGTGGCAACCCGCGCACCATTTCGAAGGCTTTACTCCCACGGTGTCCTGCATGTACTCGATGCTCTTGCGATACCAAGCATTGTTGAAGGAAGAAAAATGATGCGCCGAGCCTTGCCATTCCTTGTAAATGTCGGCGTGGCAACGCTGGCAGGAATCGGACTCGGTAAAATAATTCGCGGGAATTTTCCCGCCGTGCGAGGTCTGCGCCGAACTCGGGAAAAACGGCCCGCTCGGCCCGTCGCCTTCGCCGTCCATCGAAGCCGGCGCCATCGCCGGATTTTCAATTCGGTTCCCGCGTTCCCAGGAAGTCGTCCGTATCCAGCGCGCACCGAAAACAACTAAACTTGCCGCAAGTAAAAACATCGCGCTGCGGACCAGTCCCGCCGCCGGGCTTCTCGCAAAGAAACCGTGCTCGCCGAACCAAGCTGACGCCAGCAGCGCGCCGCCAGCCACGCACACCCCGATATGCGCGTAAAGCAGCGGCCATTCATCGCGACGCGCGCCGGTTTTTATCAGTACGGCCCCAAGCACACCTCCCATCGCAATCAAGATCCAGCCGATCCGGGATGTCGCCGAACCACTCCGTAAGATTCCGCGCAGCGCGAATGCCAGAAAAATCAGAAGTGCCATGCCCGTTAGCAGGTGAACTATTAGTGCCGCAAAATATGGAACGTTCGCCGCAGGCCATATGAAGAGATACGCGGCCGTCATGAACAAAACGGAAAGCAGGACAGAAATGAGCCGCCTCATCGCGTGAGCCACGATTGCGCGGT
>PKWH01000207.1:27008-28057 GCA_003131985.1 Acidobacteriota bacterium | reverse complement strand
GTCACGGTCGATGGCGAACGCGCGCGCGATCAAGCCAAGTTGGCGGAGTCCGTACTCGGTTTCAGCGCAAAATCGAACTCCACCGGCCCTCTTCACGGCGTGCCGATATCGATAAAAAGTTCTATCGATGTTGCAGGGCTGGCCTGCGAATGCGGCAGCATTTTGAGAAAGGGAAACACCCCCTCGGAAGATGCGCCGCTGGTGAAAAGGTTGCGCGCAGCGGGCGCCATCATTCTGGGAAACACAAACGTTCCGGAGTTTCTGATGGCGTATGAAACTGACAACCTGCTCTACGGGCGGACGAACAATCCCTGGGATCTTTCGCGCACGCCGGGCGGCTCCAGTGGCGGCGAAGCGGCGGCGGTCGCGGCAGGTTGCTCCGCCGGGGGAGTGGGCAGCGATGGCGGGGGATCGATTCGCATTCCAGCGCACTACACCGGAATTTGCGGGCTGAAACCCACTCCCGGCCGAATTCCTTCCACCGGGCATTTTCCCGGGTCCGCGGGTCCGTTTGCGCAACTCGGAGTCGTCGGTCCTATGGCGCGCACCGTTCGAGACTTGGAAAGGCTTTTTGAAGTAATGGCTGGGCCTGATCCGGGCGATCCCGCGTCGGCTCCCGTCCCATTGAGGCGTTGGAGCGAGCAGGAAATTCGCAAGCTTGGCGTCGCGTATTTCGTGGACGACGGCGTTACTCCCGTCACTTCTGAAACCGCGGCCGCTGTGCGCACGGCAGTCGAAGCTTTGCGCACCCAAGGATTCAACGTCGCGGAGTGGCGGCCGCGGAATCTCGACCGCGTCTGGCAGCTTTGGTGGAATCTGTTTGGGCGCGCAGGTCAGATGGCCTTTGCGCCGACAATCGAGGGTCGCGACGCGGAGCTGAGTCCGATCCTGCGCGCGTTTCGGGCCGAAGTTGCCGAAGCGCCGCCGCTCACTGCGCAGGACCTTCTGAACACGCTTCTTGCTCGCGACGTACTCCGCAGCAACCTGCTGACGAAAATGGAGGAATTTCCCATCCTCATTTGCCCGGTCTGCGCTGTACCGGCGTTTCG
>PKWH01000207.1:0-26991 GCA_003131985.1 Acidobacteriota bacterium | reverse complement strand
GTTGGCCGGCCTTGGGAAGAAGAGGCGGTGCTCGCCGTCGCAGCTAAGATTGAAGATGCATGCGGCGGCTTCCGACGGCCGCCGATCTAGCATGCAAGCTCGTGCGTCCGTCGTCAGCTCGCGGTGTTGGCGCGGGCGATGAGCAGGATTGCGAGGATATAAAAAATGAACATCAGGGCGAGGAAGGCTTTTGCCTGCTTGTTCGCGCCGGCGAATTCTTTCCACACGAAGATGCCCCAGAGCGCAGCAACCATGGGAGCGGATTGGCCGATGGCGTAGGAAATTGCGACGCCGGTGAAGTTTGCGGCCACCAGATTGAAGACGGTGCCGGTGGTCCAAATCGCCCCGCCAATCAGGCCGAGCAGATGGCCGCTGGTTGGGCCGCGAAAAAATCCGCCGAAACTTACCGGCGCGCCGACGAGGGGCTTCTTCATGAAATAAACATTCCAGACAAAGCAGGAGAGCAAAGCGCCGCCGGTAAGGAACACAGCGATGCTGTAGGGCCCGAGCGTGTTTCCGTGCGTGAGAGCGCGAGTGGAGAAGGGAGCCCACAGGCCCATCAACACGCCGGAAACGACGCAGGTGATAATGCTCTTGCGCGAGACTTCCTTCCCTTTGCTTACCTCGCCATAAGCTTTTCCGTCGAGAATCACAGCGATTACGGCGCACAATACGCCGGCCGCTAGCATCCTGACATCGCCCTTTTGCTGCTGAACGTAACTCAGTGCCACGCCGACCACCAGGGCGATGCCGATGGCAACGGGGAAAGCGGTTGCCAGTCCCGCCATATCGATCCCAGCGACAAGCAGGAGATTTGCGAGATTAAAAATCACTCCGGCAAGCAAGGCCCAGCCGATATTGGAAGCGTCGGCCGCGTGCACGTTGTTCAAGAAACTTGACGATTCATTTCCGGCGCTACCCATCGTGAATGCAAAAACCAGCGAGGTGAGAAAAATTCCGACCGCGTAATCCCAGTAGAACAGTTCGAAGCGGTAGTTCTTCACGCCTTTGAAGGTATTAGCCCAGGAACCCCAGCAGATGGCGCTGGTTATCATCATGATCAAGGCCAGATTCGCGTCATGCGGCGTGAACATTGAACTCCTCTTGGTAGCGCAAGCGCGTCATGAGCGTCGCTCGCAGGCGCTGCTTATAGTTCTCCCGCACTACGCGCGTCAAGCGAAAAGCCAAAGTACGAATGCTATACTTCGCCCATGTTTCATCGATTTCTTTTCTGTATTTTTCTTCTGACGCTCGGAAGTATTGGCGCGCGCGCGCAGGCGCGTGCGAAACAAGAGCAGGAACTGGAGAGGCAAGCGTACGCGAAAGCGTCCGCGGGAAATTGGGCGGCGGCAATTGCGGGCTACGACGCGGCGCTGCGAATCTCTCCGCGTAATCTGAGCGCCGAAATCGGGCTGGCGCAAGCCTATCGTGGCGTGCACAACTACGACGAGGCGAAGCGAGTCCTCGAACGTGCCCGGGGCGAACATCCACAGAGCGCGAAACCGCTCGCGGCTCTCGGCGATCTCGACATCGAACTGCAGACTTATGACGCAGCGATAGCGCATTTGCGCGCGGCGCTCGCGATTGCGCCGTCCGACGTCGAGTCGCGGAACCGGCTGGCCGTCGCCTACCAAGCGAAGGGAGATTTGGAAAAAGCGCTGGAGCAGGTCGCGAAAGTTCTGGCGCTCGATCCCAAGAACGCTCTCGCGTACTACACGCAGGCGAAAATTTATTCCGACCGGAACCAGGACGCGGCGGCGCTGCCGGACGCGATGAAAGTTGTTGAGCTGCAGCCGCGGAATCCGCGCGGGCGATTGCTGTTGGGCAAGACTCTTTTGCGCGCGCCGCAAGGCGAAAGTCCCGAGCAGACCAAGGAGCGCTGCCGGCGAGCGGTTGCCACTCTCGAACCTCTTCTCGAAATGTCGGCNNGCCTCTTCGAAAAATGATCGCGAGACGAAAGAAAACCAGACGCAAGCAAAGCACCTGGTGCAGCAGGCGAATGAGCTGGCGCTGAAGAACGATTTCGCCGGCTCGCTCGACTTCTTGCAGCAGGCGATTGCGAAAGATGCCACCTACGGCGCGGCGTATTCGCAACTCGCGAAGCTCTATTACTCAGCGGGAGATATTGAGAGAGCGAGCGAGGCGATTTCGCAAGCGCTGGAACGCGATACTTACCAGCCGGATTTTCTGTACGTACAAGGGAAGATTTTGGAGAAGCAGGGAAAGCTGGATGAAGCGCTGTCCGCTTTCGAACGGACCACGATTGTGAATCCGAAGGAGTCGGACGCATTTTTTGAAATGGGTGTGATTTACGAAGAGCGCGGGGACACGGAACATGCGCTGGCGGCGTATAAGAAGGCTGCGACGCTTTCCCCGGATGATCCGGAGTACCAACGCGCTCTGGCAGCGCTTTCCGGCCGTGCCAGGAAGCCGTGATTGCGTTCGTAGCGCGTGCCGGCGGAAAGTCGGAACGGTTTTCGCCGCATTCAAGGAAGGCACGAGCAGATTCCTGTCTTCCGACAGGCAGGCCTCGCCTGCGCTCCCTTCCTTCGTCAGGGCAAGCAGAATGACAGGCGGAGGAGAGGGTCGAATTGAGAGTCATTTTAATGCGCCGGGTGGGTTGTGGCTGGGGGCGTGGGGCGGGTTAGAAGGTCCACGAATTCTTTGTAGAATTTTGGTTTGTCGAGGTCGTCCTGTATTTCTGCTTCGCGTTCGCCCATGTGGGGGCGGGTGTCTTCGGACCAGACGAGGGTGTCGCCGTAGGATGCGCCGTGGTCAATCGAAACGTCGAGAAAGAGTTTTTTCCATTTGGTGATGATCGAAGGATCGAGCCAGGCCACGGACGCGAGCTCGTCCCATAGATAATTGTCCTCGGCATATTTGGCGGTGTACTGACCGGCGGGATACTGGCTCTTGCCAATCTGCGAGATTAAATCCTTGTCCATTTTTGTCTTCAGCGAAATATCGACGGTGGTTACGACGATACGCGGCCAGGGTGCGTGGAGGACGATGCGCGAGGCCTCGGGGTCCATCCACAGATTGAATTCGCGGCGGGGCGTCATGGTGAATTCAGGGTCGTCGGTTTGCGGATTCAAACTGCCACCCATCAGGACGAGTTCCTTGGCGAGCGATGCGAATTCCGGGTCGATGGCCTGCGCGAGGGCAAGATTGGTAAGAGGGGCGCCCTCGTAAATTGTGACCTGGTGCGGATATTGATGAACCATGCGCAGCAGAAAATGCGCGACATCTTCAGTGGAAGGTTTTGTTGTGGGCGCGCCTTCGGGCATGGGCGGGATTTCCGACGGGCCGTGCACTGGATGAAGCCTGGCAAAATTCCACGCACCCTGATAGCTGACCTTGCCGTAGAGCGTTTCCCACCGAGCGATGTACTCCTTGCTGTTCACCAAGGGGAAAGGCGCACCCGGAACGACGGGAATATCCGTGCGGCCGATAATTTCGAGCAGGCGCAAAGCGTGCAGGACTTCTTCATCGCGCCAAGCGTCACCGGTGGGGATGGTGATGCCGAGGACGTCGGTGTCGGGCGATTGCACGAGGGCGAGGATGGCTTGAGTGTTCGTGCCGCCGGGGCCGGAGCAGTCCTCATCGATGATAATTTTGCGTTTTTCCTGCGCAGCGAGGGGGGATGCGGCGGCGACAACGGCAAAAACCAGGAGCGCCAAGAGAAGACACTTTGAGAAAGTGGTGAGGGAAAAAGCGTGCTTTCGCGGGAGAGTTAACGATGAAATGTCGTAACACCGATTGGTTGGAAGTTCTCGATTAGAACGGGGTGCTGTTGTTTGTTTTCTATGAGTTAGGAGGTGTTCTAATAAATGATGTTCTCGATTAGAAATTCCGGGAAACGGCAGCAGATTCGAGGCAAGAAGCGGTCCGGATCGGCCGGCAATTTCGCCACCATTTGCTGGGAATGCCGAACAATCGAGTAGCTGTCCTGTGCAATTTGTGAAAGCAATCAACCGGGAAGCCTCAGGGGTCGCCCCGGCGCCCAGGGTTGGAACCCCTGAGGGATAAGGCAGCTTCAGGTCGGAGGTTAAGCTCCGACCCCCTAAAGAGCCGGCTTTGAGTCTGGGAGAGGGAGCGGAGCGTACTTTCGACACACCTAGCCAGCGGCCAGAGCGGGACTTCGTTGCGGCCCGCCAGCCTGCCGATCGTTTGTACTTCATCGTCATCATAGCTCCGGAATTACGCTAGCACGAGGGGGCGCGGTTTGAAAGGACTTGCGTGCTGTGTATTTTTTGGTGCGGCGGATGAAATTAGTTACGGGAGCGGGTTGACGACTCCTTCATGGGCTCGGCGGAAGGGTGGCGCGGTGCATACACGTGAGAGCGGTCGAGAAAGTCAAAAGAGCCAGCGAGACGCCGGCGCTACAAAAACCGACTCTTCGCTATGCTTGGGCGGGAAGGATGGCGCGGCGCATGCACGCGAGAGCGGTCGAGAGAGTCGAACGAGCCGGCACGTTCGGTCGCCGCCGCGACCTCAGAGCAAGCAAGACGCCCTTCGAAGCTCTGGGTGAACCGGCCCGCCTGCCGGCAGGCGCTACGAAAACATTACGGGAACCGCCCGCCTGAAGGCGGCCGCTACAAAGGCTACGCCAACTTCCAAACGTAGAAGCAGATTGCTTATTCGCCATGACGAACGACGCGATGCGACTCAGAGGGCCACCTAGAACTGGAAGCGCGCGCCGAATTGAGCGGCGAACGCGGTAGCTCCAGGCGCGAGCTCGTCAACGGTGCGGTATCCGGGCGTGTTGTGAGGAGTCGGTATGGCCGTGAGTGAAGGGCAAGTGATGTTTGCAAACAGCAGCGGATTCACTGGGGTACACGCAGAGTTGCTGGTTGGACCCACGAAGCCAAAAACATCGGGGTCGGAGTACAGGTTACTGGAATTTGTAAGGTTGAATAAATCGGCACTCAAACGCACCGAATAGCGCTCATTGATCCTAAAGTCCCTGGCAATGCGAATATCCCAGTTGTAGAAGGCAGGCTGGCGGCCGGGATACTCAGGCAGCAGAAATGGTTTTCCACCGCCAATCTGGACCGTAGGCCGGTCGTTGTTCGCGAACTGGTTGATGACTCCATCACCGTTGATGTCCACATTTGAATAGGCAGGATAGGCGAGGCCGCTGTGAAGAATGAAGTTCGTGCTGAAATTGAAGGCCCAGGGGAGATCGAGAACCATGCCGCCCTTAAACTGATGAGTGATATCCAGGCCGTCACGCCCGTAGTCCAAGTTGAGATTGAATGGATCCTGGGGGCCGAAGAATGTTTCGGTGTCGCGCTCGCTGGAAGCGTTGGCGAAATTACGCGACCAGGTGTAATTGGCGAAAAATTGATAGCGCTGAGAGAAACGCTTGTTTACTCCTAGCACAAATTCGTTGTAGTTCCCACGGCCAAAGCTGCCAAGCTCGCTGGAGCTAAACAGTGTGGGATCAAGGGGCGTCGCGAATTGAGTTATAGGGTCGCCCGGTGCTGCCTGCGTTGCGGTGCCAGCGATGAGTGTCCTGCCGAACGCGTCTTTACCCATCGGAATAAAGTTTCGGAACCATTGAGTGGTACTAAATCCGCCTGTGCGCAGGTCCGTGGAGTGCACGAAGGCATAGTTTGCCGAAACGGTCCAGTTGTTGGTGAACGAATGCTCCACGCCAACCGTGAGGTTGGAGACGCGCGGGTTGCGAAATGCTGGGTCCACATAACTGATGCCGGGACATCCGGCGACGCTAGAGCAAAGGTCGCTGGCCCCGATGGGCAGAGTCGACGGGAAAAGATACGGGAAAGCTGCCGCCGATGTCGATGTCGGCGGGTTCACACCAGGGGGCGCGCAGAATTCGAAAAACGCCGATGGGCAGAAAATCGTTGTTTGCTTCGAGGTGCCAATTGTGGGGAAGAAGATCAAGGGAGTCTGGGCATAGTAGAGACCCCAAGCGGCGCGGACGACGGTGGGATGTTCGGTGCCGCCAACGTTCCAGGCCAAGCCGACGCGCGGACCAAATTGCCCGAAATCGTCAGGGACGCGCTGCGGCGGGGCGACCTGCTTGCTGGAGTTGCCCTCTCCTATCCAAACCGTGTTTCCTGGAATCGCAGATTGGGGCTGGGGGTTCCAAGTGCCGTCCCAACGGAGGCCATAGGTCAAGGTGATGCGTGAGGTGAGCTGCCACTTATCCTGCCAATAGAGACCCATTCCGGTCTGGTAGTTGTTAAAGAGGGTGTTGTCTTTGAAGAGTTGGGCAATCTGCTGCTGTTGGGTGGTTCCGGTTTGCCCATTCAGCCCAAGTCCTTGCTCGAAGAAGAATGGGGTGGGAGGACCGATGGTTGCCGGAATACCGTTAGAGTTGACTGCGCACCACGGGTTGGTGGCGAGAGGCCCTGGTTCAAAATCGCAAAGCGTATTGAATTCGTATTCGCCTGAGCTCCATCCGGCAAATATATCCTTGCGGTCGGTAAAGGAGTCCACATCGCCGCCGAACTTCATGTCGTGCCTGCCGAACGAGTAAGAGAAGTTGTCGGCACCCTGGAGCTTGCCGGCATCATTATTGCTCGGAAGATAAAAACGCTGACCAAATGACATGCCCGTTTGATTGATGAGGATCTGGGGCGCGCCACTATCAATCGGATGGCGCTTGCGCGTTTCGCCGCTGACTTCCACGCGAATTTCGTTCACTTTGCGTCCGAGAACGGAGGTGAGAGCAAACACGCCTCCTATACCCTGGTTCACAAAATTCTCGGCGGCGCCGATGGAGTAGGGGGTTTCAGTTTGTCCCTGGCCTCCGGTGAAGCCGTTGGTGTGGTTACGGCTGCCGAGGCCGCGAATACTGAAATGATTGGAAGGGCTGAATTGGTAATCGTAATGGCCTAGCAGCGTAAAGAAATTCTGATATTGATTGTGCTCTCCGTTGAGGGCTCCGATGGTCGGCACACCGTAGCACGCAGGCAGGAGAGCCTCGCCTACGGCTCCGGCTACGCAACCGGGAGGCAGGATGTTACTCGTACCTGGCGTTGGCGGGCCAATGATGGGACCGGCTGATGCCAAAAAGGCCGAGCATCCGGGATCGGCTGCGGTGCAGAAGACGGTGTCGAGCGGGCCGTTTTCGCGCTGAATGTCGGTGGCGAGGAAAAGGAATTGGCGGTCTTTGTGAATCGGGAATCCGACGGAGCCGCCGAACTGATTTTGGTTGTCGATGTTGGAAGGTTCGCCGAGGCCGTCGTTCGCGGTCAGGCTACCGCCGCGATAATATTCGTGGGCTTCGCCGTGAATTGAGTTGGTGCCGGACTTGGTCACCACGTTGAGCAAGCCGCCGGTTGCGCGACCGAATTCAGGCGCGAACCCATTAGTGACTACTTGAAATTCCTGGACGGCTTCGAGAGGAACGGTGAGATTTTTGGTTTCGAGCGAGCCGAAATTTTCGCCAAAGTAATTATTGGTGGAGTCCGCCCCGTCGATTACCAGGCCGCTGTAATCGCTCTGCTGGCCACCGAGGCGGATGCCGCCGCGGAGTCCAGGAACAACCTGGGCGGAGGGAGAGAGAAGAGCCATGTCGCGATAATCGCGGCCGGGGAAGGGAAGGTTCTCGACGCTGGTGGAGTTGAGCAACTGAGTTATACCGGCGGTGGTGGTGTCAACGACCGCTCCGCTGCTGGCAGTGACTTCGACGGTTTGAGACTGCGTTTTCAGCGGCATGGTGATGTCGAGCAGCAGGGAAGCGCCGACGTTGACGACGATCTGTTTGACGGTGGTTACGGCGAAGCCGTCGGCCGCGGCTACGATGGTGTATTCGCCGGGAGCCACGTTATCGAAAGAGTAGGTGCCGTCCGCCTCGACAGGCAGTTCACGGCGAATGCCGGTAGAAGGATTCGTCAGCGTCAATTTGGCGGTGGCGACGGATGCATGAGAGGTGTCAAACACGGTTCCGCGAATGGCGCCGTTCTGCGTGTTTTGCGCTGGCGCAGCGCCGGCCAGAATAATCGAACATGAGAACAGCACAGCCAGGAACACGGCCTTCCAGATTTTCATTGCGACTCTCCCGATGCGAGACGACATTTCAGACGGGACGACGGTTCTTTGTAAAAATTGCTAAACGCGTTGCGGTTAATGAATCTGAAGAAGTCTAGAAAAGACGTCACTTGGCAATACATCGCTTGAAAACGCCCGCGAGTCCTACAATCCGTTTTTAGGACGTGAACTCCANNTAGAACATCGAAAAATTTTTCATGAAATTGCTCCACTGTTTAGCGCCAGTGCTGCCAAACGCGCATCCTGTTAGAATCTGTGCCGAGATGAAACGAAGGAAGCTTTACACGGGACGATTGGCGCTGGTTGCCGCGGGCGTTCTGCTGGTGGCGACTTGGGATTTGGTGGCGCAGCCGTTGGTGCAAGAAACGCAAGGCGAGATTCTGCGCCATCGTTCAGAAGTGGCTAACCCTTACCACGTGCAATTTCAGGACGTTACACGAGAGGCGGGGATTCATTTTCACCACGAGCGCGCGGCGTCTCCGGAAAAACTGTATTTGGAGACGATGGGGGCGGGCGTTGCGTGGATCGATTACAACCAGGACGGGTATCTGGACGCGTTTTTTGTAAACAGCGGGGACACGCCGTTTTTTCACCCGGAGCACCCGCCACAGCCCGCGTTGTATCGCAATAATCGCGACGGCACGTTCACGGACGTGACGGCAGCGAGCAAGATCCACACGGATGGGACGTTTTTCTTCGGCGTGGCGGTGGGGGATTACGATAACGACGGGTATCCGGACATATATATGACGGGATACCGGCATTCCGTATTGCTGCACAACAACGGAGACGGCACGTTTACCGATGTGACCGCCAAGGCAGGAGTGGGAGACGACGGAAACTGGGGCACGGCGGCCGGTTGGTTTGATTACGACCACGACGGCCTGCTCGACCTGCTGGTGACGAATTACGTGGACTATGACGAAGACCACCCAGTAGCGTGCGGCGAAAAAAAACCCGGATACCAGGCGTATTGCCACCCGGACAGTTTTCACGGAACGTCGATGCGGCTGTATCACAATAACGGAGACGGGACGTTTACAGATATGACGGCGAAGGCCGGACTGATCAACACCGATGGGAAAAGTCTGGCACTGGTATTAGCGGATTTTGACGGCGACGGCTGGCCGGACATTTTCATTGCGAATGATACGCAGCGCAATTTTCTATATTTGAACAACGGCGATGGGACATTTCGCGATGCTACATACAAATCCGGCGCGGGATTTAGCGAGGAGGGGCGTCCCGAGGCGGGGATGAGCGCCGATGCCGCCGACGTGATGAACAATGGCCTGTTATACCTCTTCGTCAGTCACCTGGATTTCGAGTTGAACCGGCTGTACCGCAACAATGGGGATGGAACGTTCACGGACGATACAGTGGCTTCCGGGCTGGGGCAGACAAATATTTTGAGGAGCGCCTTCGGGGCGCGCATGTTCGATTTTGATAATGACGGGTGGCGCGATCTGCTGGTGGTGAACGGGCACATTCTGGATAACATCCCGCTGTACCACCCGGAGGTCACCTACAATGAAGAGAAGGTGCTTTATCGAAACGTCGGCGATGCGGTGTTCTTGGATGCGACGAAAACGCAGAACGCGGGCTTTCGTTCGCCGCGGGTAGGGCGCGGACTTGCGGTGGGCGATTACGATAACGACGGGTGGCAGGATTTTCTGGTGAGCAATAATGGCGAGGACGCCCAGCTGTTTCGCAACGATGGCGCGAGCCAGCCGGCTGCGGCGGGAAATCATTGGCTAGCGGTGAGGTTGATCGGGACGAAAAGCAATCGCGACGGGAATGGGGCGTTTCTTAAATTGACTGCCGGGGATTTTAGGAGCTACGACCAGGTGAAAGGCGGGATGAGTTATTGTTCGGCGCAAGATCCGCGCATCTTTTTTGGGNNTGGGGAAACACGAGCGCGTGGATACGCTGAAAATTCGCTGGCCGAGTGGCAATGTGGACGTGTTGCACAATCTTGCCGCGGACTATTTCGTCACGGTAGAGGAAGGCAATCCGGAGGCGAAAGCTGTGCGATACGCGCAGCGACACGCGAAGTAGCGAGAGACAGGGGGAGAGTTGAGTTCCGGACTGGAGCGGTTTTTTTCGCATAGAAATGTCTCACGCGCGATACAGGGTGTCGTGGTGCTGGCGGCTATCGCCATTCTCTCCTGCGCGAGCCTGGCGCAAACTCCGGACCAGAGTGTCAGCAAATCGCGCGCGCATGCAAGTGCGGCTTCCGATACCGCCGCTTCTGCTGTGCCGGTGAAGACTATCGGCAACAAGGACGCGCCGATCACCATGGAACTTTACAGCGACTATCAGTGTCCGTCCTGCGGGGGATTTTTTGAAACTACCCTGCGGCCGATGATCGACACCTATGTGGCCTGGGGAAAAGTGTACTTGGTGCATCACGATTTTCCGCTTCAGAAGCACCCCTATTCTGGTCAAGCTGCACGCTGGGCCAATGCGGCTGCAAAAATCGGGAAATTTCAGGAAGTGGATGCCGCGCTCTACGACAGCCAGGCCAAATGGGCTGTTGACGGCGACATGGGAAAATTCGTCGCGGCGGCGATGAGCCCACGTGATTTCAAACGAGTGCAAGCGATCATGAAGAACTGCACGTCGCCGGCACCTATGACGAAGGCGGCCAGCGCTGCGCCGCAGGTTGATCGCGGCTGTCCGGTGGACGAATTCATTGCGCAGGACATCGTGCTTGGCTACCAGCTTCCGGTGAAAGGCACTCCCACATTCGTGATTCATTACAAGGGCCAGAGTTTCCCAGCGGATCCCGGAACTGTGACCTGGCCGATTCTGAAACAGTTTTTCGATACCCTCTTGAGCCAATAGGGCGGTACATACTCCAGACCGGTAGGGTTCGCGAGCGCTGCTGATTTGTGGCCTTGGTAAACCGCTATGGATATCTACGGGTTTGCGGGAGTGGGGCGATCGCGGTGCTGGAGCGCGGCGAGTTGTGACTTCAGGTGCGCTACTTCTTGCTGGAGGAGGCTGGTGACTACGCGCTCGTAGGCTGCGGCGGCGCGTTCGGCGAACTGGTCTAGCATTTCGCGCTCGTCGGCGTCGATGTCATTGCCGGTGTCGTGCGGGCCGAGCAGAACTACGGCGGTAGCTTCGGGAATGCCGCTTCGAACGGGCACCGAAAGGCAAGGTGCTTCCATGCCGGTCGGGAATCTGAGCGAATCGCAGTCCTCGTGATTGAGACGAACGGGCGCGCCGAGTTCCAAACTGCGCAAAACGATCGCGTCGGATTTCGGTTGCAATTCCTTCATCATCGAATCGTTCCACCCCTTGGTGTCCTGTTCTCGGCGGAACACACTCCCCTCGCTTCGGAAAACCGCGCCGGATGACAAGCAAAGCGTGCTGACCGTGCATTCGACCACGAGGCGGTCGATCTCGGCGAGAGATTCAGCTTTTGCGATCGCACTACAGGCATCCTTGAGCTGTCGTTTCGCGGAGTGAAACCGGCGATTGAAGACGCGGTCCACCAGCTCGACAGCGGACTCGTGCAGGCGATTCACGAGAAGCAAAACGACAGGAGCTACCAACAGGGGCCAGATCCAAGCAGGGAGGGGAATAGCGTCCTTAACGATGTCGACTTTCTGCTCGAGCTGGAAAATGGGGACACCTATGAGCAACGTCAATGCGACCAGGGTGGTACCGTGGCGAAGGGGAATCGATACACTCACGACACGGCGTTGCCACACTGCCTGCGACGCGAAATAGGCGAGCACTCCGTTTGGCAGATACAGAAGACCGATAAAAGCCGGCGAGGGTGTAAAGCCGAACAGACGAAGAATCAGATCAGACGACTGGAAGAGCTCGGCCAAGATATAGGCCGGAAGTCCGATGGCACAACCCCAGATCACCCAACTCATGCGCTGTTGTTCTTGCAGAGGCAGCGAGCGACGACGATCCAGCAGAATGAGCAGGACGACAGCGTCGATGGCATAGCCGGCCAGGAAGCTGGCTTCGGTAATCCTCTCCGTGCGAAAACCGAAGACATTGGCAAAGCACAGAAGCGTGAGCACGGCCATGGCGACACCGAGTAGCGGGACAGCCCATTGCACTTTTCGCCAGCGCGGCTCGGTTCGGTCGTTCGGGAAGCGAAGCGCGAATATCACAAGACCGGCGAAAGCGGCGCCTTGCGCCAACGATTCCACGAATTCCTGAGCGAGCAGGGCAAGCGGCCAACGCTGTAACAACGCGTAATAGGTGAACGTCTGGCCCGGATTCATCCAGATCACGTAGAGGAACAAACCCCAAGTCATCCAGCTTGGGCGCGTCCAAACCAGCCAAAATGCGATGATGATGACGACAACGCCCACGACAGTGTCGGCAAAAAGCACAGCTCTCTCAGCTGGTTTCAACGGGGCTGGAACGGATTGGAGCTCCACGGTTTTCGACGGGGCACCGAAGCTCGGCTGAATGGTTAGAGTGACTTGACGATGCAACACTACCGACTGCGTTTCGCCCAGCCCGCCGAGAACAGCGACCAAGCTGGCGCATTGGGGAGTATCGAGGGGAGTACAGCGCATGGCCTTTAAGTCTATGCGGTCGCCTGGGACGATGCCGGCAGCAGCGGCTGGAGAGTCCGCAGCAGACTGAAACGGGGCAACAGCGCTGGTGACAATCCCGTCATTGTCCACGGACAGACCGAACGAGCCCATCGAATCGATCACACGTTGCAGACCCGGAACGATCATGGCCAGCGCCCAGAAGGTGAGCAAAACCAGAAAAAATCGGCCGACGCTGGGGCGACTAGGTCTGTCTGACTCGGTTGAGACGCTCGGCGGGACTATGACGGCACCTCAGCTTGCTGAGATTCCCAATGAGACTGGAAGCTATTGCCCGGCGACGTGACCGACTTGCAAGCGGGTTTGCAGCATGCGCAAGATGGTGTCGCGATCGATCATGCCGACGATGTGTTCGTCGGAGATTACGGGCATCTGGTTGATGTCTTCGCTCTGCATGCGCTGCAGGATGGCTAGCGCGGGTTCGGTTGGTGAAGCTGAATGAACGCGATCAACCGGCATCATCACCGCTTGGATCGAAGTGTTAGCCCATTCTTCCCGCGGGAGCGTGCGCGCGGCATGCAGGGTGACCAGTCCGACCGGCCTGCCCGCGCCGGTGACGATATGGCAGCGGCGGCCGGTGCGCAAGACTTCGTGGACGTAATCTTCCACGGACATGTCGCGGGGAACGGTGGGAATATCGCGGTTCATGATGTCGGCCGCGCGTATATCGGTGAGCGTGTGACGCATGGCTACCTGCATCAAGCTTTCCTGCGCGGCGCTCAGCAGGAACCATCCGATGAAAGCGGTCCAGAGGCCACCTACCCAGTTTCCGTTCAGCGCCTGCCACACGCCGAGGATGATCATTACGTAAGCGAAAATCTTTCCGGCGCTGGAGGCAATTTTTGTCGCTCGCGTGAAATTTCCGGTAAGGCCCCATGCGATGCCGCGCAGGATGCGTCCACCATCGAGCGGGAATCCAGGGACAAGATTGAAGATGGCTAGAGCGAGATTAATCTCCCATAGCCAGGTGGCTGCCGCCTGGACCATATCGTTGCCGTGAACGTAGTGCGCGATCAGCCAGAAGCAGCCGGCAAGAAAAATGCTGGAAAGGGGGCCGGCGATGGCGATGTTGAATTCCTGCTTGGCGTTATCCGGCTCGCGCGTGATGCGCGCCAAGCCGCCGAAAACGAAAAGCGTGATGGAGGCGACCGGAATGCGGTAGTGCTTCGCGATCACACTATGGCTCAGCTCGTGAAAGACCACGGAAGCGAAAAAAAGAATGCTGGTGATGATACCTAGGGCCCAATGCTGCGCCGGAGACCAGTCCGCGTGCTGAGACGTGAATTGAGTCCTCAACGAAAGCGTGATGAGGAAAAAAATGATGAACCAGCTGGCGTGCAGATAGATGGGAATGCCTAAAACACGTCCGATGCGAAAGCCGGTGGCGGGAGCTGAGTCGCGAGCAGTGAGCGGCGGAGGACCGGGCGGCGATGCCAAGTCAGAGGCCGGTGAGGACTGAGGTTCTTGAGCCATTGCCGCGATTCTAACAGAGGCTACGGGCGCATTGCACGGCTAGGATACGATCGGCCTCGTGCGACTCTGCCTTGAAGGTTCGCGCGGCATAAGGGCACGCGGCTGCGATTCGGTATGGCGCCGACAAAAAGCTGTTCGACTCGGAGAGGGCCCGCCACGGCGGACAGGCGCCAATCGGGAGATTGGCGGTCCCGGGATTACCAGACTGAGCATCGCAGTTCGGGCGCACGCACCATGGCGTCACCAGCTTTGCAACCGAAGGCCTTGCAGAATTCAGGCAAATTTGAAAGCGGTCCGATGACGCGATATTTGCTGACGGGATGAGGATTCGTCAGCACGAACTGGCGTTGCGCGTCGGGACGAATTTCGTCACCGCGGGATTGGCCCCAGGAAATGAAAAACTGCTGTTCGGGCGTGAAGCCGTCCTGGTCGGCGGGGCGAGGCTTGCCTTCCATTGATTTCTCGAACGCGAGGTAGGCCAGCTTTACGCCACCGAGGTCGCCGATGCTTTCGCCCAAAACCAATTTGCCGTTTTCGTGCAGGCCGCCTTCCACGGTGTAGCTGGAAAACTGGTCGACCACACACTGTCCACGGCTCTGGAATTCTTTGTAGTCCGCGGGGGTCCACCAGCTTTTGAGTTCGCCGGTGCTGTCATACTTCGCGCCCTGGTCATCAAAGCCGTGGGAAATTTCGTGCCCGATGACTGGGCCGATGCCGCCGTAGTTCACCGCGTCGGTGGCGTGCACGTCGAACATGGGTGGCAACAGGATCCCCGCGGGGAATACGATTTCGTTCAGCAGGGGATTGTAATAAGCGTTTGAAGTTGGCGTGGTCATGCCCCAGCGGAGGCGATCGACAGGTTTGCCGATTTGTTCTGCGTCATCGCGGACGGCAAAACGGCGCACCTGAACGATGTCATTCCAATAAGAGTCCCGCGTGATTTCCACGCTGCTGTAGTCTTTCCATTTATCCGGGTAGCCGACTTTGGGATTGAAGGTGGAAAGTTTCTCCAGGGCCTTTTGCTTGGTTGCGTCGCTCATCCAAGTGACCGTCAGGATGTCGTCATGGAGGGCCAGCAGAATGTTTTTTACCATTTCCTGCATGCGCGCTTTCGCTTCGGGAGAAAACGTTTTCTCGACGTACTTCTTGCCCAGGGCTTCGCCCAAGCCCGCGTCCGTTGATTCCACGCAACGCTTCCAGCGCGGTTTCATTTCTTTGGCGCCTTGCAGGTACTGTTGGTTGAAAGCGAAACTTTCCTGGACGAAAGGAGCGGAAAGAGAAGGAGCGGCGGTCGCGAGCAGCTGCCAGGTCAGATAGGTTTTCCAGTCGGCAATAGAAGTTTGCTGTAGCTGGCGCTGGAATTCCTGCATGAATTTGGGCTGATCGATGTTGATGGCGACGGCGGGATTGAGATTCGCAGCTTTCAGATACTCCGCCCAGTTGAAATCGGGGGTGAGTTTCTGGACTTCGTCCAGATTCATTTTGTGATCGGAGGCGTAGGGATCGCGGAGGTCCACATTCGTAAGTGTGGCGCCAGCAAACGCCGTTTCCATGCGCATCACCACTTGTGCCGAGGCGGCAGCGGCCGTCTTGTCAGAACCGGCCAGGACGAACATCGCCGCAACGTGATCCAGGTATTTTTGGCGAGTCTCTTTGGATTTGTCGTCGTCCTTGAAGTAGTAGTCGCGGTCGGGAAGGCCGAGGCCTCCTGCGGCGGCATCCGCGATCACTTGCTGCGGGTGGTGGGGATCTTGGGTCGATCCGAAAAAGAATGGGGCAAAGATCGCTTCCTGGTTCAAACGAGTGATGGCGCGCTGGAGATCGGCGACGGTGGCGATGGATTGGATCAAATCGAGTTCAGCCTTGATCGCTTTTATGCCCTGCGCATCAATCTGCTTCTCGTCCATGCAAGCGGCGTAGTAATCGCCGATCAAGCGCTCGGTGGATTTTGGCGGAGCGGTGGAGGAATGAGCGGCAGCGTCCTCGAGAATGCCGCGCAGGACGTCTTTGGTGGACTCGCCGGCGGCCCAGCGCCTGCTCCACATCACCATCGAAGGGGGCATGGGATTGTTGGCGCGCCAATTGCCGTTGGCATATTCATAGAAATCCTGACAGGGGATAGCTTTGCGATCGATGTCGTTGACGTCGATGCCGTGCAAGGGCTTGTCCTGCGCTAAAAGCGGGGAGGCGCACAACGTTACTGCCAGAACAAAATACGGAAGTCGCATGGGAACCCCTTGTGTAGTCGTTAGACGCCCCCGAGGAGGTTACATACGAAGGCAAAAGATATCAATACTCAGCGCGCACAAACCCGCGTAGGGCGAGAAGCGACTACGAGGAACTGCCGGTAAGAGGCTGACGATCAAGCAAATCCGACTTGGTGGCTTATATATGTAGTAACGAGACGGGTACTGCGGTGATTTCGGAACGTTTGACAGGTTGAGACTGTGCGTTTAGAGTCTTACTCCTAAGGAGAAATTAAATTGCGAACCGCGACACGACTTTTTGCTCTTTTCCTGGCTATCGGTTTTCCCGTTGTTGGAGGCTTCGCCAGTCCAGCTAAGGCTCCTCAGGCGGATCAGAACGTGAAGGTCATCGAGATGACGGCCAAGAAATACGAGTTTAGCCCGTCGCCTGTGCGTGTGAAGGTAGGCACCAAAGTGCAATTGAAGATTACGACTTTGGACAGAAAGCATGGCTTCAAAATTAATCCGTATCCCGACGGATCCGACGGAAAAGGCGAGCCCGGGCTGGTCTTCACTTCGAAGGAAGACTGCTTCACGATCGATAAGGATGCTCCGGCGGTGGTGGAGTTCGTGGCGAAGACCCCGGGAACGTACTCGTTTAAGTGCTGCGTGCATTGCGGATTGGGGCATGGCGGGATGAAAGGGCAGCTTATTGTCGAGCCGTAGTTCAGAGAGTTGACAGTCTGACCAGGATTACTTCGGGTCTTTCCGCTGGCTCGTTTGCAGGGGTCGGCGTCAAGGTTTCTCCTGAGGCATTCGATAAGAGTAGTTTCCCACCGTTTGAAACCTCCCGATAACTGCTGACCGTTTTCTGGACTTTAGTGGCTGCGGCTCTGGCGGATTGTCGCGTGCGGATTTCCACGGCGTGTGTGTGGCGCCACTGTTTTGGCAGCTCCTCGAATGCATTAAACCTCCTGAAATGAATGAAGCCTGCCTTGGCCACGGCCGTGCTTTTTACGTTTGTGCCCGGCGATGCAATGGGAGGCAGCGATGGAAAACGTGATCGGATTTGGCGAAGTGGTGGTAGCGGTCTTTTTCTCGTTTGCGGTGGCGCTGACGCTTGAATGGATTGGGCTGGTTTGGCTGATGCGTTTGATGCCGGTGCGCGAGGCGGAAGTGGTGACGGCGGAGGCCGCGGAGCACGGGTCGCAGAGAAAAGTGGTTGGGCTATCGCTTGTGCCGCTGGAACGGAAGAACGCGGCGTGAAGTTCATGTAGCGCTGAATGACCATGTTTCGAGGCTTCAGGGGTCAAAACCCCTGAAGAAATCGGGCGGTTTGCGGCGGGGTTGAAACCCCGCCCTTCCGTCTGGCTTGCACGCGGTCGAGTAAATCAAAAGAGCCGGCGGGGACGCCGGCGCTACGAACGGCGAACCGGCGCTGCGGGGTGCGGGATCGAGTTGGTGAAGGATTGAAGTAAAAAGGAGGCGTTATGCTGTTTCTGAGGTTTTTGCTTTTCGTGATCAGTGTTTCGTTCGTCGTCGTCGCTGCTGGGTTGGTGCTTTACGACGTTTTTCTTGCGTTTGAGCTTGAGCGGTTGTTGCGGCCGGGTGAGAGTGCGTCGCAAAGAGACGAGGCCAGGCAAACAGGTGAAACTCCCGATTTAGCGGCCCCACCGGTGCGGATTGCCAGAACGCGGCGCGTGGTTCGGTGGGCGGCGGTTGCCAAGCTTGTAGCGGTGGCGGCGCTCTTATCGCTGGCTGCGTTGAGCATTCTGGTTGTGCCGGATGGCGCGGCGGCGGTGCGGATCAGCCAGATTTCTGGAGTGCGCCCTGGAACGCTTTACGCTGGGACGCATTTCATCCTGCCGCTGATCGATCGCGCACAACTTTATGATGTGCGGGACAAAGTGTTCTCGACTTCTGCTGCCGAGGGGACACGAGAGAAGTTGGAAGTGTTGAATGTGGAGACGCGCGAAGGGCTGGAAGTGGGGCTGGCGGTGACCGTGCGGTATCGAATCGATCCGCGGCGGCTGGATTATGTGCAGGCGAATCTGCCGCAACCGATCGATCAGGAGATTGTCGCTCCGGTGGTGACTAGCGTGTTTCGCGAGGTGGCGCCGAATTATGTGGTACGCGATATTTTCGCCATCAAGCGCGAGGAATTTCGGCAGCGGGCCACGCAGATCATCACGGCGCGTCTTGGCAGCGATGCGATTGAGGTGAAAGAAGTGTTGTTGCGCAAAATTCAGCTTCCGGAGGAATACGCGGCGGGGCTGCAAGGATTGCTGCTGAAGGAGCAGGAGGACGACCGCGTGACAGTCGATCAGAGCATCGAGCAGAAAAAAGTGAAGATTGCGGAGTCGCAGGCGGAAGCGCAGAAAGTGAGGCAGATCAAACATGCGGAGGGCGATGCGCAGACGCGGGTGCTGATGGCCAAGGCGGAATCGGACTCGATGCAATACACGCTGCCGTTGAAACAGAAACTGATCGAACAGTCGCGGTTGGAAGCTGAAGCGCGGAAGGAAACGACGATTCAGGATGCCGAGGCTCAGGCGCAGGCGAAAGTGATTAACAGCAAGGCGGAGGATGAGAGCAGCAAGTTGCGGTCGGAAACGCAAAACGTTCTGACGGTGAAAAATGCGGAGGCTACCGCGCAGGCAAAGGTCATCGACGGCAAAGCTGAACTCGAACGGCGCAATTTGATGGCGGATGCAGAAGCGAACAATATTCGGGTGACGGCGCAGGCGGAGGGGGAACAACTCCAGCTCGAGGCGGCTGCGCTGAAGACGAACCCGCTGCTGGTGCAGTACACGGTGGCGGAACGGCTGTCGGACCGGGTGCAGATTATGATGGTGCCGAACGATGGGAAGTTCTTCTTTACGAATGATGTGATGAAGTCGGCTTCGGCGGCTATGGATCCGGCGGTGAAGGGGAAGTGACGGCTGAGACATACCGGGCGAGAGCGGTGCAGAGGGGCGGGGAAGCTGCCCGCCTAAAGGCGGCCGCTACAAAGGCTAAGCTGATGACGCCTTCAAGTTGTTGCAACTTGGGAAGGATTTTTGAGGTGTGCTATGATGGCGGTTCAACGCTTTGTGCAAATGGCACAAGCCGATGCGGCGCCTTCCTCGACTCTTTTTCCTGCTAGCAACCATCGTCCTAACGTTACTCGCGCTCACAGGCGGGCCTTCACGGGCGCAGTCGGCGTTGCAGATTCCCCCTGATTGGAACAAAGCTTTGGACTCGCTCGCTGACAAAATCGCGGCTGCGGCAAAACCTGCAAAGACATTTTCGCTCAATGTGAAGAACATTTCTTCGCTCAGTGGTACGGATGTCGCCGGTCTTCGCGAGGAGCTCGTTGCCGACCTGGCGGCGCGGAAGTTCCGGATTACGGAAAAGGCGCCGTCCGACGCACAATTGCAACTTACGCTTTCCGAATCCGCTGACGATTATGTTTGGGTCGCCGAGATTCGTCGCGGCGACACGCGCGAAGCGGTGATGGTTTCAGCTGCGCGGGACATGGTTAAGAACTCGACCTCGGCGGGGCCCTCGATCACCTTGCAGCGAAAGGCGATTTGGGAGCAGGCCGGGAAAATTCTTGATTTTGGCTTGGTGTCGGAAGCTGCGACCGATCGGGGCTCGATTCTCGTCATACTCGAACCTGACAAGCTTTCATTTTATGAATATCGGTCCGGGGAGTGGCAATTAACTCGAGCAGTTGCTATCGGGCGTGCGCGGCCGGTGGAGCGGGACGTGAGCGGCCGAATCAATCTGCCGGCCGGGAAAGCTGAATTGCCAGATGTGGAGTGCTCGGGAAATTTTCAGCATCCTGAAACCGTGACGTGCGCCGGCGCGGCGGCGACTCAGGATGCGGCATTCATAACTAACCCCATCGTAATGCAAGAACGCACAGTCGATAGCTATGCTGCTCTGGCGCCCGTTTGTGGAATCGGGCCGCTTACGTTGGTTTCCGGGCCGGGGGATTGGACGCAGCCCGACGAGATCCAGGTTTACGAATTGAAGGGTCATGAAGCTGTGGTTAGTGGACCGCCCCTGAAATTTCCAGGGCCTATTCTGGCGTTGTGGGCTTCGGAGGATGGCAAATCGGCGCGGGTGGTTTCGCGGAATCTGCAGATGGGAGCGTATGAAGCTTCGATTGTTTCTGTTTCTTGCGGCGATTAGTTTGGTGCTGGCTGGGGCTGCGCCGTTGCGTCCTGCGCGGCGGCCGCGGTATGGCGGAACGCTGCGTGTGGAAATCGGGGCGATTGTGAAATCGCTCGATCCGTCGGTAGCGGCCGCGAACCCGGAAGAAGCGGACGCGAAAGACGAGCTGGATGAGTTGCTATACGACCGGCGCAGCGAGGATGGAACGTTTGCTGGCGCGGCGGGGAGCGGAGCGTTTCGCTTGTCGGCGTGGGAGGCAGGGAAGAGCGCGGTGTTTGCGGCCAATGAAGATTATCGTGCGGGCAGGCCGTTCGTGGATTCCATCGAGGTTCAGATGGGGCGATCCACGCACGAGCGCTTGCTGGACCTGGAACTGAACAAGGCGGACTTTGCGCAGATTCCGGCGGAGCTGGCGCGGCAGGCGACAGATCGTGGCGTGCGGGTGAGCGCATCGCAGCCGAACGAATTGCTTGCGCTGGTTTTTCTTAAGGGCCGCACGGCGACGGAGAATGCGCGGGCGCGAGAGGCGATTGCGCGGTGCATCGATCGCGCGGCGATTGTAAATTTCATTTTGCAGAAAGAAGGCGAGCCGGCCGGCGGGCTTTTGCCGCAATGGTCCAGCGGGACGGCATTTCTTTTTCCGACGGAGACGGATGCCCGCGGCGCGAAAGAAATCTGGTCGCAAATCTCGCCGTCACCGAAGTTGGTGTTGGGATATGATTCCGCTGATACGCTGGAGCAGAGCGTGGCGGAGCGAATCGTGGTGAACGCGAAAGAGGCGGGGATTTCGTTAGTGTCGCGAGCGATGCCGAACGCGGGTCCGCCATCTGCGCACGCCGGGAGCGAGGCAGTGCGCGGTGATACGATTCATGTGGATGCGCGGCTGATTCGTTTGCGAATGCCGTCGCCGATGCCGCGCGTCGCGCTCGCAGCCTTTATTGATGTGCTGAGGCCGCTGGGCGGGATTGAGGCCAGTCCGCTTCCAGAAAATGCGTCGTCAGAGGACATTTATAATGACGAGCGCAGCATCGTAAGTGGTGGACGGGTGGTGCCGCTGGTTTGGATGCCGCAAGTGTATGGATTGAGCGCGCGGGTACGCGATTGGAAGCAGCCAGCGGCAGGCGAAAGTTGGCCGCTCGCGGATGTGTGGCTAGATTCGATGACTGAAACGCATTAGCAGTTGGCCCAGGAAATTTGTTGTGACAAGCACAGACGAAAATGTCTGTGGTATTTGAGAAGAGGAATCGTGACGTTTCGTTCAAAGCTGTTGGTGAACTTCTTGCTGGCGCTGCTGCTGTCCGTGGGACTGGTTACCGCGGGCGTGACGGTAGTGACGCGCCACGCTTTCGAGGAGCTAGATCGGGAGCACACGGACGCGCTGGTGTTGCAATTCCAAAAAGAGTTCGAACGGCGAGGGATCGATGTTTTGAATCGCGTGCAGGGAATCGCCGATGCAGAGCCCACTGTACGGATGGCGATAGACCTTAGCCGGCCAAATGCGGACATTTCCGTGTACGTAAATGACGCGAAAGGCGTGGCGCAATCGCATCAGCTCAACTTCCTCGACTTTGTGGGGACGGACGGTTCGATCATTTCCTCCGCGGAATGGTCGGCGCGGTTTGGTTACAAAATGGAATGGGTGACGCAGAAAGAAGATTGGGCGTCACGTGGGTCGTTTTTGACGAAGTTAGATACGCAGGATGGTCCGGCGCTGGCGCTGATGGCAGTGGCGACGGTGCGCGTGGGCGACAAAGATTTGTTTGTGGTCGGCGGCGAACGGCTGGGCAAAGAGTTTCTGGCTTCCCTTGTGCTTCCGTCCAACACGCGGGCGTTGCTTTATCTGAACCTCGATCCCAAGTTCGAGCCGGCGAACCTGATCGATAGCACAGGACCTGTAAACGAAGCGGAGCGATTCGAGCCCATCATCGAGCGAGAGCGAACGCAGCCGAGCGTGCAGACGGCGAAAATTGATTGGACCTTTGATGCGGCAAGCGCGGAGATGTTTCATGTGATTCCGCAACTCGGACGGCAGAACGAATTACTGGGCGTGTTGCTGATAGGGAATTCACAGCGCGGCGTGGTGACACTCGAACGGCATATTTTATGGCTGGCGATCGGAGTAGCGGCGATAGGCCTGCTTTTCGGATTGTTGTTGAGCTGGTGGGCGGCGGCGCGGGTGACGCGTCCAGTGCAGAAGCTTGCGGTCGGGGCGCGCGAGGTGGCCGAAGGAAATTGGAATACGCGGGTGGTGGTGCGCGGACGCGACGAAGTGGGGCAGCTTGCCCAGTCGTTCAATCAGATGACACAGCAGTTGGTGGACCAGCGCGAGCGGCTGATACAGGCTGAGCGTGTGGCGGCATGGCGCGAAGTGGCGCGGCGTCTGGCGCACGAGCTGAAGAATCCGCTGTTTCCATTGCAGACTACGGTGGAAAACCTGCAGAGGGCGAGCAGCCAGAATCCCGAACAATTTGAAGAAGTTTTCCGTGAATCCACCGGCATTTTACTTTCCGAGATTGAGAATCTGAAAGCCATCGTTGGCCGGTTCAGCGATTTCGCGAAGATGCCGCAGCCGGAATTAGCGACCGTGGATTTGAACGACGTCGTTCGGAACGTGGAGAAACTTTTTGAGGCGCAATTCAGCGCGGTGGGGCGACCGCCGATCACTCCTGAATTGCATTTAGCGGAAAATCTGCCGAAGATTCAAGCTGACGCGACGCTGTTGCGCCGCGCGGTGGAGAATCTTATTTTGAACGCGATGGACGCCATGCCTGCAGGGGGCGTTCTGATGTTGCGGACGTCGGACGGCGACGGCGACGTTCATTTAGAGGTTTCTGATACGGGCACGGGGTTGACTCCCGAAGAGACCGAGCGAATTTTTACTCCGTACTACACGACGAAGCAGCATGGCACGGGGCTCGGGCTCGCGATTGTGCAGGCGATCGTGGCGGATCACGGCGGGCGGATCTCCGTCGAGAGCGAAACGGGAGTGGGTACCGCGTTCCACGTCGAACTTCCTACCAGACCACCACGTCATCAAGCGGCGCCCGTTGTGATCGAAGAAGAAAAAGAAGAGGCATAAACGGCCGTGCCGGCGAAAGCTCATATCCTAATTATTGATGACGACGCGAACACCCTCGCGTCGCTGGCGCGTGCATTTCGTCTGGCGGGACATGAAGCAAGCGTGTGCGACAACGCGGCGAGAGCAGTGGAACTCGCGAAGGCTGAGCGATTCGATCTGATTCTTTCGGATGTGGTGATGCCGGGGCGAGACGGAATCGCGTTGCTGGAAGATTTGAAGAATGCCGGAGTGGAATCTCCGATTGTGATGATGTCCGGGCAGGCGTCGATCGAAATGGCGGTGAAGGCAACGCGGTTGGGAGCCAGCGATTTTCTGGAGAAACCGATCTCGACCGACAAGCTGCTGTTGACGGTGGAAAACGCGCTGCACTTGAAGCGTTTGGAGACAGAGAATCGGGACTTAAAGCGGAGGTTGGGCCGGCACCATATAGTTTGGGCCAGCGCGGCGATGCGCGAAGTGATGGCGCAAGTGGAGCATGTGGCAGCGAGCGAAACGCGCGTGTGCATTCGCGGGGAGACGGGAACGGGCAAGGAATTGATCGCGCGCACTCTGCACGAGAAAAGCGCGCGCCGCGGAGGGCCGTTTGTATCGTTAAATTGCGCTGCGATTCCGTCGGAGCTGGTGGAGACGGAGTTGTTCGGGCACGAGAAGGGTTCATTCACCGGCGCGGCTGGGAGGCACACCGGGAAATTCGAGCAGGCGCACCGCGGGACGTTGTTTCTTGACGAAATCGGGGATATGCCAATCACGATGCAGGCCAAGCTCTTGCGCGTGCTGGAAGGAGGAGAGATGGAGCGGATCGGCGGCGACAAACCGATCAGCGTGGACGTGCGGATCGTTGTGGCGACCCATCGCAATTTGGAAGAACACGTGCGACAAGGAACATTTCGCGAGGATTTGTACCATCGGGTGTTTGTGTTTCCGATTTTGGTTCCGGCGCTGCGGGATCGCCGGGAAGATATTCGGGCGCTTGCGGAACATTTCGTTTGCCAGTTAAGCGAACAGAACAACTGGAAGCCAAAAGCTTTCTCACCGGATGCGATTGCGGAACTCGAGCGCTATCCCTGGCCGGGAAATGTGCGGGAACTGCGCAACGTCGTGGAACGCGTGCTGCTGCTTGCTGACGGAGACGTGGTAGAAGCGGCTACGGTCATGCGGGCTTTGCCCGCGGCGGACCAGGGAAGTGGAGGAAGCTTTAGCAGGCCGGCGGCGTTTATGACCGGGGTTCTGAGCCAGCGTGTGGAGAACTTCGAACGCGAGACGCTGCTTGCGGAGCTCAAGCGGAATCACAATCACATGACGAATACGGCTAAAGCGCTCGGGCTCGAGCGTAGCCACCTTTATAAGAAATGCCAGCAGCTTGGAATTGACCTTCGCGCGATTCGATCAGAAACGTAAGCCGATCGATCTACTTCAAGAATGAATCCATCCGACTTCCGGTGTCTAAGGGGCTGGCCCAAATACAAGCACGGCAACATTACGAGAAAATTGCAGAATTTTGCGGAGGCGGGAACAGACGCTTGAGGAGCAAGTGTATAGGCAGATAGGCCACAAATATCAGAAAGACAATCACTGCGGCGAGGTGCAAGGGAGCCGGACCCCAAGCGCGGTGGAAAAAAGGATCGGTGTAAACGAAGTTGATATTCGTCTCGGGAGTGGAGGCGAACCTCGACAACACAACGATGGGAACCACGATGAGGCATTGCGTAATCCAACCGCGGCGGTCGTATCCAGTTCGATGCAAGGCCCAAAGAAGCAGGAAGGGCATGAGTACGTGAAATAGCGAGAGCAGGCGCACCCACAGCGGGAAGTTTGGGTCGAAGAGGTATTCGGTGCCGCCGATGAGATGGCGGCCGGCAAAAAATCTCGAGGCGGCGTCGAGTGCCCAGACGGCGTCGATCAGAAGGGATCCAACGGCCTGGCTGGAGAGCAGAAGCGAATTATTGCTCCAAAGGCCAATGCAAGTTAGAAATACGGCAACGTCGCACAGATGCAGGAAATTTGCGGGGCCCCAAGTATGCCAGTAAGCGGGAACCCAAACGAACAGCCAGAGGAGGGCGGTCCATCGCAGCCAAGCCGGAACGCGATCGCGGGTTGGAGCAGGTGAGGCCATTCTGCGGCATCTCGGCGGAATCGTAACAGAACGTCTGGCGAAAACACTAAGTACTTGCGCGGCGTGCAGGGTGGCGATATCGTTTTGCTGCACGATGGCGATCATCGGAAGGCCAGCGGAGACCGTCGCCATACGCTGGAAACGGTTGCGTACTGGCTGCCGCGCTGGAAAGATGCGGGTTTGCGCTGCGTAGGCTTGAAAGGGACTTAGGAAATCATGGGCGGGCTGAGCGATGGATGAAAAAAGGTATTACGATGAAAAGGAAGAAACCAAGCAGGTGACGCTGGTGTGCGTTCACTGCCGCCAGGAAAACGCGTATCCGGTGCGCTATATGGTACGCACGAAGAAGGCGCAAGTGCCTCCGGGTGGGAACGAGGAGGATCGCGCGAAATTTGCGAAGGCGCGTTCCTATATGGTTCGCGTCGACAACATGGTGGCCTGCCGAAATATTCGCTGCCGAAAAAGATTTGAGCTTACGGGCCAAAGCGTTTTTCTGATTTAGCTTCGAAACTCAGGGTAGCGATTCCAGAAAACCGGTTATAGAGGATTTTTAGCCGCTAAGAGATCGTGCTCGGATCGCGCCTGGACTCTAGTTCTAATCTCGATCGTTCTTAGAATGGCCGCCAAGCACCGATGGGGCCGTCTGACCGTCCAAAATTTCGCGAATCTTCTGGGCCAGAGCCTTCAAGTTGAAGGGCTTTTGCAGGAATTCCATACCGCCTTCCAGCACACCGTGACGAAATACGCTGTCGTCCGTGTAGCCGGAAATGTATAGGACCTTCAGACCGCGCCGCGCGGAAGAAATTTGGGTTGCGAGCTGGCGGCCGCTGAGGCGAGGCATCACAACATCGGTGATTAAGAGCTGGATGGCGCCCGGATGCATGGCCGCGATTTCGAGCGCCTGAATTCCATCCGAAGCTTCGAGAACGGAGTATCCGCAGGCCGATAAATATTCGCGGACCAACTCACGCACACCCTGTTCGTCTTCCACGAAGAGAATCGTTTCGGTTCCTGACGCNNCGCCGCTTTGCTTTACGACGCCATATACCGTGGCGAGGCCCAGGCCCGTGCCTTTGCCGGGTTCCTTAGTGGTGAAGAACGGTTCGAAGATGCGAGCCTGAGTCTGAGCGTCCATGCCGCAGCCGGTATCCGTGACGGTGAGCATTACATAGGGCCCGGGTTCCAGTTCGACGACCGCGTGCTGGGCGGTGTAATTCTTGTCGATTTCAACGCTTGAGGTTTCGATGGTGAGGCGGCCGCCGACCGGCATGGCATCGCGAGCATTGACAACCAAGTTCAGGACAACTTGCTCGATCTGGCTGGGGTCGGCTTTCACGTTGCCGAGCTTTGCTCCGGGGAGGA
>PKWH01000058.1 GCA_003131985.1 Acidobacteriota bacterium | reverse complement strand
GGCATGTACGCTCAGCAAACGCTGGAGAAGCTTAACCTGTGGGACGCGGTGAAGAAAAAGGCAGTTTACGCCAAGGATGTTCGGCAGGTCCTCACCTACGTCGCGACGGGCAACGCTGATGCAGGGTTGGTCTACCGTACGGATGCGCAGACCTCGCCGAAAATCCGGACCATTTTTACCGCTCCGCCTAGTTCGCACGATCCAATCGTATATCCGGCTGCCGTGCTGAAGAGCTCAAAGGATCAGGCCGCCGCAGGCGCGTTCCTCAAGTTCTTGGAGACTCCGCACGCACTCGAGATTTTCAAGACGTACGGTTTCAACGACCCGAATAATCCGTCCGGAAAGATCTGATCCGGCTACAATCCTGCCGATGGACTTGTCTCCGCTCTGGATATCGCTCGCGACCAGCGTGACGGCTACCGCAATCGCGTTCGTGGTCGGCTTGGCGGCGGCTGTTTGGCGCGAACGCTATACCAGCTCTGCGATGGCTTTGGTGGACGGAATGTTTCTTCTGCCTCTCGTGTTGCCGCCCACTGTGGTCGGTTTTCTCCTTCTGTTGCTCTTCGGCCGCAATGGTCCCCTGGGTAAGCTGCTGCTTCACTTTGGCGCAACCATAGTTTTCTCCTGGCCCGCCACGGTAATCGCCGCTGCTGTCGTTGCCTTCCCGCTGATGTATCTCACTTCGCGCGCCGCTCTCGAGCAGGTACAACCCGAACTGTTGCAAGCGGCGCGAACGCTGGGCGCATCGGAGTGGCGTGTGTTCCGTGAAATCGCTCTTCCGCTGGCATGGCCGGGTGTTCTTGCCGGTACCATACTTTCTTTTGCGCGCGCTCTTGGAGAATTCGGCGCCACGCTGATGATCGCGGGAAATATCCCCGGTAAGACCGAGACGATTCCGATCGCTATCTATTTCGCAGTGGAAGCGGACGAAATGCAGCGCGCCCTCACCTGGTGCGCCGTGGATGTTGTGATCTCGCTCGCACTCCTAAGCGGGCTCTACTACTGGACGCGCGCGCAAGGACTCGGGCGTGCTCAGCGGATGGCGCGGTGACATGGCGCTCGACGTACAAATCGAAAAAAAACTTCCGGACTTCGAGCTCAACGTGTCCTTCAGCGCATCGGAAGCCCCGCTCAGCATTCTTGGGCCGTCCGGCGCGGGCAAAACGATGTTGCTCAGGTGTATTGCAGGTTTGGAGCAGCCTGGGCGTGGCCGCGTTTTATTGAACGGTCGAGTCCTTTTCGACTCCGACCAGCGCATTCGAGTTCCTGCCCGCGAGCGTCGGATCGGAATGGTCTTTCAGCATTACGCGCTCTTTCCGCATCGCACCGTCGCCGAAAACATCGCCTTCGGATTGCTCGATCGTTCGCGCGAGGAACAGGCCGCCCGCCTGTCTAGCCTCATCACGCGCACGCATCTGGAAGGACTGTCCGAACGATATCCCGAGGCATTGTCCGGCGGCGAACAGCAGCGCACTGCGTTAGCACGTGCTCTGGCGATTGACCCGGAGGCGCTTTTGCTCGATGAGCCGCTCTCATCTCTCGACACACATCTGCGAAGTCAGGTGGAGGCGCAGCTTCAAGAAACATTTGCGGCCTATCGCCGTCCCACGCTTCTGGTCACGCACAACATCGAGGAAGCGTATCGCCTGGGTGAACAACTGTTGGTGCTGTCGCGCGGAAAAGTGGCGGCGTTCGGACCTAAAGAGGAAGTTTTCAGGCGCCCTCCCACGCGCGAAGTGGGGCAGCTTACAGGCTGTAAGAATTTTTCACGCGCAAGAATGAATGCTGACGGCACCGTTGAAGCGCTCGACTGGAACTGCCGCCTTCGCGTCGAACAAACCATCTCCAAGCCGGCGGCCTTCCTGGGCATCCGCGCGCATCACATTGATTTTTTGGAATCAATGCCGGTAGGCGCTCCGTCGGAGAATGTCTTGCCCTGTTGGCTCGTCCGCACTTCCGAGACGCCTTTCCGCATCACGCTCTATCTGAGCTTTCATCAGCCCGCGGCGGAAACGAGCGCGTACGATTTGCAGGCGGAAGTATTCAAGGAAAAGTGGCAGCGCTTCCGCAGTCTCCCGTATCCTTGGCACGCGCGGCTCTCTCCGGATTCGCTCTTCCTGATGCCCGAGTAAGCCTGCGGGAAACCTAGTTGAAGTGTTTTACGAATTTTACGTCTAAGCCGTACGTTCCATTCACATCGCGGAGGAAAATAATCGAAAGGTCGCGCTTCACGTGGTACTCCACCTGAATCAGTTGTTCCTGGTCGGAAGCTGCGTTGGAGGAGTAAGTGATCGTAAGGTCCTTTGAGAATTGCTGTTCGATGGTGACGCGCGCGGCTGCGTTCGATTCCGTCGCCGTGCCGGCAAGAAACGGATCGACCCGGAAATGGCTGATGCCGAATAGTTTTTCAATGCGTCCGCCAAGCCCGGTTGAAATTGCTTCCGAGAGCAGCGCGGTTGCGCCGTAGTTTTGCCCGCCCGCCGATTGCGACCGTAACGCGCTCTCCTGCCCGGTGTTGCCCAGCGCGAGCAAAGCGACGATGTCCGAATCCGGAAGCGGCGGGTCCGAACGATAATTGAGCGACAAACGGCTCGCCGGCCCGGAAAAATTTATGGTCACTTGATATTGGCTGATTACCGACGTCGCTTCCACATTGAGGACCGGGTCCAGTCGAAACGGATTTGCAAAATTAATGTCGCCGCGAGTCAGTGTAAAAGTGTTGCCGCGGAATCCCATCTGTCCGCCGAGCAAATGGATGTGCCCGAGCATAACCGGATGGTCGAAGGTGCCGCGCAGATGGAGGTCGCCGTCTATTTCAATTTGCGCTCCGCCCCATTCGATGCGCGCCCCGGGGGTTGTTTGTCCGGAGACGTCAAACGTCAGATTCCTCATGAATGCGGACGTCGACGTGGCGACAGCAGTGGTATCCGAAGACGAAGCAAAAAAGGAAGCCAGGTCCACGCCTTGAGCAAACAGCAAGCGCTGCACCTGAATGCGTCCAGAGAGAATCGCGGCGTCCTGCGTTCCTGCCAATTGCAGTGTCCCGCCTAACAACCAGCTCATTCCGGCGGGATAGCGGATGCGGACTTGCGGTGTCTCCGCATTGATTTCGTATCGCATCGGACTTTCGCCATAGTTCAAGCTGCCGCTTAGGGTCAATGTTCCGCCTCCGGACTCAGCGGTGACGCGATCGAAAAGGAGCCGGTTTTGATCGAACACGAGATCTCCGTTCACATGGCTCAAGCCCACCGGAAAATCGGAGTAGTGCGCCGAGGCATCGCGAACGTTCGCTCGCCCCGTTATGCGCGGCTTCGACATCGTGCCTTCCACCGAAACATTCACTTCCGCTTCACCCTGCCCTTCGAGATCCGGTATCAGTCCCTTGGCGAACCGGAGGTTAATGCCACCCGTAAGATTGAACCGCAGCGGGCGCTCTCGGTCAAAGCGCGCCGAGCCGCTTAGCTGCATGTCCGTGTACGGCCCGTGGAGATGCAGTCGATCGATGCGCACTTCATTGCGATGATAGGTAATTTGGATGGGCCCATCGTTCTGAAGTTGGACGAACTGGTAGTCGAAGGAAATTTCCGAGACGTTCACTTTCACTTCGATGGTATCCGGCTGTCGCAGCGAGCCGGATATCGTGAAGTCACCGTCTACCACGCTCGGACGCGTCAAATTCTTTAAATGCAGTCCGGCGATAATCAGCGCGTCGAGATCAAATTGTTTCACGGAGAGGTTGCCGGAAATGATCTGATCTCCCGTCAACTCGATAGCAAGCTGGCCGGTCAATTTTCCCTTCGACATTTCCGAATTCAACGTGAGCTGCGCGTTCTTCCCGTCCGATTCAACTTGTGCGCGAAAATCGCCCTCGTTGTCGCTCCCGACTTTTAGTCCCACCAGCCGAATTTCGCCGTGCGCGGCGGGTGCACGAATAGGGCCGTCACCCCGCAGATCGAAATCAAGTTGCCCAACGATCGCCATAGAGGATTTTTGCAGCGCAGCGAACGTCTCCAGCGGGATCCCGCTACCGTTAAGGTTGAACTCCGTCGTTTGTTCGGTCGGGCGGTACAGCACGTCGCCGGCCACTCGACCTGTGTCGCGGCGCAGTTCCGCCCGCGAAAGTCGAATTTCGTCGTGTGCCAAATGCACCTGCCCCTTGAGTTGGTCGAAACGAAAGCCTTTGGCGTCGATATCATCCAGAACAAAATTTCCGTCGAGAACCGGAACAGCGCTTGTTCCGCCGCCGCGAAAATCCCCGCTCAAAAATCCCGTCACGGGATAATTTGTACCGAGCATGCCTTGCAGCTCCGCCGTAGGCCCGCGTTCAACCTCGGCTTTCAGCGTCCAAGTGCTCGACGGCACAAAACTCCAGTCGCCGTCGAAGTCGAGTTGGACATCGAGCGTTGCAGAGAACTGGCCTCGTTTCACCGTGGCCTTCGTCAAACGAAAAAGGTCCAGCGAATATTCAAGATCGCCTTCAATGCTGTCCCAGTACAGTGTGTCGTAACGCGCCCTCGTAGCGCTGAAATGCCCGGCGAAGGTCGGTCCCTCGATGGGACCCAAAATACGTCCTCGAAAAACGACATCTCCCGCCTCCCGCGCCGGCACTGCGTCCACGCCACGCAATTTATTGATGAAGTCATCCCACGGGATTAAGTCATCCGCGTAGAGCTTCAATTCGAGTGCGGAGTCATGGCCGCCGAGAAAGCCATCGAATTCAATCCTCGTTGTCGGCGTGGAGATTTCGCTATGGGAAAACGTCGCAGCTCCGGCCTCCTCCGAATAGTCGTAAAAAATCGTCGCTTCAGCAGGAATTGCTCCCCGTATATTCGCCGGCCGTGTCCAGTGTGATTCTCCCTTGGAACGAAAACGCTCAAACGCGCCCGTCCATGTATTCGTCGAGTCCACATCCATGATTGAGTCCCAGTGCAGTGTGTTCACCGGAAAATCCGGGTTATCGACAGCCGCAAACGCAGCTGCCAGGCTGAGGCCGCGCAAACGGGTTTCGGTGTGAGTGGAGAGAGTCTTCAAATCCATTTCCAGCCGGCCATCGACCGTTCCACCGAGGGCTTGCACGCCCAGGTTCGGCACCACGAGTTGATCGTTCGCCACTTCGAAATCGCCCCACGTTTCGATTCCGCTTGCGTGAAACCAATCGTATGGCAAATTAATTTTGTGGCCCGCGTAGTGCCCGCTTGCTGTCCATGCGCCCGCTGTATAGCTGGCTTGGCCGGAAAAATCCGCGATCGCATCCGGCACCAGGGGCTGACGGAAAATCGTGCGCAAGTCCGCCAGTGCCAGCCGGCCGCGATACCGCAAATTCCAATTCTGCTGCGAGAAACTTGCCAGCTCGGCGCGCAGATTGAGTTCGGAGTGCGGCAGCTTCCAAACCAGCTCATCGAGCTCGAAGGCGTCGCGATGGAGCGTGAACTTTGCCGAGATATCCGATCGGAAAGGCGCGTCCTTCGGCTGCGAGATTTCCACTTGTTTCCACTGGAGATTGCATGTGTAGGAATCTGCGCCCGCTTTGGCCGCTTCGTAATTCACCTCGAATTCAAAATTTTGGCCTTTTGCCGTGAGCGGCACGCGGCGATCATTGATCAGCGCGCTGCCATCTCGCAGTTCCAGCCATCGAATTTGCAAATCGAAAAGGTTTTGTTGCCATGATTCGCTTGACACCACTTTCGGTGTCGGCAAATTGCTGCGGCCGTCCTTTTCGAATTGCACCACTAGCTGAGGGCGGTCAACCACCAGTTCGCTCAGCGCAAATTTGTGGCGGAACAAGGAGAGAACCGTGATACCTAGATCCACTCGATCGGCGTGAAACAGCGGTGGCTTGCTCGCATCCTCTAAACCGTGCAGCGTTAAATTGTCCGCGTGGGCGCCTAGCCGCAAAATATTTACGTGCAACGTCCCAAGTTCCACTCGCGCTCCGGTCCGCAGCTCGAGCTGCTTCACCACCTGCTCGCGAGCCCATCGCTCCACCACCTCAATTTTGAACGCTTCGAACGCAACCACGCCCGCGATGGTCAACAAGAGCAGAACCAGGACGACGCTGCGCGCCACACGACGGCGTCTCACGATCCGCTCCCTTGCGGCACGATATCAATCTTCAAACGCTCCCGCGTATCGTCGAGCCATTTCGTCGATCGCTCCGTGATGGCCCTCTGAATCAGGACTTCGCGGATGGTGTCTTCCACCTCTTCGAGCGCTGGAACCGCCTCGCCGCGTGCTTTGAGCTGGGGTGCGAATTCCTCGTTGTAATACTTCTCCACTTCTTTGTCGTCCACCTGGGCTGCGGCCCGGAATCGATAATCCAGAAAGTGCGCGAGGTATAGCTGCTGCTCCAGCACCCGCCTTACTGCGGCTTCCGTTATTCCTGCGTCGGCGCACCGTTTCTGGAATTCTTGAGGTGAACCGAACTGCTTTACAAATTCCCCGTACGAACTGTCCACTTCGGCAGCAGATGGTGGCGGAAACTTGGTTGTATTCGCTTCGCCACGAACGATCCATTGGTCCGCTAGCTCGCGGATGAGCTCGCTGCGAGGTTTGGCTTGCTCGTCTACAAGCTTTTGGAACGCAGCTAACTCGCTGACTTCGCTTTCCAAGATGATGTCATCTTCGATGCGGGCGGCCACTCCATCCACCGGCAGCGCTTTGGAGTCTTCCCGGGCCGCACCCGGCTCGGAATGAGGAGCTGATTGCGCGCGCGCCGGCATAGCCCCGAGACCGCAGAGCAAAAACAGCACTCCCATTATGAAAATCGCGCGTCGCACTAAGTGTCCTTTGCCTTCCTCCATCAAAAGATTGGTCCAATGTTGAACGAAAACTCGAAATGCGGCAGCCGGAAAAATTGCTGGAACGCGGAAGGCGGAATCGTCGCCTGATATTGAGCTGGATTCAGTTGGTATCCGAAGTCCACTCGAACAGGCCCTACCGGCGTGGGATATCGAAAGCCAAACCCCACAGTATGCGAAAAATAATTTAGGTTCGAAGTGGTAGACGGCTTCCACGCCAGTGATATGTGGCTTACATCGCTGTACACGTTGCCGCCGTCGTAAAAAACGGTGCCGCCCAAACGGTTGCCAATAAACGGAAGCTTCATCGGGAATCGCAATTCCTGATTGAAAATCAGCACCGCTAGTCCGCCGATAGGGAAGCCTGTGCACGGATCGCGAGGTCCGGCTTCATTCAGGCCGAAGCCGCGTAGCGAAGTTGCACCCCCCGCAAAAAACCGCTCCGGCAATGGAATTACTTGTTCTGCCACGGCAGGAGCCGTCGAACTGCAATTTGTCGAGCCACCTTCCGACGTTCCGCCTTCGGTGGTCTGGCCGAGCGGCTGTTCAAAGCCGAAACGCGTGGCCCGCGCGAAGACGAAGGCCCGGCCGAAAGGATGAAACGACGAGTTTTGAAAAAATCCACGAAAGAAACTTGCGCTGGAACCGAGCGTAGTTGAAGCAACGCTCAAGTCTACCGTGCTAAACGTCCCGCGCTTTGCATCAACGGGATTATCGCGGCGCTCACGCGCGTAGGTGATCCCGAATCCGGACACCAATGTCGGCTGGCTAAACAGCGGAATTTCATCCGGAGTGATCCGCAGTTCAGAGGCCGTAACCCTCCGGAAAAAATACCGGTAGAGAATTGAACTGGAGCGCGAAAACTTCTCGGCCACTTGAAATGCGCCCTCATATCGTACGGATGTGAATGTTTGTACATCCTGCGCTTTATCGGCCAATCCGATCAATTGAACGCCGAGCGACGGGTGCCCCCAAAAGTTATCGGCGGTATAACTCACGAGCGAGCGATATTCCAGCGTGCTCGCGCGCGCTTTGAACGTAAGCGTCTGCGCCCGGCCGAACATATTCGACCGGGAAATTTCGAAGATGACGCGCGGGCTTTCGGCGATCACCGTGGCATTGGGATCGCAACTGGGTTGCGACGGGTTTTTGGAGTTCGAGCTGCAACTGGCGCCTATCTGCTGAACTTCGAACCCCACTCCATACCCGATCGTATAGCGTTTCCCTTCCTGTAAATCTATGACGATGGTTTTACTTGGATCGGTCCCGGTTGGATTCTGCGGCTCTATCTGAACGCGGCTGAATACGCCCAGATTGTAAAGCCGCCGTTGCGTTTCCACCACGTCGCTTTCTCTCAGCGGGCCTTCTGATTTGATTTTGATCTGGCGCGCGATCACGCCTGGCCGGGTAAATTGATAGCCCGTGATCAAAACCCTTGCGACTTCGATGCGCTGGCCTTCCGTGATGTGATATGTGAGCCGGACTTCATTCGCCGTGGCCCCTGGCGATACTTCTTCCTGGAAATGCGCTGTGGGGAAGCCTTCGTTGTAATACATTGCAAGTATGTTATTGCGGTCGCTCGCGACAGCCGAAGCCGAATAAGGCTGCCCGGCCGACGATCCGACCACGGCGAGCAGCGCCTCGGTGCTCATCACATGATTGCCTTCCACGTGAAGGTCGGCAACCAATGTTTGCGGGCCTTCCAGAATGGCGTACGAAACGAACAGAAGCCCCTTTTTGCCCTGGTAGTTGTCATCCACCGAAGACGTTACCTTCACATCCAGAAAGCCGTTGGAAAGATAAAGTCCGCGTATCGAATCCGCATCGTCGTTCACCAACTGCTGGCTGAAACGGCCGTTCGAACCAAACGAAGCGGGTTGAAGTTGCAGCCGGCTCTCTAACAAATGTTTGCTGAAATACTTGTTGCCGGCAAAGCCGACACTGGCCAAGCGAAATTTATTGCCCGGAGCCACTTCATAGCTGATCACGCGCTCTCCGCGCGTGGCGTCTTCGTGAGAGCTCACCTTCACGTCCGCGTCGAAATACCCCTGTCGTTGAAAGTAATCCCGTATGTTCCGCCGCCCCTCCTGCAATAAGTCTTCATCCGCTGCGCCTTCCGCATAAATAGGCAGAAGCGAGCGAAGCTTTCCTTTCCTCAGCTTCGCCCCGACCAGCTCAACGCTCACGCGCGGCCCCGTAGTCACCTCGAATTTCAAAGGCACGCTATTCTTTTGCGGGTCGTACTCGCCGGCGGTAATCAGCGCTCCTGCTCCCAGGTATCCTTGATTCACTAGGTATTTCTTCAGGCGCTGCGTGGCTTTGGTCAGGCGCGCGGTCGTTAGCGGCTTGTTCAACTTGATCTTTGAGCGAAGGATAATTTCGTCGTCCGGATAGGGCGTCTTATTTTGCAGCACGAAACTTCCCACCACCGCCCGGGGACCCGAAACGACCGTAACCATCACATCCATCTGGCGCGTGTCTTCGTGTGGCGTCAACGTCCAGGTCACTTTCGCTTGATACAGCCCTTCGCTGCGCAGCGTATCTTTTAACCGCTGGATCGCTTCCTGCAGAGCGCTTTCGCGGAACGGCTCGCCCAATCCTAATCGCATGGAGGCCAATGCGGCTGGTTCGCTCGGCGGTTCTTTTAATCCTTCTACTCGGATTGCGTTATTGAAATAATTTCGGCGAACGATAAAATTCACCCGCAATCCTTGCTCGCTAGGTTCAGCTGTTACCCGGACATCAGCGTAGTCGCCGCTGCGATAGAGGTCCCGCACCGTAGCGCGCTCCTCCGCAAAGTCGAACGGTTTGCCCGGCTGCAGAGGAAGAGTGTTCTTGTAATCCCCCCCAGGCTTCCCGGATTCATCTACGATTCGGACCTCCGCCACGCGCTGATGTTCTATCGTCGCTTCTTGTGCTCGCGCCGGGGGGCATACAAAAACGCCGCAAACGACTGCTCCGCTAGCCCATAGCGCGGCAAGTCTCGCGCATCGCGGCCAGTGGATCGATTTTTTCCAAGGGAGTCTCATTCGCCAGAGGAGTAAGAAGAAAGGTTAGCACGTAGCGTTGCCTGCCCGGCGCGAAAAGGCGCTATCATGAAGTTCACATTAGGAAACAAGCAGATGGATGCCGAACAACGCGAAAAATACTCCCGCCAGATTCTGTTTTCCGGCATCGGTGCAGAAGGCCAGGAGAACCTTCTGGCTGCAAGCGCCGTGTTGGTGGGCTGTGGCGCCTTGGGCACGGTGGCCGCGAATCTGCTCGTGCGAGCCGGGCTCGGGCGCCTTCGTATCGTTGACCGTGATTTCGTGGAGCTGTCAAACCTGCAGCGCCAGACCCTGTTTGAAGAAGCCGACGCGCGGGAAGCCCTGCCAAAAGCCGTTGCAGCCGAGCGGCGCCTGCGCGCGATCAATTCCGATTCCAGGGTCGAAGCGATTGTCACCGACCTGATCCCGGAAAACGCTCAAGAACTTCTTGGCGGCTTCAATCTCATCGTCGACGGCACGGACAATTTCGAAACGCGCCTCCTGCTCAACGACGCAGCGATATCGCTCGATATCCCGTGGATCTATGCGGCTGCCGTCGCAAGCTACGGAGTCACTTTCACGATTCGCCCAGGTCACACTGCCTGCCTCGCGTGTCTGTTGGAAGCCCGGGAAGAACCGTTCACCCTGGGCGCCGAAGATACTTGCGACACTGCCGGCATTCTCAACGCTGCCGCCGGCGTGATCGCTGCAATCCAAGCAGCAGAAACGACAAAACTCCTGGCTGGGAAGCCCGAGGCGTTACACGAACGGCTAGTGTCCTGCGATGTTTGGACCGGGAAATTTCAATCCGTTCGCATCTCGCGCAATCCGGATTGTCGAGCGTGTGGGCGCCGGGATTTCACCTATCTCAACGGGAACGCTCAGCCGCACGTCACCATGTGCGGCCGCGATTCCGTTCAGATTCACCAGGGCAATCGTAGTCTCGATCTCGGTGAGCTCGGCCGCCGTTTAGCGCATGCCTCAGCGGCCGAAGTGCGCAACAATAGCTTTCTTCTTCGCTTTCGCGTCCCGCCATACGAAATGACTATCTTTGCCGATGGCCGCGCGATAGTGAAAGGCACGCAAGATCCTGCCGTCGCGCGCTCGCTTTACGCCCGTTTCATCGGCGCATAGAGACAAAACTCGCTCATGTTGCCGGGCCTTCAGCGTGAACAATTCGAATGCATCTGAACGCGGAATTTCAGCCCACGAATCGGCGGGCGGTGGACTGTCGCATAGCGGCGCGGTCCATATTTTCGCGGGTATTCATCAACGTGAGTAAGGTGCTCAAAATGCGCGCTTTTAGTTCATCAGACATGGGAAACCCGCTCGTGGCCGTATTCACCAGCGTCTCGCCGCGCAGGGCAACCTTCTGCATGAATTCCACTTGGCGTTCGTGCTTGTTCTTGCCTAGCGCAGTTTCGCGCCGCATTTCGGCGCACTCGTTTTCGATGAAGAGCGTAAAATGAAGGATGCACATGTGCTCTGGCGCTAGCCCGGCCGGCACGCTTATCTTGCATCCTTTCGCGCTGCAAATCTCAGCCACAAGCACACCTGTTGGAAGCTTCTGTTTTGTAGCATTTTCACCTGTCTGAATTCCACTGTACCAAAACGCGCTGCGCTCAATTAGATAGCAGCAAATAGGCGGAATCGCGAATTGCCGAGCGTGCAGATCAGTCGGAACGCGCTTTTGCGATAGACTATCGCCCGTGTTAAATACAAATTCGCGCTGATCGGCTCAAAATAACAAAGGTTCCGCATGCCGCACCTGACGCAGCACGACGTAATGATCATGTTCCTGGCCCTCGCCGTCCTCCTCGGAACCGCCAAGCTCGCCGGCGAATTGATGCAGAAGCTGGGACAGCCCTCCGTTCTGGGCGAGATCCTTCGCAGGAATCCTGTTGGGACCCACTCGTCCTCGGCCATTTCAGGCCCCAGATCTATGCGGCATTATTTCCCAGTACCGGCGCCATGCCCATAGTGCTCGAGACCGTCACGACCATCGGTGTCGTCTTCTTCCTCCTTACCGCCGGCCTCGAAATCGACTTACGCAGCATTTTTCGCCAAGGCAAGAGCGCCCTGCTGGTCAGCTTCTTCGGGGTAATCATTCCGTTCGCTTTGGGCTTTGCAGCGGCGGGCGCATTCCCGCGGTTCCTGGGCGCCGAAGCGGGTGCCAGCAGGCTGATCTTCGCCCTGTTTGTAGGCACCGCGCTTTCGATATCCGCGCTTCCCGTGATCGCCAAAATCCTGATGGATCTCAATCTCATTCGAACTGAGATGGGCACCGTGGTGATGTCCTCGGCGATGTTCGACGATCTTGTAGGCTGGATTCTGTTCTCCATGATCCTCGGCATGATGAACGCCGGCCCGCATTCGCTCAACGGCGTCAAGCGCACGATTCTCCTTGTCGGCGCGTTCACATTGCTCGCACTCACCGTCGTGCGTTGGCTGATCGACAAAATACTCCCCTTCATCCAAGCCCATACGAGTTGGCCGGGAGGCGTATTAGGTTTCATTTTCACGCTGACTCTTGCTGGTGCGGCGTTCGCCGAGTTCGCGGGGATTCATGCCGTCTTTGGCGCTTTCATAACCGGAATTGCTGTTGGTGAATCCAGCCATCTGAGAAAACGGACCTCTGAGCACATACACTCCATCGTCACCAACGTCTTCGCGCCCTTCTTTTTCGCCAGCATCGGCCTGCGCACCAATTTCGTCTCGAACTTCAACCTGGGCCTCACTGTGGCGGTAATTGGAGTCGCCTGCGTTGGGAAGCTCGTAGGAGCAGGCTGGGGAGCACGCCTGGGTGGCATGGACCGTCGCACTTCATGGGGAGTCGGTCTGGCCATGAACGCGCGCGGGGCCATGGAAATGATCCTTGGCCTTCTCGCCCTTCAGGCCGGATTGATTCGCGAGACCATGTTCGTAGCGCTAGTGGTGATGGCGCTTTTCACCTCGCTGGTGTCGGCCCCCGCCATTCATTTTCTGTTGCGAAGGCGCCAGACCCTGACGTTGAAGGACAGCGTCACCGCCAAGCTCTTTCTGCCCGATATGAAGCACAACACAAAAGAGCAAGTTCTCCAGCATATGTGTGAGATCGCAGCAGACGCCGTCAACAACGCGCCGGAGAGGTTTCTGCGCCTCGTATCAGAACGCGAGCGCGTGATACCGAGCGGTTGGGAAAACGGCTTGGCGGTCCCGCATGCCCGTGTAGGAGGCCTTCCACACCCCATCGTGGTAATTGCCAAATCCGAAGCCGGCATCGATTTCAACGCCAGAGACGGTAAACTCTCGCGCCTGATTATCTTGATTCTCACCGGAGACAATCAGTCCCAGCACGACTTGTTGGGTAACGCGGAAGAAATGTTCAGCCGTAAGGAAGCCATCGATCAGGTGCTGGAAGCCGCCACTTTCCTCGAGCTCGTTGCCGCCCTCAATGCCCCGGTGAAATAAGTCCTACTGCCCGTATGGGTTCTCTGCTTTGTGCACGGCTTCCCACTTTGCAGGCACATTCTATAGTTATTTACTAAAGTGTGTACAATAGTACAGACTTGGTAATTCACCTTGAATACTCTGCTATGCGTTGTAGCGTTCTGCGGCACAACTTGAAAAAGTGGGCCAGATTCCTTCCAGTAGTTCCAAAACCAGGAGAAATCACAAATGAGAGTAAGAGAGCAGTTCCTTACGATAATCCTCACGGCTGGCTTGTTGTTTGCACCCGCCCTACAAGCGCAACAATCGGCTAAGCCCCAGGTTGGCACACCCGCTCCGGTGTTGGGAAATGGTCCGCCACCACCCAACGGCAGCGGATATCCGATAGCTGGCGGTCCAACTGTTCCTTCCGGTTTCAGCACCGCGGTTGTTAGCTCTCTACAAACCGTTGCTGTGACTGCGCAGCAACATCTCGTTTCAAATGGCACACTTCTCGCTAGCGACTACACGGCATTGGCCACATCGCTTCAAACATTTTTCGCCGAAATGGACAGCACCGGCCTGACAGCGACTATGCAGAGCTGGATTCTCAGCAACTCCGCCTTGTTCACAACGGAGCCTAGCACAAGCGTTGTGCAAGCGGCGTACAGCGTGTTAGAAGCTAAGGGCGGGGTCGTGGTATCAGAGTCGCAATTTGTGTCGTCAATCCAAAACGAGCCGCTAGCCTCTCGTCAGCAGTTCTATTCGATCGTCCAGACGAATGGGTTGGCATACTTCCACGCTCAAATGATTGCAAACCTGCAAACGCTGGCTAGCGAGGCAGTCTTGATGCACAATGGCGTGGGCTATGTGACAGTAGGGTGCCGAGCACCGATTATAGGTCTCGGAGCCGGTTACGTTGGGGTTGCAGCGTTGGCCATCCTGCCGCCGGTAGGAGTAGTGTTAGGTGCAGTAGCTGTTGTAGTAGGACTTGCATCACTATTTGGCCTTTTCGGAGGTTGCTAAAGTGAATCACGAAACTGCCACTGCTACAGCTTACAAATCGGGCAGCGTCCAACTAGCTTCTTTCACGATTATGACCCTGGGCGAACTTGCTTGCTTCATTTGGATTGGTCTCCACTTTTACACACGCCTGCCGTTTATCTCTGGCATGTGGCTTGTGATAGGCGCCGCAGGAGTCTCGGTTGCGTGGTATGCGTTTCTAGAAAACCGCTCCAGCCTTACTCGGGAAGTTGAAGGGATAATCCTGAAGCTACACATCACGATTCTTGCTTGTCTCTTCGCCTTCGGATGGGCACTGAAATAGAAAAAGGAATGGCTCTGCTCGAGCACGTCTCGGGTAGAGCCACTCTGGCAAGAAAGTCTCCATCTCCAGCCGCGTAGCCGCACCCGAAATTGTGCTTGTAAGGTTGGTGCCGGCTGTGGGACTCGAACCCACGACCTAGGGATTATGAGACCCTCGCTCTACCTCTGAGCTAAACCGGCACAAGACAATTCTCGATGCTAAGGGTTACCTGCGCAAAGTGTCAAGACAGGAGCAGAACCCTCTCGCGATCGCCAAACTACCCCGCACAGCATAAGGGAATTAAGTCGCAAAACTAGTACTTTCGTAACATTGACCCTGCCGCCCCCAAAAGCTATTTTGATCTCGTAACAATACGAAAAGCTCTGGCTCTGCCAGGGAGGCGGGGGTGTGTACCGTTTAGACACATTCCCGATAAAAACTCCCTAAACGGCATAAGACCGCCTATAGACTCGCCCCGGGTAGTTTCCCTCGGGAGGGTCTATGAACAGGTGGTTAATTGTAGTGGCCTTGGTACTGCTGGTCCTGACTAGCGCGGTGGGTCTAAATGCATTAACGACCCAGACAGCGCTCGCTAATACCGGTGGTCCGATGCCGCCAACGCCTTGGTTGGTAGCCAATACCGGTGGCCCGATGCCGCCAACGCCTTGGTTGGCAGCCAATACGGGTGGCCCAATGCCGCCAACGCCTTGGTAGTTGGCGTCGATCATCCGCGATAAGGCGGATGTGGGCTGAGCTTTCAAAGAAGGTCTAGAATTGCTTGGCCCGGTTGATTACGTTCTCTGGCTAGCAAGCTTCCTATTGGAAGTCTTCGTGGTGGTGTGCGCGGTTCGTAGCAAGAGCTTCCTCTCCCATCTGAGCCTCAATTTATACATGTTGGCTGCTGCGGTTGTCACTGTTGGCCAGTACGTTTCGATCCAACGCTTCGGTTTTCAGTCCCTGCAGTACAGATACTATTACTATTACTCTGAGAGCCTTCTCACGATTGTAATGTTCTGCGTCATTATTCAGTTGTACCAACATGTATTCGTGGAAATGAACGTCAGCCGGTACATTCGCAGTGCCGCCGCGATTTTGCTTCTGGCAACAGCCTTCTTTTCTTATGCGGTAGTCCGCGAAAATAAAGACCATCTTACGAGCAGGTTTGTAGTGGAACTCGGACAGAACTTGCATTTTTGCGGAGTCGTCCTGACCTATCTTCTCTGGGGGGCCATATTGAAGTTGCGCGAAACGCGTACGCGGCTAATCCAGTTGGTATTAGCGCTGGGCGTTTACTTCAGTGCTACAGCAGGAACGTATGCTCTGCGGAACCTTTTCCCTGGTTTGCAGGAATCAGTTCTACGATGGGTACCGCCGCTGATAGGTACGTGGCTGCCGCTGGCATGGGCCTACACCTTTTCCAAGGTTCCAGAAGACGCCCGGTTGACTACAGCTCGTTTGCTGGTGAGAGCTCGATGATAATAGCGGCGCTCATTTTCGTTTTCTCGATTGCAGCCTTCCTGCAATTCTTCATTTGGCATTGCCGCTCGATACTGGCATCAAGCCGAAGAGTAGAGCTGTCAGACCGCGTGCGGGAAGTCACCGGCATTCAAGGCGGGAGTTTCGGCGCGGAGGATTTCAGTCGATTGGTTCAGTTGGTCCGCCTATGCCCGGAACGCGGTGACGACCAAGGCGAAATTCGCGCAGTAGGGACCTACTATAACTTGCTGGATTTTTTCGGCCGCATGGCGCGACCCGCGATTCCTAGCGTGGCCGCGTGGGCCGAGCAAGAACGCGTGAATTGCTCGTATTTTGCCGCCGTAGCTCTTGACCGGCGCATTTCTTACAGTCGTGATCTGTTCACCCAACAAGTCGCAGATCGCCTGTAACCCGCTCACATCCTGCATGCTTTTCCCTTTCACTTTTCGCGCCCACGCTCGACCCATCTTGTCTTCGCTGCTACCATAGTGTAATCGGGGCGATTGGCCGGGAAATTTCGGCTTCGCTCTCTTCCATTTCCTGATGAGAACATCGCTCGAACAATCCGTACTCAATAACATTCGCAATGCGCGAATGATTCTGCCCGGCGATCGGGTTGGTGTGGCCGTCTCCGGCGGCGCGGATTCGGTCGCGCTTCTTCGCATTCTGGAAAATCTTCGCGACGAGTTAGGCGTAACTCTATCAGTCGTTCATTTTGACCACATGCTGCGCGGTGACGCTTCCACATCGGATGCGCAGTTCGTCGCGCAGCTGGCCCGTGATAGTGCCCTCCAAATTGTGGCCGCCCGCGAGGACGTTGCCGCCGAAGCCACCCGTCATGGATGGAATCTCGAAGACGCTGCGCGACGCTTGCGTTATGCATTCTTCGAGCGCGTCTGCGCCGCCGGACAGGCAACGCGCATCGCCGTAGCGCACACCGCCCAGGACCAAGCCGAAACCGTTCTGGCTCATTTGATTCGCGGAACAGGACCCACTGGTCTGGCCGGCATTTATCCGACCGCTCGCTCTGTTATGCGCCCGCTGCTTGGAATCGCCCGCCAGGATTTGCGCGACTATCTCCGCGCGAAAAACCAAGTCTGGCGTGAAGACGCGACGAACCGTGATACACGCCGGCTTCGCGCTCGAATTCGCGAACGGCTCCTTCCCGTTATTGAACGCGATTTCGCGCCTGCTATCGCCACGCATCTTTGCGAACTCGCTCGCCTATCCGGCGAGCAGGAAGTATTCTGGTCGGCAGTTGTAGAAGACCGCTTCCGCAGCTTCGTCCGAGTGGCCGGCGATGTTCTGACGATTCAGATTCGCGATCTATTGCTGCCGCTTGAGCTCATCTCTGCACCGAACATTCCACCGGCCGCATCTAACTCCAGCGAGTTCGCGCCTTTACGTGCGCTCACCGAACGCATTATCCGCCGTCTTTATGAAGGTGTCCGCGGGGATCGCAAGGATTTGGGCGCACAGCATGTCGAGCAGGTCATCCACCTGGCCACGGAATCAACGAGTGGTAGCCGGTTGGAACTGCCGGGCAACATCTTTGTCGAGCGAACTTTCGGGAAATTGACTTTTTCGCATGTCCAAGCTGGCCGACATTCCCTTACTGCCAGTGAAGACGCCGCGCACGCCAGCACATATCAGTACGTTGTAAGCCTCCCGAACAGCGGCGCGACGGTTGTTTCCATTCCGGAACTTGGAAGTCGCTTCCGTTTGAAAGTCATTGACTGGACTTTGCAAGCGAGCGACACTAAAAGCGACGGCGAAGCCCTCGATGCTGGCCTCCTCCGCGGTTCTTTAATCTTGCGGAATTGGCGGCCAGGTGACGCCTACAGACCCTACGGTCGCCGGCAGGCCAGTAAGTTGAAGGATATGTTCCTGGCAGACCGTATTCCCCTCCGAGACCGGGCGCGTTGGCCCGTGCTTGAATGCGGCGGGCAGGTGGTCTGGACTCGGGGCATGGCTCCGGCCGATGATTTCTGCGCGCGGGCGCGAACGCAAGTAGGCGTGCTGATCGAAGAACTTCAGCTTTGAGACGTTATCTTGGATAGGTTGACGGGTGCATACACTGGCGCCGCTGTTGCATCTAAGTAGTAGGCAGCATCGGGGGCCCGAAACAGGGGTCGGAAAGTATTCACAGGGTGAGGTAAGACGGTGAACTCAACAGTCCGCACCATTCTATTTTGGCTTCTGATGATCTTGCTGGCGGTCGTCTTGTGGAAGATGGCCTCGACCGGTGGACAAGCCGCGAAAGAGGAAGAGCCTACCTACACGGCCTTTCTCGCCAACGTGCAATCCGGCAAGGTGAAGGACGTCACTATTTACCTCGCGCCAAACAGCGCGGAAATTCAGGGTGAATATCGCGATTCCGCTTTGAAGTTCAAGGGCGTAACCGTTGCCAACACCGCGATACCAGACATCACCAAAGCTTTGCAGGATCACAACGTCCTCTACAACTACAAGGAAGTGAAAAACGCGGATTGGATGACGTTTCTTTTTAATTTCGCTCCGCTGATCCTCCTCGTACTCTTCTGGGTTTTTATGATGAGGCAGATGCAGGCGGGCGGTAACAAAGCCCTAAGCTTCGGGAAATCCCGAGCGCGCTTGCTGACCGCGCAACAGAAGAAAGCCACATTCAAGGATGTCGCCGGGATCGATGAACCGAAGGAAGAGCTTTACGAGATCATCGACTTCCTGAAGGACCCGCAAAAATTCCAAAAGCTTGGCGGCCGCATTCCCAAGGGCGTGCTGCTGGTCGGCCCTCCAGGCACCGGAAAAACCTTGCTCGCCCGCGCAATCGCAGGCGAGGCTAACGTTCCCTTTTTCTCCATCTCCGGTTCCGATTTCGTTGAAATGTTTGTAGGCGTGGGCGCAAGCCGCGTCCGCGATCTGTTCGAACAAGGCAAGAAGAACGCCCCGTGTATCATCTTCATAGATGAAATCGACGCTGTTGGACGCCACCGCGGCGCAGGTTTGGGCGGCGGTCACGACGAGCGCGAACAAACTTTGAACGCATTGCTGGTCGAAATGGACGGCTTCGAATCAAACGAAGGTGTCATCCTGATCGCAGCCACGAACCGTCCAGACGTACTCGATCCGGCTCTGTTGCGCCCCGGACGTTTTGACCGCCGAGTCGTTGTCCCGCGACCCGACGTGAAAGGCCGCGAAGAAATTCTCCGCGTTCACACGCGTAAGGTCCCCTTGTCCGAAGATGTGGAGCTGTCCGTAATCGCGCGCGGCACTCCTGGTTTTTCCGGCGCCGACCTCGCGAACCTGGTAAATGAGTCCGCACTCTGGGCTGCCCGCCAGAATCGCAAATTCGTCGCTATGTCCGACTTCGAAATGTCTAAAGACAAAGTCCTCATGGGCGTCGAGCGCAGGTCCATGATTTTGTCTGATGAAGAGAAACGCAACACCGCGTATCACGAAGCTGGACACGCCCTGGTGGCTGCATTAACTCCCGGCGCGGATCCGCTTCACAAAGTCACCATCATTCCGCGCGGTATGGCTTTGGGTGTCACCATGCAATTGCCCATCGACGACAAGCACACCTACACCAAGGAATTTCTTGAGTCGCAACTCAGCGTCCTGATGGGCGGCCGCGCAGCCGAGGAAATTTTCCTCCATCACATCACCACCGGCGCCGGCAACGACATCGAGCGCGCTTCCGAAATCGCCCGCCAGATGGTTTGCGAATGGGGTATGAGCCCGCTCGGCCCTCTCACGTTCGGAAAGAAGGAAGAAGCCATCTTCCTCGGCCGCGAAATCGCTCAGCACCGCGACTACTCCGAAGACACCGCAATCAAAATCGACGCGGAAGTCCGCAGCATCGTCACCAACGGTTACAGCCGCGCGCGCAATATTCTCGAAACCCAGCGCGACACTCTCGAGCGCATAGCCGCCGCCCTACTCGAACGCGAAGTACTCGATGCCACTGAACTGAAGCTCCTGCTGGAAAACAAGCCGCTCCCGGAAAAGATTCCGCCTCCGCCGCCGGCCGCTCCGCCGTTGCCGGCCAAGGAGCCGCAACTCTCGTTGCGTCCCGAACCTCGCCCAATCCCAGGTATGGCTAAAGGCGAAAAGCCGGCGCCAGCTTGATCTGAATTTATCGGAGTAAATTTCAACGGCGCCCACTCTTCAGTCAGGCGCCGTTTTTATTTGCGAACGCAATTGCCAATCTACCGAGGCTCTTCACCCGTGCCGAGTCCGCTCGGATTGTCGAAGGTACAAATCTCCCCGTTTATTTCGACGGTTTGATATTTTGATTCACGCGAAACAGATTCGCCGGGTCGTACCGTTTCTTGATCTTCGCAAGACGATCGTAATTCTTGCCGTAAGTCGCCCGAATGCGGTCTTCGCCCTCATCCATCATGAAATTGACGTACGCGCCGCCGGCTGAGTACGGATGAAGCGCGCTCCAATACTCCTTCGCCCATGTGCTGATTTTTTCCTTTTGCCCGGGGTCTGGATCGACTCCTACCATCACCTGGGCCCACGTCGCGTCGCGGTAAGACCACGGCGTCGCGCTGTTCTTCACCCGGCTCGCCGCGCCGTTGATCGGGTAGAGATGCATGGTTGACTGCAACGTTGGCAACTTCGCGGCGTACTTCAGATGCTGCGCGATGGCTTCGTCACTGAGTGTCCGCACGAAATCGGCCTTCCAATACCATTGCATGCCGGGCGGATAGAGACGATCGAACATGCTTTGCAGCGTTGGATGTGGAATCGGGCCGACTAGGTCGAGCGCGGGAGCCTTGAAGCTCCGGATCGGCTTGAACACCTTCTCCGCCTTTTTGATCGGTCCGGTGTAGCACCACACGATGCCGCACATCTTTTTGTAGTACAGATGCTCGGGAAACGGCGGCCAGGGTGGCACAGTGTGGAAAGCAAAGAACCCATAGAGGTCATCGGGCGCCTTGGCGATGAAGCTGCGGTACCAGCGCATCATTTCCGCCGCGTCTTCCATCCGCCACAGCATTGGCCCGCCGTAGTCGGTATGCACCGGACGCGCCTTAAACAGAAACGACGTCGCGACGCCGAAGTTGCCGCCCCCGCCGCGCACCGCCCAGAACAGGTCGGCGTTTTCCTTGGCGCTTGCGGTGACGAACCGCCCGTCAGCTAACACCATTTCGACGGCCAGCAGATTGTCGATAGTCAGGCCGTACCGCCGCGTCAAGTATCCGATTCCGCCGCCCAACGTCAGTCCGGCCACGCCGGTTGTCGAAATGATGCCCGAAGGAACCGCGAGACCGAACGCGTACGTCGCGTGATCCACGTCGCGCCACAGCGCGCCACCGCCAACCAGCACGATCTTCTTCTTCGGGTCCACGCGAACATAGTTCATGGGCGAAAGATCGATCACCAATCCGTCATCGCACACTCCCAAGCCGCCCGCGTTGTGCCCGCCGCCACGGATGGCCACCAGGAGCTTCTGCTCGCGGCCGAAGTTCACCGCCGCCATGACGTCGGCCACGTCGGCGCAACGCGCAATCAGGCGCGGATGCCGGTCGATCATGCCGTTGAACACCTTGCGAGACGTTTCGTAACTTGGGTCGCCTGGCTCGATTAGGCCGCCAAGCAGGCTGGCTCTGAAGTTCGAGATCGTCGCTTCGTTCAGCATGGCTGCTCCATCCCTCAAAATTTCACTATCCGACAAGATACTAGCCTCGAAAAAGAGTCTGCGCATGAAAGACGAGGTTTTTATGAGTGAAGACTTATTGCGGCCGTCTGTTCAGTCGTGCCGAACCCACTCGGATTCCAGCTTCGGTGGCCGCATCAACGTTTGCATCACCACGCAATACTGCTCTGTTTTTTCTCGCAACCCAGCCATTTGTTCCGGGGTCGCATTAGGCGCGGCAACATCAAATTGAAGATGGACGCTCTCGAAACCGACGGGCACGTCTTTTGATATTCCAAGTGTGCCTCGAAGATCCAAGTCTCCCTCCACAGTCACCTCGATGCGTTCCGTTGGAATACCCATGGACGCCGCCACCATCTGACAGGTGATTTGCGCGCAGGCCGCCAGAGCCCCCAGCAAAAGGTCGCCAGAGCAAGCGCCCGCACCGGCGCCTCCGACTCCCTTGTGCGCCTCGGCGCGGTAGATGGCGCGCCCGAGATCAACCGAGCATGACACCGGAGCATCCGTCTGCGCGCCTTTTGCCCGGATTGTGATTTTTGAGGCGCTTGGGTCGGTCCGGTATTGGTCTTTCAGCGGCTTTTGAAGCGATCGAAGATCCATGGTTGGCTCATCCTTGTTATTTATTTCTAATAATTCTTGGCCATTTTTCTCTAACCAGAAGCAGCTTCGGCAAGCCGTCTTGAAGCCGCTCCCATCTGCGTGCTAGCATAAATCCACATCCAGGGGAGTTCCATGCCAAAATTCGTCATCGAACGTGAAGTTCCGGGAGCCGGAAGTCTAACCGACGCGCAATTGCGCGAACTGTCTCAAAAGTCGGTCAGCGTTTTGAAGGGTATGGGTCCTGAGATTCAGTGGCTCCATAGCTACGTAACAGGCGACAAAGTCTACTGCGTTTACCTCGCCCCAGATGAAGCCACCGTCAGGGAACACGCCAAGCGCACCGGCATTCCTGCCAATCGCGTCTCCGCCGTGCGCCGGCTTATCGACCCATCAACTGCGGAGTAAGTGCTGGGTGAATTCTCCAGTAGTATCCCGATGTTCTTTGCCACTTTAGCCAGCAGGAGACGCCGCCTCTGGCATCAACACTTCCTCAATAGCTTTCTCGAATGGCATGGCCCAACCCTCTAACCAAGCCATCGTGCTTGCTGTGTTCGTTACCGCCTGTCGTGCAGGGTCCAGAATCGTTTCCAGTTTGGTCTGTTCCACGGGCGTAAGAGGAGCGCCGATATTTTGGCGCAGCGCGGCCGCGGCGCCTGCCAGGCGCAACGATCGCTCCGCTTGCAGTTGAACCGCTGCTAAGCCCGCGAAGCATTCCAGCACGCGGGCTATTCCGCGCTTGTGTCTTAGTTCCTGGAAAATTTTTAGGCTTTCGCAGTACAGAGAGCGCGCTGCGGAACAATCCTGTTGTTCTCTCGCCAAGCTGCCGAGATCCGCCAGCGTGCCGGCAATGCCCCAGCGGTC
>PKWH01000045.1 GCA_003131985.1 Acidobacteriota bacterium | reverse complement strand
TTCCCGCAAGCAGCAAATACGCCTTTACTACCGAAGCTGCCGGAGGTGGGCGGCCCGATATCTCTCTCCCTCACCAGGTATTCGTTCTTAATCCAGAACAGATCAGGGCCGGCGCCGGGCTGGACAGCGCGACGCCGACGTCGTGGCGGTACCTTCTGAATCAAGATTCCAGCGGGCTGCTGGCGGACTCAGCGACTGCTACGGCCGAAGTAATGGACCAGGATGGCGCTCATGTGTTCTCCAATGTGCAGCACGGTTGGATGGCCAACGCCATGCGCCGGGCGGTTGGCATCGCCCAAAAGATCCCAACGGTTCAGAATGGAGCTTTCGAATTTCGAGTGTTGAGAATACCCGCTGTCCGTATTGACTCGATATGGTTGAAGAACACGGCTGCAGCCGGTGATCTCCTCGTGCCGATTCGGTCCGCTATCCCGACGCTTTCTGCGTTCCAAGCGTACAGCGGCGATGATTTTCTTTCCAAACTTCGTGAGTTCCTGGATAAGCAGGAGCCTTTCGACAATAGCCCACGTCTCGTGTATCGCTGAAGGAGAACGGAAACGCCATGGCGCTCAATCGGGTTATGCTCGGTTGCCTCATCGCGGCGGCTTGTGCCGTGGCTACGCCCGGTCAAACAGTAAGCGTAATAAACACGTCCACAGTGGTGAGTTCGATTGACGGGAACATTGACGTTTACCTGAAAGTGGAGCCCGTTGCGAAAGACGGCAAGCTGGCCGATCTGGTGGTGGAGGAAGTAACCGGGCCGGACAAGTCGGCATTCCAACAAATCGGGAAGGCTACCTTCATCGGGCGGTCTGAGACCAGGGCATACTGGCGAACATCGTGGCACGCAGACGGCCAGGTGGCCAACCAAGCTCCCGTGCGGGTGCTGTTGATAACATTCGGAAATACGAGCGAATTGGTGTCGATCACCCTTCAAAAACCAACAGCACCGCAAGTTACGGTAACAAGCCCCGGATACCCGCTAAAACTAAGCGATTCTCACGACTTGCCGTTCGAGATTATTTCTTCCGGGAGATTAACTCACGTGGCGCCGGCGTTTGCAACAATCGTTGAAGAAAAGACGGGGCAAACGATCCCTGTAAACCAGCTATCCGTAGTCGATTCGGCGGACCCGTCGAAGACAGCGGCGGACGGTACGACGGTAGAGATCCCCGGCCAGGTTCTCTATCTGAGAGTGCCCTCAGACTTTTCGAGTCCCGGCAAATTCACAGGGAACGTGGCTTTAGGTTCGCGGGAAAAAGCAGATCTGGGGATCATCAGCATCGTGATCTACTCGACAGATTGGTGGCGAAAGGTTATTGGTGGTCTTTGCCTTCTCATCGGCGTCGCTATTTATNNGCCCGGTTCCGGGAACAAGCTCAATCCTTAAAGGACATGGTGATCCAAGCAAAGCTCCAAACGACCGTTTCATTTGAGAATCTGCTGGGTCCAGCATCGAATCCGAATTCGATAGACGCTCTGCTGGTCTCGCTCACTATTAAGAAGCTGAAAGAAAATGGATACTTACCCCAGAGTTTTTTCAGCCCATTCTCCAACCAAGCGCTGCCAGTTGCGTATCAGACCTTTCTGGCTGCGGCTGGAAACCAGCTTGCGACATTAGAATTGATCGTGCGCTGGGGTATCGGCGACATTCTGCAGCTCTGGCCAAGCGTCAAGAAGCTGGGCAAGGAAGCTGACGGAATTTCTGCCCTTATGAGTCTGGACAAGTTGGCGGGAACTGCTTTGCCTCCGGATCAACTGAAGGCTGCGATTCAAGTTCAAATTACGGCCGTGGAGGCTGCGATTTCGACGAGGGACGCGGGAGGTGGCGGAGGCGGACCGCGGCCTCCTCTGGAGGACATGGGATCAAAGGAAATAACAATTCATCTTCAAGAGCTGAGCACCGTCGTTTGGATTCTGTGGGGTGTGGTGACAATTTTTGTAGGATTGTGCGCCCTGGTTTTNNCGGTCGTCCCCAAGATTACATTCAGTGTGTATTGTGGGGGATCGGGATGCCGGCAGTCGCTCAGGGTTTCGGCGGACTGACCGCAGGTTCGGTGACATCTGCGTTGTCTTTAGTGGTTCCCCGATGAAAAGTCCTGAATGTGGCCGGAGTACGACTCGATGTGCGCACAGCATGAATGCATCCGCTTGAGTCTTCATATCCGTCGCACGATGGCACAGGCGGCTGTTTGTTTTTTCTTTACCGCTCGGGATTCAGCTGCGAATGAGCGGTGTTCGCCTGCTGCAGCATCAGCGTCAATCCAATACTCACTTTGTTGTCGACTTTCCGGAAACCAGGAGGAAGTTCTCCGTACTCGTGCTTAATCGTAATGCTGAAGGGCTTAGCCACGGTAAAATCCAGTTCATCTTTCACGTGATTGCGCACTTGCGTCGAGATGCTGTAGAGAGTGACGGTTTTGCCGGTCGCGCTGATGAAATGAGTGTCCGCAAATATTTCGCCGACCGCCGGTATTCGAGCGGTGTAATTGGAAGTTACTCCGATCTGTGACAAGTATTTCCATTTCGTCTTGACCGTGAAGCTTGCTGAAACACCCAACAAACCGCGAAAAACGAATCCGCTTCCGTTGGGATCAAGCGCATTGCTGAGGTTTGTGCCAGTCTCAATTCCGAAGTAGGGAAACAGTCCGAAAGCGACCTTGCTGTCGGCATTCGGCGCCGGATAAATACGCAGCGGAATTTCAGCCACGGGACTTGAGATAAAAGTTTTGGTAGTGGTCTGGCGGTCAAATTCCAATCCGGCGAAGTCCCAATCTACCAACACTCCTTCTGCCCGGTCGTGCCAGAAATGTTGGGCTTTTGGAACCCACTCGATCAAGCCGGATACTAGAAAGCTGTCGGGGTCTGCGGTCGGTCGATTGTCCGTCGCCACTGTCGCGGTAGCCCCGATCCAGACCTTCCCAGAATCAATCTCCCGTACGTAACTGCCCTCGGCGTCAATGGTGTATTGGGCAGTCGAATGTATTGCGGGACTGTACAGTCCGCTCAGGTAGTTATCGGAAGTGCTTTTGCTCGTTGCCGCGCAGAATGTGGCCGCACATGCTGCGGGTGTTGGAGTCCACAAAAGTTGTGCTGTTTTGAATGAAACCAACATGGACGTGACGTGCTTTGAAAGCACTTCTGGGGGCAGTGTGACGATCGCCGTTTTCTGCAACGGAAACAGGACCGATTGTGCCTGCTTTGCGGGCAGTTCGTCGGCGGGCGGGGTTACCACACCGAGAGCGTTTGTCTTTGTAACGACCCAGCAGCTCGCAGCCCTGGTACTGGGCGGAGTAATGATTGGGCAATTTTCAGTCTTCCCTCGAAACACTGTTATCGATCCATCGTCCATATAGACTGATATGTTCCATGAAGCGATGTCGCTGCGGTCGGTTGCGCTGGGTGCGTTGTTGAACTGAATATCTACTGCCTGCGTAAAAAGGCGTTCTGTGGTGCCCGGCGCGGGATGATTTTCCTGAACAGGCCCCACATTCGAAATGGTCAGTTTCTGCGGTGGCTTGGCTCCTGCCGGCAGAGCGAGAGCACCGAGTAGAAAACAAAAGCATCCCAAAACGTATCGCATACAGGCTTCCTTTACTGCCATCGAACGATTTCGGCTCAGACTACTTGGAACATCCTTGAATCGCCTGGACCACGTCCCAAAGCGTCGTACTGGGAGACGACGGAACTCCATCGGGCTTGTAGCCCGCTGCAATCACTCCGGTTTTGACACAACTCTGAAAAATGATTGGGTCAAGTCCTGGAATGTCACTCAGTTTCTTGGAGAGGTCAGTCTCATTTGCGCACTTCGTTACAATGGCGATAGCTCTCTCGGGGCCGAGTACGTCAACATCGTCGGACGAAAGATGGTCGAGAGCATTTCCCGCGACGGCACCCCCCGATTGTTGTGCAATCAACTGATGAGTATGGAGACGAGATACAGATTGTGAAAGGGATTGAAGCTTGTCCAGCAAATCGTAGCTGTTTGAATACTTGATCCGCATCTCGTTCTTGGTAAGACTTACAGGACTTGACGTCGGCCCAATCTGCTTTTTCGCGGGTGTCTTGTTTTTTTTCGGCGGCTGCACTTTTTTGGTCATTCGCTACCTCCCGGGAAGCTGAATGTAAAATTAATATGCCCACCACGGAGTCTTGGGCTCGTTGGGAACGTTTGCCAGGTCGATGCTCGTGAACACTCTGCGGTCGTAAAAGAACGGCAGGCCCCAGTCGAACGTGCAGGCCCCCTGACCATTTTGGCAAGGTGGAGTGCCACCCGATGCAGCAATGAAACCGAACGCTGCGTCGCCGGGGTTGTTCTGGATATCGGTGTCCTGGTTATCGACTTGAAAGTCGACCGTACCTGTCCCGACGTTGTCGGCGCCTTGGTTGAGGGCTGACAGCAGAACAGGCGGATTCGTCGGGCAGTACGAAAACCCATCGGGGCAGATCTGAATTCCGGTGATATTCGGGAAAAACAGCTCGGTCGATCCACTATCAATAAAACTCATTGTAAGTTGCTGATTGTTGAAGACCGTCGTGAAATTATTGTGAGCGTCGATTGCAAATACCGTGGCATTGCCGACGGCGTTATTGGACTGAGTATTGATTCCAAAAATCATCGTGCCGCTGGTTGTCGTCAGCGCAGTTCCAACTGACGGGAATTGAAGACTCTCACCGTTGTTGTCAGTCGCAAACGCTGCGATCGGATTAGTGATCTGTAGAGCCTTGGGCAGCAGGGTCGGGCCGCAGCCTTCTTTGCCGAAGCAAACGAAGTAAGTATCAGGAATGCCGGTTGCGGAGTTGGGATCGCAGAAGTTAACACCGGCGAGAGTACAGTCGGTTGGTTCATCGCCCACGCCGAGAATTCCGTTGGCTGGTAAGACTTGCTGGCTGTCGCCGTCCGTGCCGCCGTTGGAACATGCGGTCGGTACGGGAAATTCCGTCGGATCCGCGATCAACTGAATTGAGATCCCGCCGGCCTTCTCGCCGGCGAGGTACACGTCCGCTGGAGCCACTTCTCCCCATAGNNCAACCGTTGAGCGAACCACCACTCAGGTTTATCGGCTGCAGAGGAATGCTGAGTTCCGATTTAAAAATCCTGAGTCCGACGGAGCCTGTGTCGACAAGAATTCCGTCTATGTTCTGGCAATTCGAGGTTCCGGGAGCGCAGATTAGAACGGAAGTATAGGGTACATTGATGTGAGGTTGATTAGGGGGGAGTCCACCGTCAACCGTAATCAGCTGTACATTTTGCTGACCCGGCGCAAGGACCGTCACCACCAGGGGCGCGCTTTCGCCAGTATCCTGCGCCGAGGGGGCGGTAATGGTGACGATGAAGTTGCTGGCCACGCTGTTTGGCGCCTCATAGGTCACGGAGGTTGCGGTTTGAAAGTTCAACGATCCGATGTCGGGATTGAGGCTCCAGGTCACACCCTTCTTGTTGGGGTCATTCGCAACGGCCGCGGTCACTGTCAAAGCCATTGCCTGATCGACAGTCTGAGGAAGAGCTGGTGTCAGAGATACGGCGGCAGGCTGGATTGTCCTACTCGTGCATCCTGCCAGGAACATTGAACCAATCGCCGTCATCAGGACACAAACGCCGCGCACTGCACACCTCCCGTCATCGAATTTCTTGTTGCATGCTCCCCTGTGGGACGATTTCAGGAATATAGGCCCGGCCGTAGTACCAGCCCATATGACCTGCGCTTTCGAACACGAGAGTCGGCGAGTGGACACTGAGCGGCCTGCGTCCCGCATATTTCGACGTCTGCGCCCGCACGGCTGTGGAATAAGGCTCAAAACTGGCGCCGAGCAGTTGCCTCATCTCTGGAACGAAATGGCCTTCCCAGGCAATCCCAAAGACAGTCCCGGTCGGCGAAACAAACTCCCGGACAGTGGTCCCAGCCGCTGTAGTAATTTCGTAGATCCTGCAGTGCTCGGCATTTCGCACTTGAATACTGGCATTCAGGCGCACAGAGTCTCGATACACAGAGTCGAGCCCTCCGCCCAGTTCAGCAGAAGCCGGCCGTGAGGATGCAAGAACGATTCCGAGTAAAAAAAGTGCCCGCGCCGCAGCTTTGCGTCCCGCTAACACAAGAGGAGTATCCATCGCGAACACCAATTGTTGAACCAAAGATCTGGTTTGAGCGGAAACATCCCGTCCGCTGAATTGCACCGGACTATAGGTTTTCATGCTTGACGTGTCAAGATAAATAAACTGATGCCTCAATTGTAAGCTTTCTACCTAGAATTGATCCCAACGTCTTCGAGGGCGCATGAGGCGCTGTAATTCAATCAGCGATGAGCGATTTAAGACAAGAAACTCGACAGTGATTCGGGCGACTGCAAAACCGTGAGCAGCAGCGTCGCAGATGCGAAACGGACACTACCGACAATGTTGGCTTGCTTCGGGCTGCTTTGGCCTCCCTTGTTCGGGACTTCCTTTGCATGTGCGCTTTTGCTTTTTTCCCCTCATCCAGGAAGTGTTCCGTTTTAGTGGAAGGTCACCATTGGGCGCCCGCAATCCTCGCCGCCTAGTGACGAGCGACGAGATGGAAGCGACCGACTTCCTCGTCGCCAACGCACCTCTCGCGAATTGGCATCTCCGGCGCCTGAAAAGCCTCGGCTTGCTGTCCTAACCCTCTCTTCCATATGTGTCAGCGAGAGGACTCGCCTAGTGAGCACGGACTCTGCGACGAGGGATCGTCAGTTCAAATCAAGCCTCCGCAATCAGAAACCGGTCTGACCCTGTGAGTTACGAATACTCCGCAACCAGCCCGTCGAGGGATTTGTGTCCGAGCGACCTGCCCGTGTAGTGTACGGTTCAGTGATGAAATCGAACAAGTTGATCAGCGAGGCGGTCCAAGGGGTCGGTTGCTTCCTTCTATTTGTAGTTTTCGTCATTTTCGTGATCTTGCGTCTGCTGACGGTAAATTTCCCCAATCAGTTCCTCTGGGCTGAGAGGTTTGAGCTGCTCGTCGAGCTGGCTGCCGCTGGGTCATGCATCCTGTTAGGCTGCCTCCTTCCCACATATGCAATATGGTTCCATACCAAAGACAAATTCCTCGACGCGAAAGCTGCGAAAAACTGGTTGATTGTTTCCGCCGCGACTGCGAGCTTGCCTCTTTGGTCGGGGATCTTCTGGTTTCGAATTGGGGTGCCTCCTACTCCTGATCCAACCCTCTTCGGGATTGGGACATTTTATCCAGCAGAGATAGCTTCTCTCGTTTTAGCCATCTTGGCATGCACGAAGATCCGGAACTTCCTCCATCAATCCACTTGGCCCTGGAAGATTCTAGGAATCGCAGGTCTCGTGCTCGTGAACGTCGCTTTCTTCATATTACCGGTCGTCTGGACAATTCTGACTGCTAAGGCTGCTTCGTCCTCCCTGCGGCTAGCCGAACTCATTCCCGATCCGAACTCGGGTGCGGATGACCCAATCCTGATCGCTCATATCAGCGACCTACATATCTCAGACGAAAGCACCACA
>PKWH01000098.1 GCA_003131985.1 Acidobacteriota bacterium | reverse complement strand
AACAACTGGCTTTCCAGCAGCGTGTCAACCAGCGCTGAACAATTGCACACGGCGAAGCGGCCTTTGGCCACCGGGCTCATCTGGTGCAGCGCACGCGCAATTAACTCTTTGCCGCTGCCCGTCGGCCCCGTGATTAACGCGTTGGTATAATGCCGGGCGATTTTCTTCGTTAGATCAAAAACTTCAAGCATGGCCGGACTTCTGCCCACGATGCCGTGAAACAGCAGGTTATCCAGGAGCTTGTCTTCCAGATCGCGAATTTGAGAACGCTGTGTAAAGTTTTCCGCCAGATCGTCGAGAGCCTTCATCAGCCGGGTGTAATCCACCGGCTTGCAGAGAAAATCGTAAGCACCGTGCTTGATAGCCTCAATAGCCGCATCCACCGAATAGTAGCCGGAGACGAGGACTACGAACATTCCCGGGTCGCACTTCAGAACTTTCTCGAGAAAGGCCAGACCGTCCATCCCCGGCATTTTCACGTCGGCGACTACTACACGGCATGCGCCCGCCCTGACGGTCTGCAAGGCGTCTTCCGGGTGCGTCGTTCCCGTTGCCGGGAATCCGAACTTTTGCAATCGTGCGGATGTTAGATCTGCTTGGTTGGATTGTTCGTCTAGGACGCATACGGGAAGGTTCTTTCGCGCTGCTTCGACAACCGGTCTTTCTTCCACGGCTAGCATGATGCAGATGTATAGGCAAGGACCGTGCCGTTTCGCGCCATTGTTGCAGGGGCGCGTATAAAAAAAGATCCGGCATCCGGTTGATTCAAGCTCCTGAGTAAGAGTCGCGTATTGTTAGCTTTAATCGAGAGCGGTGGGAGAATGTCGATGCCAACGAAAGAAAGTAAGTGTTTGAAGGTTGTTTCAATCAAGTAATTTCTCGTTCCGAATTGGTCTAGCGATTTCAGAACGGAACTTGTCTAAGACTTGCTTAACATTTCTCTCGCCCGCGACCGCCCGGAATTACTGTCTTCATTGCCGCTTCAGTTAGTGAAGACCTTCTGCCCTTCAATTAATTTTGCCCCTGTCCCAGTTGTGTCAATCGTGGGCTGCTCGGCGTCCATATTCGGACGCAACTGCCTGAGACTTACCTTTCCTCGACCGGCTGAATCGTCAGATGCAATGCTTAAGACGCGGTAGGCCACGGGGAAGCTAGCGTCTCCCACGGCTGTCTGGACCAATCGCACAAACACTACGCAGCCCTTCTGCAAGCGCGACATCAATTCGACGCTTTTCTCTTCCTCCGCGGTCCAGAAGAGCATTGCCTTTTCAACAAAGAAAATCCCTTTTACATTCCACCCCGAGACTTCCACTCGATAGCTGTTGGGTTCATCTGTCAGTGTATGCATCGGCCCTCCCGCACGCTAATCATTGCAGAAGGAATGCCAAAGAGTTGTGGCTACTAGTATGAACAGGGAAGGACTTAGGAGACGCTCGATCGGCGCTATGGCGTCGCGGTCGTGCTTATCGAAACATCTGTTCGTTTCTGAACCAAGCCAAAATGGGCGTCTCGCAGGATGTAACCGCTAGCCCCAATGCGAGCCGGGATACAGCATGGCCAGAGCCAGTCTAAAGATAGAACCGAAGATTTTGTCGTACACGTACCAAGCCAGTATCAAACCAATCATTCCAAAGCCTTGGCTTCGCGACCAATTGACGAATTTCAACGCCGTGCTCTCGCTCATGAACAGTGTGATTCCGGTATTTCCGTCGAGCGGCGGCACGGGAAGAAGATTGAACGTTCCGAGAAGGAGGTTCAGCAAGAAAATGATGCTAAGAAAAGTAGCGGCAAATCCGGCGATACCGGGACCGGACGCTTCGGTAATGCGCGTGAAGCCAACGAACTCCGGCATCCTGAAATATCCAAAATGCATTCCGGCCCGAATCGCCAGCGCGGAGACGATCACCAGCGTAAAGTTTGCGGCCGGCCCTGCAAGCGCCATCCACGCGGCGCGTCGCGGGTACCGCTGCTGCCACGCGGGATCGTATGGAGCGCTGGCCCACCCGATCATCCAGTGCACAAGAAAATAGGAAAGGATAGGCACCACGATCAGTCCAAATGGCGACCGCCGTATATGCGGAATCGGATTCAGCGTTACCTGGCCGCCGTGGAACGCGGTCGTGTCTCCGCCGATTTTCGCGGCCAGGGAGTGCGCGCCCTCATGGCACGTCGTCGAGAACAGGAAAACGATGTACCAAATTACGCCAAGAATTAGAAATTGCGGCGTGAACTCCGAACCTTGCATCTGCATGCTCGCGCCTAGACTAGAGCGTCAGCGCATTTTGCGCAAGTCTTACCGCCAGACCCCGCATTGAATTCACGGCGGTGAGTTCGAGGGCGCCCGCAAAACTATTTCTCCGCCGCACGGTAGATGGTCTGGTGGCTGGGCCACAAGGCTCCCACGATTGCGCCAATCACGGCTCCGGCCCCTGCAACAATCCCGGCTCCTTGGGCGGCAAAGTCGAAACCGAAACCGTGCGAAGGGCCCTTGCCTACCTCCGCTCCGATACCTGCTCCCGCTCCTGCGCCGATCGCGGCGCCAATAGCCGCGTTGCGCAAACGATGCTTGTTCTCCATGAGTTTCACTCTGCGAACGTCCTGCCTCGCTATCGTTTGCTCACCTCCTGCCGCTTGTAATGAGATCCCCGCGTCCGTGACGTTCACAAACGCCCCCGAAACTTTCTTCGAGTTCATTTCAACGACTTCAATTTTGTGTCCAGCTCCGAGCGCGTTGAGGTTCTCCCACGACGATCGATCTGTTTGGCCGAAAGCCACGCACGGCATTGCCAAGACGAAAACCAGTATCCAGAGTTTTCGCATGATTAGCGCACCTCGACGCAATGCATGGGATTGTCGCCTCCCGCGTAGCTTCCAGATCCGCAGCCCACCAATGAGGTCAGAAGCACCACAGTAACGAGCAATTGGCACGTCCACGAAATCATGAGCCATGCCCGGTACTCCTTTCGATCCTCAGACTCGACCCCCGCATAAGAGGAAGGGGAGTGCTCAGGAACTTGGCACCCCTCGGCCCACTTTTCCGGCATTCCCAAGAGTGTCTGACGCGCAAGCGCATTGCTTCTCATTCTCTTTCCTCCCAAGGAGCCATCCAAAGTCGCAAAGGCCTGAGGATGACCCATGATCGACAAAATAGAGTTGGTTCGGTGGGAAGGCAATGCGGAGAGAGTGAGCAATGGGTTAGTTTCTGGTTAGGGGCCAGGTTTATGAAAACGAATAGATTACTGGCTATGTTGATAACGAGATTTGGCTGCCAGGGCGGCGGTTAGCCTGTTAGAATCTCGGACCAAGGTGGTTGATGTCATTTATTGCGCCAACTTCTCCTAATCTTCGGTTTGGCCTGTTTGAGTTGGATGTTGTTGCAGGCGAACTCCGAAAGGCCGGCATCCTCATAAAGCTCCAACCGCAGCCGTTCCGTGTGCTCCTGCAGCTAGTGAATCGTGCCGGGACGGTGGTTACACGAGAAGATATCAAGCAGGATCTGTGGAGCGATTCGACATTCGTCGATTTCGACCATGGAATTAATTTCGCGATAAACCAGATCCGAGCAGCTCTAGCGGACAGTGCGGACAATCCGCGGTACATAGAGACCCTTCCGCGCCGTGGTTACCGCTTTATTGCCCAGGTCGAACACGAGCTTTCAGTGGCAGAGGACTCCATCGTTCGAGCCCCCGGTGTTGGCGATGATTCAGGAAATGCCGGAGCAGGTGACATCGATTTACCCGCTAGTTCGGGGTCATGGTGGCGTAATGTCCGGTTCAGTATCGTCGCGGCTGTTGTGGTTGTGCTGTTGATTCTAGCGGTCCAATTCGCGCGTCGACGCTTCACACGCCCCGCCAATCCATCCGGCGAAAGAGTCATGCTGGCGGTGCTGCCTTTCGCGAACTTCAGCGGTGATGCGAGCCAGGAGTATTTCAATGATGGCTTGACGGAAGAGATGATCACGCTGCTGGGGAGCGCTGATCCGAAGCGTCTGGGGGTGATCGCGCGAACTTCTGCGATGAAGTATAAGAACACCCAAAAGGATGTCCAGCAAATCGGTCGCGAACTCGGTGTGGACTATGTTCTGGAGGGCAGTGTTCGCCGAGAAGGCGACCGTGTACGCATCAGCGCGCAGCTTATTCAAGTGCGCGACCAGACCCATCTTTGGGCTGAGAGTTACGAGCGCGACGGGCGTGACACTTTGGCTTTGGAGATCCTGATCGCCAATACCATTTCCGATGAAGTGGAACTAACGCTCTCGCCTCCACGCGCGATAGCGCGCCGCACGAACGCCCGTCCCGTGAATCCGGCGGCTTACGATCTGTACTTACAGGGACGATTCTATTGGAATCAGCGTACGGAGGCGGGCTTCCGGAAGGGAGTCGAATCTTTCAACCAGGCCATCGCAAAAGACCCAAACTTCGCGCAAGCCTATGTGGGACTGGCGGATTGCTACATTCTGCTCGGGCCAAACGATGTCATGCCCGCCAAGCAAGTCTATCCGCTGGCAAAAGAGGCAGTGCTAAAAGCGCTGCAGCTCGACGATACACTCGCGGAAGCCCACGCGTCGCTGGGGTTCGTAACGTTGCTTTACGACTGGAATCCTACTCGGGCGGAAAACGAGTTTAGGCGAGCCATCGAACTCGATCCGAACTACCCGACCGCTCATCACTGGTACGCATACGATCTCGCGGCCATGAATCGTTCAGACGAAGCCATAGCTGAGATCCGCCGGGCCGTGGAGCTCGATCCTGTCTCGGCCATCGTCAACACGGATGCATGCCAGATTTTGTTCTTGGCGCGACGCGATGACGAAGCGATCGCGCAATGTCAAAAGACGATCGGATTGGATCCACAATTTGGTCAAGCCTATTGGTATCTCGGTCTGTTGTACGAACAAAAAGGCATGTTCGACCAGGCCTTTGAGGCTTTCATGAAAGCTACACCCGGTCCCGCGGACTCGGCACAGGGCCTAGAGTTTCGCGCAGCCTATCGACACTCGGGCATCAACGGTTATTGGCATCAGCGGCTGGCTATGCTCGAGCGGCAGTCGGAAGCGCACTACGTTTCCCCGTGGACGTTCGCGGTGTCTCATGCCCTTGCGGGAGAGAGAGGTAGAGCGCTCGAAGACCTCGAGAAGGCCTTCGATGAGCGGTATCCTTCGATGGTCTTCGTTCAGGTTGAGCCCGTTTTCGACAGTCTCCGCTCTAACCAGCGCTTCAAGGATTTGCTGCATCGCATCAGCTCGCCGCCTTAGGACTTCTTTCTCGATTTTCTAATTTGATCACCGATGAGAGTCCTCCGACCGAAGCCAGCTATTGCCCGGCGAAATAGAAACCGTCATCGGAGAACAGCAACAGAGCGGCGGTTGCAACTTCGCGGCAGCGCCGCATCGTTGGGCAAAATCCCGAGCCGCAGGAGTTTCAAACTTGCTCGCAATATCGGGGAAAATTGGCTCCGGGGCCTGGACTCGAACCAGGATAACCAGCTCCAAAGGCTGGCGTGCTACCAATTGCACTACCCCGGAATAGGTAAACGACAGCATAGGATTATGCCACGTAGGTTTAATTAGGGGAAATTGCGAGAAGCGCCGCCGAGTCGCTTACTGCGGACCTGACAACGCATCACACCAAGCGCAATTTTGAAACGCGGAAATCTTCAGGCAGCTTTAGCCGCGCCAGCTTTGAACGCAGCTGGCCGACATCCAGCCCCGCCGATTGGCAAACCAGCGGAAAGTCCCGTTGGTCTTTGAAGAGGTAATCCTCAGCTTCGCGTTTACGCCGAAGCGGGCCGGACACCCATTCCTGAATGGTAGTCACGACCACAGCCTGCCACAGCCGTACTTCCATCAGCTTCTCTTCATCACCAATGATCCGGTCTCTTGTCTTCATGGCCCGCCCGTGGTTCGGTTTGATTATCGAGCACCAGCAATGGCCATGCCGAATCGGCAAATCAATCGGAAGTTTTGAGCAGATGTGTTCTGATAGTGAAGTCGAAAGATGGCAAATCGGCAGGACTTAGCTTCCGCAGCGGCAGCCTTCGCGAATCCCAGGGTCGACTTGCAGAACTGTCAAAAGAATTGAACGGAGTTTATTCCCAGCGCAGGTAGCTTTTGCACGGGACCAACAAACGCACTGGTACCTAAGCTGTAGCTTTCTTTCGGAGCAATTCGGCTCGTTTTTGCTCGCCCACGATAGGTCTGTCTCCCGCGGGACAAGGCTTGCCGTCATGCCCGGCAAGTAAATGTTTCACCAGATTATCGATCTTTCTGTGCTCGCCGCGCGTAAGCTCGCCATCCTCATAGAATGAGAGATCCCTGGATCTGCGAATTTCTCTCGCCTCGCGGAATGTGGAGTCGGCCTCTTGCAGGATTTGATCCAGCGCCTCACAATGAGTTTTTGCGGCCATGGCGCGGAATTGTACAGTGCCGTGCAGGCGTCTCAATGGTACCGAAGTACTACGAGCGGCGCGAAGCAGCGGCACTTCGCTTTTTCTTTTTTCCGCTGTGCGTTAACTCGATTTTCTCGGAACTTTCGCGCCCTTCTTGCGCGCTTCCGAAAGACCAATAGCAATTGCTTGTTTTCGCGACGTCACTTTCCCGCCCTTTCCACCCTTGCCGGACCGCAGAGTTCCTCGCTTTTCTCGATGCATGGCGCTTTTCACGCTCTTGCCCGCAGCCTTGCCATATTTCCTGCTCGATCCTCTTTTTGTCGGCATTTCATTCCTCCCGTCTGTTAGATTACGAATCACGCGGAAAGTTACTTCCTCGCTATTCGTTGGCTCGCGTTCCGCGAAGCGTCACGTCGTTCCAGGCTCCAAGCCGCGCTGGCTGTAGTTTTGAGTCCCTCATTTTCCAGATGCGTTGTTTTATTCGTTGTGAGCTTCAGGCAGAATATGGGCGCAAAACCGAGGGGACTATGAATCGCAATGTGCTCGCAGGATTATTTCTTCTGGCAACTTCTTTCGCGGCCGTCGGCACCTATGTTATTGCCGACGAAGCTCCGCTCGCAGGTTACTCGGTTGAATCGTCCCGCGTCGAACGCGACTGGGAGCAGAAATTTCGCTCCACACCCGACCCCGCCAACTTACGAGCCTACATGCAGCGGCTTTCCGCGCATCCTCATAATGTCGGCTCGCCATACGATAAAGACAACGCTGAATGGATTCTGGCGAAGTTCAAAGAATTCGGCCTGGATGCGCACATCGAATCTTTCAACGTGCTCTTCCCCACGCCCAAGGAGCGTCTGGTGGAGCTTGTCGAAGGCGGCCCCCATTTCGTAGCCAAGCTTCAGGAACCCGCTGTGCCCGAGGACCCCACGTCGAACCAACAATCGGAGCAGCTCCCCACCTACAACGCATATTCCGCTGATGGCGACGTTACCGGCCCGCTGGTATACGTGAACTACGGCATCCCGGACGACTACGAAACTCTCGAGCGAAACGGTATCTCGGTGAAAGGGGCGATCGTGATCGCGCGCTATGGCCACGCATGGCGCGGAATCAAGCCCATGGTTGCTGCCGAACATGGCGCCATTGGTTGCATCATTTATTCCGATCCTCGTGACGATGGTTACTCCCCCGGCGTCACCTATCCGCAAGGTGCGTACCGGCCGAAAGACGGAGTGCAACGTGGTAGCGTGCAAGACAGCACCGAATTCATGGGCGATCCTTTAACTCCCGGAATCGGCGCAACGGCAGATGCGAAACGCCTCCCCATAAAGAACGCTCCCACGCTGACAAAAATTCCCGTACTTCCAATTTCCTACTCGGACGCCGAGCCGCTTCTGGCAGCAATCGCTGGACCAGTCGTTCCGCCTGCATGGCGCGGAGGCCTTCCCATTACTTACCGGCTCGGCCCCGGCCCCGGAAAAGTTCATCTGAAAATGTTCTCCAATTGGGACATCAAGCCCCTCTACGACGTGATCGCAAAAATTCCCGGTGCACAATTTCCGGACGAGTGGGTCCTGCGCGGCAATCACCACGACGCCTGGGTCAACGGGGCGGAAGATCCCATCTCCGGCCAAGTCGCGCTTCTGGAAGAGGCTCGCTCGCTGGGCGTTCTGGTCAAAGCCGGTTGGAAGCCGAAACGCACAATCATTTATTGCGCCTGGGATGGTGAAGAACCCGGCCTGCTCGGTTCGGTGGAATGGGCCGAAACGCATGCAGACGAATTGCGCAAAAACGCCGTCGCCTATATCAATTCAGATTCCAACGGCCGCGGCACTCTGGGCGCCGAAGGTTCGCACACGTTGGAAAAGCTCGTGAATGACGTCGCTCACGATGTGCAGGATCCAGAGACGAAGCTCACGGTATGGAAGCGCTGGCAGCTAGACAGTATCAAGTCTGCGAGCTCCGACGAAGAGCGCCAGGAGCTGCGCCAGCGCAAGGATATTCGCATCGGAATCTCCGGCGGAGGTTCCGACCATGCAGGCTTCCAGAATTTTCTGGGCATTGCAGTGCTTGATATCGGCTTCGGCGGTGAAGATGAAGGAGGCGTCTACCACTCGATTTATGACGATTTCTATTGGTACACGCACTTTGCCGATACCGACTTCGCCTACGGCCGCACTCTTTCGCAATTTAACGGTTCGATGATAATGCGGCTGGCCGACGCGGACTTGCTGCCCTTTGATTTCTCGAATTTTGCCGACACCGTGCAAACCTACGTGAAGGGCCTCCAAAAATTTTCTGCCAAGATGCGAGACGATATCGAAGAGCGCAATCTGGAAATCGAAGAAGGCGTTTTCACCGCCGCTGCCGATCCGAAAAAGGCTTACTTTCCGCCAAAAAAGGAAGACGTACCTCCCTACTTGAATTTCTCCCCGCTTCAGAACAGCGCGGACGCCCTCACGCGAAGTGCCGGCGAATACCAGAAAGCTCTCGCCGCCGCTGGTGCAAATGGCGGTTCGGTGCTGGCTTCCGCGTCCATTGCCGACGTCAATGCCTTGCTCATCCAAAGCGAACGCAAATTGACTACTCCCGAAGGTTTGCCGGGCCGGTTCTGGTACAAGCACCAGATCTACGCGCCGGGCGTCTATACAGGCTACGAATCGAAAGCAATTCCAGCCGTCCGCGAAGCCATCGAACAGAAGAAGTGGAAGGAAGCGGAGCAAGCCATGGCTCGCGCTGCCGCCGTTCTTCAGGATGAAGCGGCCCTGGTCTCTTCCGCCGCGGCAGAACTGTCCGCTGGTTCTGCTGGCCAAAAGTGAACAGCGATCCCGAGGCGCCGTGCCGACGTTTATGACGCCATCGGAATGAGTTCCGGAGCTGCGGATACGTACTGGAAAATAGTCGTGCCACTACAGGGATTCTGACCCACCGGAGCCGTCCGACTCTGTAACTCCGCCGCGCCTTGGACATCTGTATCTATAGGCTCGCAGGTAGAGCTCGTGGTCACTCTTTTCAAGTGGCCTAGCAAGCCGTCAAAACTTCTACGGAGGGCACGTTATGAAACGATTTGGAAACATAAGCGCTGTCTTCAGTACAGCAGCTCTGCTTTTGCTATTCGGCGCCACTGTTCCCGCACATGCGTATCAGGAAGAACACCCACAAGATGCTAAGCCGCCCGAGAATTCCAAGCCCGCAGAGAATTCCAAGCCCCATGATCAGGCCACCAAGCCTTCCGAAGACGCGGCAAAACCCACGCCAACTAAACCGGCCGCTAAAGAAGAGAAGCCTTCCAAGGAAGCGAATGCTCCCAAGGCCAAGGACACCCGGGAAACAAAAACTGTGAAGCAATCCGACACTCGCACAGAGACCAAGTCCACCGTGAAGCACGGTCCCATCGAGAACGGCCGCATCCCGGACGCCCAATTCCACTCGCATTTCGGGCGTGAACATACCTTCCACGTAGGCCATCCGGTAATCGTCGGAGGCCAGTCGCGCTTCCAATATGGCGGGTATTGGTTTGGCTTTGGCGAGGTATGGCCGATAGGCTGGGGCTATAGCGACGACGTTTATGTCGATTATATCGACGGTCAATATTACCTGATTGATCCCGTCCACCCTGGTGCTCGGCTGGCGCTGGTTGTTGTAATCTAAAGTTCGTTCCTTAAGAGCCCCACATCGTCTGCTTGCGCAGACCGTGGGGCTCTTTTCGTCCGGAACGGAAATCGCATCACTGTCCGGCGAGCAAAACGCTTCTCCTCTGAAATTTCCCGCGTCACTTGCCGACGCTTTCGATACAATCAGCGCGCTTTCCCATCTCCACAAACTCGAGTGAGCAGGAACGTGGAATTCTCCAAGCTTCTCTGCGGGCGGAAACTTGAGCAATAACCGCAGCCTTAATTTGTTGCTTCGGACCTTTCTCGTCTGCGGTCTGCTTTACTGCATGTATCTCGTCACCCGGCAGGCAATCGGAGCGTGGTACTTTCGAAAAAAATTGCCGCAGGATATTCAAACCGCGATCAAATGGGACCCGGGAAATCCGGAGTATTACGACGCCCTTGCCACTCTCAGTCACTTGTATTCAAGTGCCAATCCCGCAGACGTCGTGCGCCTTAGCGAAAAGGCTGCGCAACTGAGCCCTTACAACGCCGATTACTGGGCCGATCTCGGCGCAGCGTACGAGTGGGCAGGGCGCAACAATGACGCTCTGCGCGCCTTCACCCGCGCCCGCGCTCTTTTCCCGAATTCGCCGGAAATTAATTGGAAAGCCGCTAATTTTTACGTCCGGACGAGACGAACCTCAGAAGTGCTCGCCGCGTTGCAAAAGGTTCTGCTGGAAGATGGCACAAAAGAACGCCAAGTATTCGTCCTCGCCGTCAACGCGACGAACGACAACCGGAAAATCTTGGATCAAATGTTGCCGCGGCGCGCGCCGGTGATACTCGACTATCTGAGTTTCCAAATCGAAACGGGTCGAATGGAAGCCGCCGATCAAACGTGGGCGACGCTGTTGGAATTGAAATTACCGTTCCAGCTTGCTCACTCATTTCCTTATCTCGACGCGCTGATTCAGCGTCGCGATGTGGACCGCCTTACTGCGGCCTGGGCCGCTCTGTGCGCGCGATTCCCTCAAGAGATTTGCGCCCGCGAATCCAGTCCAAATCTAATTACCAACGGCGACTTCGCATTCGCGCCGGTGAACGGAGGACTGGACTGGCGCGTGATTCCAGTGCAAGGAGCCGCTGTAAGCGAGGACGCTTCCGTCGGCGTTACTGGCAGCAAATCACTGCGCATCGAATTCGACGGCGCGCAAAACCTGGAGTACGGCCACGTCCTCCAGTACGTGCCGGTAAGTCCCAACACCGCTTACACGTTTTCCGCCCACATGCGAGCGCAGGGAATTACTACCGACAGCGGCCCAAGATTCGAGGTTCTCGACGCGTACAATCCTTCGAAACTATTCGTCTCCACCGAAAATGTAACCGGCACCTCGGACTGGTCCGCGCACCAATTGGAGTTCAAGACCAGCGCTGACACTCACTTGTTAATCGTCAAAATTGCTCGGCCCATAAGCCATAAGTTCGATAATCATTTGGCCGGCACGGTCTGGATCGCTCGCGTAACGCTGCTGCCCAAGTAGGGTGTGTCCCGTCACGTTTGCTGGCGTCGTAGCGGGGACGAGTACAACTTCCCAGCCATGTCTTGGTATCGATCCTGAAACTCGTCAATATCGGGATGGTTCTAGAACCCCCTGTTGCTCGCCTGGAACACAGATTCCCATTGGTTTCTCCACTCTGATGGATATGAGTCAGATTATGCGGTGATCTTAAGGGCGCTATCCCTCTTCTAGAGCGCAAATGTATAACAGCTTCTTCAGCCTTCGCGAGAGTCCCTTCAACGTCAATGTAGATCCGCGTTTTTTCTGTCCTACCCGACAAACGGAAGAAACTCTGCAAAGGCTTGCCTACGGGATTCAGAATCGCAAGGGTCTCATCCTCCTCACCGGCGAAGTTGGGACGGGAAAGACGATGATGATCAATCAGTTGCTCGACTGGCTGCGCCAGTTGCGGACGCCGACGGCGTTTGTTTTTAACTCGAATTTGGGCGAAGGCGACCTCTTAAACTTAATGGCCTGCGATTTCGGAATCTCAGCTGAAGCGAACGATAGATCGAATCTGACGATCCGCCTCAACCGCTGGTTACACGAGTCCTACCGGGCCGGCGTCAGCCCCGTTCTGATCGTGGACGAAGCGCAGGGCCTGTCGTTTGAGCGACTCGAGGAAATAAGGCTGCTGCTTAACATTGAAACCCCTTCCGAAAAAATGCTTCAGATCGTGTTCGCGGGCCAGCCGGAATTAGAGGAAAGGCTGAACCAACCTGAGGGCCGCCAACTCAGGCAGCGGATCGCGGTACGTTGCAAGATTAACCCGCTGACCGTAGAGCAGACGCACGGTTACATCGAACAGCGGTTGCGAATCGCAGGCGCTAGCGAACCGATCTTTCAGCCGCAAGCTATGGATGCAGTTTATTTCTACGCACGCGGGATTCCCCGCGTGATCAACTTGATCTGCGAGCACTCGCTTATTTATGCATATGTTGACCAACTGCGGCCGGTCCCGGCGCGCACGATCGAGGAAGTGGCCGCCGAGTTTCAGCTACTCGAAGTCCAGCCGTCTGATGCGGTTCTAAGTCCCAGCCCCGCATCAGTTCGCCCGCCGTCCATGCAATCAGCTTTCAGATGGATGCGGCCGAATCCCGTTGCATCGCACGAACCGGCTGAGGCGCAACGAGCTCACGCCGCTGTGGCCGGAGTTTCGTCTCGCCTTCCGACACTCGGCCCAAATAACCAATCACCTGCAGCGTTCTCGGACCCCCAAGCACTTTCGGTGACGCCAACTATCCCGGAGGCGTCCGCCTCGATCAGCGTTCCTTTTTCGCCTGCTGCCTTATCCGCATCAGCCGAGCAACTCGGACATTGGCCCTTGGTCTTGCCTGCGCCCATATTCACGCCTGCTGCCGAAGATGTATCTGCAGTCGCGGTGACCCTGCGGGAGGCAAGCGTCAAGTCGTGTGTTCCTTCGGCCTCGGCGCGCGCTAAGGATTTGGCCGCCGATAAGAGCGCGGTCCGTTCGCATGAGCTTCGAGGAATCGAAAACGCTGTTCGCAGGCGTCGTTGGATACCGGTCCCTCCTAAGCGTCAAACCTTGCGCCGTTGGTGGTCCGTTTGCCGCGACGAATGGTTTTCCATGCTACGGTCCCCGGCGCTGCGGCGAATTTCATCGTCCTTGTCGAAGTGGTTGGCAGCACCAACTCGTCGAGTGCACCAGCGCACGGCAACCCGGCGCTGGAAAAATGTAGATCATGGGCGCGGCTGGGTGACGCTTCTGTTGCATCGGGTTTGGTTCACCTGGGAAGATAAATTTCTGGCCAATATCGTCGAAATGGCGCGGCAACGGAGGACGGCCCTATTTAGGTGGTTACAGCAACCGCTAAGCTCAGCGCACCGGAGGTAATTCGAATAAGCCTTTTCTAAGGCTTTGCTTCATCCGTTGCGGCGGGCTGTAGTGTCGCAGCCGCTGGCTGCACCACTGGTTGAGGAGAGACCTGCACAGATTCCGCCTTCGGTTTTGGCATCTGCGCATCTGCGGCAACTGCCTGAGAAACACTCAGGACTGCGTCGCCGTGAACGATGACGCGGAAACGCTCGTCGGTCGCCTTGATGGCCTGGCTGCCTTCGTGAAACTCCGTCGAGAAGAACGGATAGCCTTCAAAATTTCGCGTGTGCTTGTTTCCCGGTTGTTTGGAAGCAAATGTCACTGGGATGCGGTCGCCGCTGGTGGCCACAACATCCTGCATGAACCAGGCTACTTCTCCGGAACCACCGTGCGATCCGGGCTGCCTCACAGCCATCACTCGCGCCCGCGCCTCCGCGCCACGCACAATGACGGGTACCCCGTTAAGGACCAGATCCTCAGCCGCTAGCATTTCCACAATCATGCCTTCGCGCACTCCCTCGGACCAGACACTGCCGTTCAGTTTAACTTCGAGTGCCGTTCCATCGGGAATCTTCACGTTGACGGTTTCTGCTGCTTTCTGCTCAGACGTCTCTGAGGCGACGGGCGCCTCGAGCATCGCCAGAATTATGCTGTCGGACAGGCCGGAAGCTCTGAGCTGCAGAACTGCCTCGGGCGAAGTGTCAAACGCGCAACGAGTGGATTTGATTCTTTTCAGAATCAAATCGGAACCACGGCGCTGTCTATACATCTCTACGATGTCTGCATTCGTCAGGAAAGAACTCGAACGACTGGAGACCGCGTCGGCATGTACATCCCTAGGTAGTTCGGTCAACCCGAACGTAAGCGTTCGTTGTGGCGGCGGAGGTGTATCCGAGAGGTCGGCATCGTGCACCCAGCCCACTCGTCCGTCGAGAGTGCGGATCTGGGAGTAGCCCTCCGAGCGGCTCAGGACTTCAACTTTCTCTTCACAACGCAGTTTTCCGAGCTCTTCGAATTTCTCGGTCGTCCTGTAGATGAAGAGGTAGGAGTCGTACGTGCCGCATTGCGCATAGCTCACCGTGCCGGCGTGCGCGGAAGTTGCGGTAGCTACAAAAAAGCCAAAGATTAAAATTCGAGCCTTCATCCTGTGCCCCAAGTCCGGGAGGCTGTCAAAATTGCGCAACCCGGATTCACAAGAAATTAGACTGCAAAGTTATTTTCGCGAAACTGTCGTCAGTCACCAATAGTACTTTGTGACAGGCTGGCCTTGTGGGCTAGGACAGGTGGCCTCAACACGCTGTGCTAGAATGCGGGCGTCGAAATTCTAAATCTCGAAAGCGAGGCGTCTGTGGAAAACGAATTCTTCTCGAAGCAAACCACCCGCCGGGAAATCCTGCGAACCAGCGGTGTACTGGCGGGGGCAGGTGTGCTGGCTGGATTGGTGCCCGGCAACCTTCTCTCGCAACCGAAGGCCCTAGCGGGAAATTTACAGCAAGTTGCTTCGTCCGCTGATCGGCTAGCACAGATGAAGGCTGGGTGGGCCGCAATCCCGCTGCAGACGGCAAAGCTGCGCGACAATATCTATTTGCTTTCCGGCCCCGGTGGAAACATGGTAGTTCTAGGCGGCGCAGATGGAAAGGTACTGGTGGATTCAGGCATCGCCGCTGCCGCTCCGAAGATTAAGCAGGCCATGGACGGATTCGGCGGAGCTCCGCTAAAGGTGCTGATCAACACCCATTGGCATTTCGACCACACGGACGGAAACGAAGCGATGCACCAGGCCGGCGCGGTAATCATCGCGCACGAAAACACCCGCAAGCGCCTTTCGACGCCGCAGGACATCGCCGCGTTCGGCTTGCATTTCGATGCATCCCCCCCGGCAGCGTGGCCGCAGCAGACTTTCACGGAAGGAACCAAGCTGTATTTCAACGGCGAACAGTTGACCCTCGCCTATTTTCCACCGGCGCATACAGACTCTGATATTTCCGTCCGCTATGAGAACGCGAACGTCCTGCACATGGGCGACGTGTGGTTCAATGGAACGTATCCCTTCATCGATCCCAGCACAGGCGGCAACATCGCCGGAATGATTGCGGGCGCCGCTCGCGGACAGGATCTTGCGGATGCGGACACGAAGATTGTACCGGGCCATGGTCCCGTAGGTGATAAAGCTGCCCTCGCAAAGAGCCACGACATGCTCGTAACGGTGCGCGATCGCGTGCAGGCTTTGAAAGCAGCAGGAAAATCCAAGGAGGAAGCCGTCGCTGCAAAGCCCACGGCGGATCTGGATAGCGCCTGGGGAAAGGGAGCGGTCAAGGGCGATTTCTTTACCACCCTCGTTTACACGACGCTGTAAGCGACAGCCGCTGCCCTTGTGCGCCAGCGATTGGCTCCCTTTATACCTGAGCTGAAAAGCCGGAGGATACATGGAGACGCTTTTTCGAGACTTGCGCTACAGCGTGCGGATGCTGGCACGAGCGCCCGGGTTTACTGCTCTCGCGGTTGCCACGCTCGCGCTTGGAATCGGCGCGAATACCGCGATCTTCACGGTAGCCAATTCCGTATTGCTCCGATCGCTTCCTTACAAGGATCCTGGCCAACTGGTTCGCATCAGCACTCGCCGTGACGGCAGTTGCTGCGTTTCGCTTCCGTATTTCACACTTCTGTCCACAACCAATCGTTCCTTTTCCGGCGTAACGGCCTATCAATTCGAGACCGTCAATCTCACCGTTCCCGACGGTGCCGAGCAGATTGACGCTGAGCGCGTGACCGGAAATTTCTTTGACGTTCTCGGAGCGAAGCCTTCGGCCGGACGAACCTTCACGCCCGAAGAAGATCAGCCCGGCGGCAATCAAGTTGTGCTGATTGGATACGAATTGGCCACGCGGCTCTTCGGCGGAGCACAAAAGGCGGTCGGCCAACATCTGGCACTCGATTCCAAGGACTACACAGTTATCGGCGTTCTTCCTCCGAAATTCGGTGTGCAACTGCTCGGCCGCCAGCCGGAGATATGGATACCACGCGTCATCGAATTCAGCATGACGACGCCCGCGCGCATCAACCTCGGAGGCATGTATTACGAAGCCATCGGGCGGTTGCAACCCGGCGTCACGACCGCGCAAGCGCGCGCGGAAACCGAAGTCATTTTTCAGCAGTACAAGCACGATAAGCCTGCCAATTTCGACGCGACCACGGACGTCGCCATGACTGTCGTCAACCTTCAGTCGAATCTCGTTGCGAATGTCCGTCCCACGCTGCTGATTCTTTCGGCCGCCGTCGGCTTCGTCCTGCTGATCGCCTGTGCCAACGTAGCGAGCCTTCTTCTTTTCCGCGCGCTGGTGCGAAGAAAAGAATTCGCCGTTCGAAGTGCGCTGGGAGCTCCGCGCTCGACTCTCGTCCGGCAACTGCTCACCGAGAGCGTGCTGATGGCCGTCATGAGCGGCGGCCTCGGGATCTTTCTTGGCTATTTGGGCACGCGATTTCTCGCCGCATTTACGCAAACCAACCTGCCTCAAGTGGCCGATGTGCCAATGGATTGGCGCGTGCTAGCGTTCACGCTCGCGATTTCTGTCCTGAGTGGAATCCTCTTCGGGCTTACTCCATCGTTGCAACTCTCCCGTCCCAATCTCGGCGCAGTATTATCCGACGAAGGACGCAGCTCCACGGGAAGCCGCCAACGCAATCGCGCGCGCAGCATACTTGTGGCGGCTCAAGTTGCGCTTTCGATGGTTCTGCTAATCGGTTCCGGCCTGTTAATCCGCAGCTTCATGCGGCTTCGTACAGTCGCCCCAGGATTTGACCCAAAAAACACGCTGACGGCGAAGACTTTTCTTCCGCCATCCAGTTATCCGCAACCCGCAGATCGCATCGCCTTCTATCAGAATGCGCTCGAGCGTCTACAATCGATCCCGGGAGTGGAATCTGCCGCCATCTCCACTGCGCTTCCAGTACTCGTGACGCGCGCCGCGCCTGTTCGTTTTGATGGCCAGCCGGAAGTTGATCTCGGGCGGCGGCCAATCGTGTACCTCGATCTGATTAGCCCAGATTACCCCAAAGCGATGCGTGTACCGCTTGTCGAAGGCCGCGCATTCGATGGGCGCGACGACGCTACGTCGGCCCCAGTAGCCATGGTGAATCAGGCCACAGTGCGGCGCTTCTGGCCTAACCAGGATCCGATCGGCAAGATCGTGTGGGTCGCCAAATTCCCTCCATGCCAAGTGGTCGGCATACTCGCTGATATTAAGAACGATAGTCTCCCTTCGCCCACGCAACCAGAAGTTTTTTTGCCCTATCCTCAGCTTGCTTCACTTACACCCGTAATGTATCTCATCGTCCGCAGCTCCATGGATCCGCATAGCATGGCGTCGGCTGTGCGAGCCCAGATTGTTGCCGTAAATCGCGGGCAGCCCATCACCGATGTGAAAACCATGGAGGAGCGGCTCGAATCGGCGAGCGCACAATCTCGGTCGATGATGCTATTGATCGGCGTGTTTTCGGCAACGGCGCTGATCCTCGCCGTGGTCGGAATCTACGGGGTCATCGCATATTCCGTCGCGCAGCGAACGCAGGAACTGGGCATCCGCATCGCCCTCGGCGCATCAAGCTCCGATATCTTTAGGCTCGTCATCGGCAACGGGCTCAAGCTCGCCGTCGCTGGAATCCTCGTCGGCCTTGCGGCCTCATTCGCGCTCACGCGTCTGATGGCTAGCCTGTTATTCCAGACCAGCGCAACCGATCCAATCACGTTTGCCGGCAGCGCCCTTGTGTTTGCCGTCGTAGCGGCGCTTGCAAGTTATTTGCCCGCGCGGCGAGCGATGCGCATCAATCCAACTGACGCCCTCCGCTCTGCGTAAACCTGCGTCCACTTCGACCATCCCGCATTAAGAGGGAACCATCATCTTCTCGCTTTCATCCCAAATCCCGCACCAGCCATTTCTCCTGTTGACATCCCACATGTCTTGCGCGATACTCCTGTTTTCATGCCACAGGAGGCTGCATGGCTGCCGACAAGTCCGACATTCTCCAGGGCACTCTCGATTTGATGGTCCTGAAAACTCTCGACGCCATGGGTCCCCAGCACGGCTACGGCATTGCCCGCCGCATCGAACAAATCAGCGAAGAAGCCTTGCAGATCAACCAGGGCACAATTTACGCCTCTCTGGTGCGCCTGATGCAAAAGCGCTGGATCTCGGGCGCTTGGGGTACGTCGGACAACAACCGCAAAGCCAAATTTTATTCCATCACCAAAGCCGGACGTAAGCAGCTCAATACCGAAGCAGAGAACTGGGAGCGCATTTCCACGGTAATCGGCCGCGTCCTGCGCCTCGCGGACCGCGGATAGTGGTACGTGCCCCGGCTAAAGAAAGAGGTTCGCCTATGTTAAATCGCGACGCCTTATCGAACCTCGGCATTTATGTATATGGCCTGTCGTCAGCCGCTGTCGGCATCATGGACTTCATCTGGGGCGGTTTTGACCCCGCCCATCAACCGATCCAGGCTTTCGGGGACCATATTCCCGGCAGTCAGATTCTGGCGTATATCACTGCCGTCTGGATGATCGCAGGGGGCGCGGGGATTCTGTGGCGCGGCAGCGCTCGGGCCGCTGGGGCAGCGCTGGCCATCATCTATTTCGTGTTTGCCATATTCTGGTTGCCCCGATTCTTTACGGCGCCTAACTATCTTGGGTTTCGAATTCCCGTCTTTATCGGTGTGTCGGCTGGATTCGGCATAGAACTCATCGCCTTCGCCGGAGGAGCGCTCATCTGCGCGTCGCTGGCAACGCGCAGTTCTTCGTGGCCGCGAACGATTCTTATCACCCGCTGGATATTTGGACTCTGTTCGATCAACTTTGGTGTGAACCATTTGGATGCTGTTGCAGCTAACCTTGGTTATGTCCCCAAGTGGATGCCTTTGGGACAAGAATTCTGGGTTATCCTGACCGGAATTTGCTTCGTCCTCGCGGGCCTCGCCATTCTGTCGCGTATTCAAGACGTTGTGGCTGCGCGCCTGCTTGCGCTGCTGTTTTTGGCCTTCAATGTGTTCTCCTTGCCGCAGTTCATCTTTGCCAATCCCAAGGGCCATGCTGCATGGGGTGGCAACGCGATCAATCTAGCTTTTGTGGGTGCCAGCCTGATATTCGCCGACGCAATCGCGTGCCAGAGAAAGCAGGTGGATAGTCGGGAAGGCCTCAACGCCACCGTCGGCGTAAAATCGCAAGTGGAGCTATCGTAATGTTTGCATGGATAACGACGCTAGCTTCTCGAATTCGCACGTGGCTTTCGCCGCGCGGAGTGGATCAAGAATTCGAGAGCGAACTTAGCGCCCATCTCGACATGCTCACCGACGAAAATATCCGCCGAGGCATGCCGCCGGAAGAAGCCAGACGCGCGGCCCGCCTGAAGTTGGGCGGCGTCACACAACTTAAAGAAACCAACCGCGAACTCAGCGGCTTATCCTTCCTCGAAACGTTTTTTCAAGACGCGCGTTACGCGTTTCGCATGCTGCGAAAGAGTCCCGGCTTCACCGCTGTAGCCGTGCTCACTCTCGCTCTCGGCATCGGTGCGAACACAGCCATCTTCAGCGTGGTATACGCAGTCCTGCTAAAGCCGTTGCCTTACGCGAATCCCAATCAATTGGTCAGCGCATTTGCCGCGAACACTCAGGAAGGAGTTCCAGAAGACGGCACTTCGTATCCGAATTTCGAAGAGTGGCGCGCGCAGAATCATGTTTTCAGCGAACTCGCGACAATTGATTTTCACCAACTCACGCTCACGGGACGTGGCGAGCCTTCCGAGGTGAACACCTGTGTCGTGACGCCGGAGCACTTTGCGCTTCTCGATGTGAAGCCACTCCAGGGGCGCGTTTTTTTTCCTGAGGACGGCAGGCGCGGCGCTCCGCCCGTCGTAATCGTGAGCGAGAATCTGTGGCGCGGGACCCTGGGAGCAGACCCGAAGATCCTTGGAAGCTCGATTATCCTCGACAAGCGTCCGTTCACCGTGATTGGAATCATGCCCGCGAGCTTTCGCTCTCCTTTTATCAACAGCAAGCCGGAGATCTGGATCCCGCTCGTTCAGGACCCTCTCTTTGGAAGCTGGATGGCCCGGCGTGGAGGGCATTGGCTGGCAGTCTTTGGGCGGCTGAAGTCCGGTGTTTCCATCGCGCAGGCTCAGGCCGAAATGGACGCGATCAGCGATCGATTGGCGAGCGAATTTCCGGCGGAGAATAAAGGATGGACCGTCCGTCTCGTGCCGATGCAGAAAGAAATTGTGGGAGATGTTAGAACCGCGCTGCTGGTGCTTCTGGGCGCTGTCGGCCTCGTGCTGTTGATCGCGTGCGCCAATATCGCCAACTTGCTCCTCACCCGAGCCACTTCTCGCTCGAAAGAAATTGCTGTTCGCGTTGCCCTCGGAGCCGGTCGCGGCCGAATTATTCGCCAGTTGCTCAGTGAGACTGCGGTCCTCGGCCTGCTNNCGCGCTTGAACGCGATTCGCGTTGACAATGCGGTATTGGCTTTCGCGCTCGTTCTTTCCGCTATCGCAAGCGTGGCTTTTGGTTTGGTGCCCGCGCTGTTTGCATCGAAGTCGAACATACAGGCCAGTCTTCGCGAAGGCGGGGGCCGCTCGGGCGAAAGCGGAAACCGAAGGCGTGTGCGCAGTCTCCTTGCGGCATCAGAAATTGCGCTCGCCATGGCTTTGCTCGTGGCTGCCGGTTTGCTGCTGCGGAGCTTTTCGAAACTCACGGCGGTCAGTCCGGGGTTTGATGCACAACATCTGGTGAAGGCCGAAATTTCACTGCCGCAATTTCAGTATTCCACGCCGCAGCAG
>PKWH01000203.1 GCA_003131985.1 Acidobacteriota bacterium | reverse complement strand
CAAATCACGCCCGAAATGCTAGGCGCCCCCAAAGCAAGACCCGCCGCACTGGTCTCACCCTCGCGCCGATAAAACCCCCCGCGATAAATCCGTGGATAAGTTCTAATCGTCCGTCAGGGCACGGCTTCAGCCGTGCCGAATAGCTCCGCTCACTCAGGGGTGTCAACCCCTGAGCTCCGCGCTTCGGAATGCACAATCCTTAAGTGGTGGCTACGTTCTAGTCCGCGGAAGCGCCGGCAGTGCCAGCGGTGCTGAGGTAACGCCAGGGATTAACCGGCGTGTTGTAGATTCGAACTTCGTAGTGCAAGTGCGGGCCAGTCGACCGGCCGCTCGCACCTTCATATCCGATCACATCTCCGCGCTTCACGTGCATTCCGGTCTGCGTGTTGAACCCCGAAAGGTGCCCGTACCATGTCGTCACGCCGAATCCATGGTCTATCACCACCAGTCGGCCGTATCCCGCGCGCTGATCCACCACGCTAACTACTCCGTCCGCCGTCGCGCGAACCTGATCGCCATAATGCGACGCAATATCCATCCCCGCGTGGAAAGCGCCTTCACCACTGAACGGATCCAGCCGCTCGCCGAAATGTCCGGTAATTTCGCCCTTCACCGGCCAGAGCGTCGGCACCACTCCCAGGCTGCTCAACTGCGCCGCAGGCAGCAGGCGCATGCCGTTGCTCGACATGGCCACCGCCGTAGCATTCTTCTCCAGGTAGCTGAATTCGTCCACCGATTCCTCGAATTGAGCTTGCGGCTCATCTGGCCCCTCGGCGAAACCAAAAGGAGTCTGTCTAAACCGCGTGATTCCGTAAGCCATCGCCACTTCGCTGGCCAGCGATTGCAACGAGTCCAGCCGCTGGTTTGTGTCTTTTACCTGCGTTTGAAGCTGAATATATTGCTGCTTCAACGCGTCCTGGTTCCGGCGAAGCGTGTTGTAATTAGTCGCCTTCCACAACATTCGGGAGTAGGAGCCCGTTGCAGCAATCACCGTGATACCGCCCACAGCAGCTAGAATAGCGAGGAAATGAAGGATGTAGAAAGGAATGCGCACGCGCCGCATACCGCCCGAGGCGCTCGAAGCAATAAAAAACGTGTAATACTTGCCTTTCACTTTTAAATTTTCCTAGTTAGTTTGTTTTGCCGGATTCAGATCGCGAGTCCCCGTTCGCGGTCCGCCGGCGCTGTTAGCGAATTGGACACATTTGTTCGAAGGCGCGTGAATTGTAGTGACCCGAGGGGTGCAGGTCAACCTCAATCTTCCATTTTGCATAGGTGCGCCTGAAACCGCAAGCTATTCGCCCAGATATTAAATCGCTTTTAATTTAGAATTCGCCTTCAGGACACCTTACCCTACAGTGAGTACGCGCCACAACTGTACGAAAGGTCAGGATGGACAGGGAAAGTAAACTGGTAGCAAAGATAGCTCGGGCGTTTCCCTCGCACGCTGGCGGAAGACGCGATGCCACCTTGCGTCTGGGAATAGGCGACGACGCTGCCGTGATTGCCTCTCGGGCCAACTACGACTGGGTGCTTAGCTGCGACGCGTTTCTCGAAGGCGTTCATTTTCTCGCGAAAACTCATCCCCCCGATTCCGTAGGCTTCAAATCCCTGGTCCGCGCGACAAGCGACCTCGCAGCGATGGGCGCCACCCCCCGCTTCCTCCTTCTAACGCTCGCCATTCCTGCCAGTCGCACCGGAACATGGCTGGACGGTTTTCTGCAGGGTATGGCGCGCGCCGCCCGCGCAATGAACATGGTGCTTCTGGGAGGCGACACGACTAAGAGCGGCACCGTCTCAATCAGCATCACCGTACTAGGGGAAATCGCCCGAGGCCACGCACTCACCCGTTCAGGCGCCCGCCCCGGCGACCTTATATATGTTAGCGGCACCCTCGGCCGCGCNNCCATCAGGCTCGAGCTCGGCGCCTGGCTGGCAAAGCACCGCATAGCCTCCGCCATGATGGACATCTCCGACGGTCTCTCCACCGACCTCGCCCGCCTCTGCACCGCCAGCGGAGTCGGCGCGCAAATCCGTTCCGGATCAATCCCCAAGCTCGCCTTGCCGCAAGCGCTCTCAAAACATCTCAAACGCCTAAACCTCGATCCTCTAAAGATGGCCCTTCACGGCGGCGACGACTACGAACTTTTGTTCACCGTCTCCCCGCGCAACATCAAGAAGCTAAGCAATGCCCCTGGATTCTCACAGCTAACCGCCATAGGCCGGGTCACACGCGGCAGGAGCATCGTCCTGATCAACTCGGACGGGAGTGAGAAGCCTTTAACATCACAGGGGTGGGATCCGTTCCGTTCCTAGCGCTTTTGCTCAACGAGCCCCGCGATCGTATCCATCAAATCAAATTTAGTNNCTATCGTGGCTCAGAATATGTGTAACGCGCTCAACGGGAGAATTTGACGGAACCTGCGGCAGAGGAGTGCTCATCACCTCGCGAATTACCAGTTTGCGCAGATCTTTGCCCTGCAGCGCGAGATTCAGAATCTGATCCTCGAAAACTGTCCCGATGGATTGCGATTCCTCGAACACAGGAAGCTGCGAAATGTCCTGCTTCTGCATGGTATGCAACGCGTGGAACACAGTCTGGTCCGGCCGCGCAACGATCAATTCGCGCGTTTTGCCGTTCTGCCGTTTCACGCGAATCACGTCCGCAGCGGTCAACGTCACTTCCGCTTCCACGTAACCGTGCTCGCGCATCCACCCATCGTTGTAAACCTTGCTCAGATAGCGCGAGCCGGAATCCGGCAGGAACGCGACCAGCAGGTCGCCCTTCTCTAAGTTTTTCGCCACGCGCAACGCCGCGGCGATACATCCTCCGCCGGAACCACCCGTGAAGATCCCTTCCTGTTTCGCCAGCCGCCGCGCCCACACAAAACATTCTTCGTCGTTCACCTGCACCACATCGTCCAGAATTTTCAGATTCATCGCCCCCGGAAAAAAATCTTCTCCGATGCCTTCTACCACGTAGGTTTTCGCCTTGCCTATCGTNNTTCCCTTCCGTATCCTTCCAGATTTCCGGCCCGGTGGTCTTGTAATGCGCTTCCGGGTTCATCGGATTTTCGTACTGGTTCGGATAATACGAATTCGGAATTTCGCGCGCCAGTTTTTGCGCCACGGAATAATAACTACGCGGATCGTCAGGTTCCACCGCCGTAGGACAAACAATCACCTCCGCCCCAAACGCTTTCAGCAGATCGATTTTCTCGCGCGATTGTTTATCATTAATCGTGAACACTACTTTGTATCCGCGCACGCAAGCCACCAGCGCCAGCCCCATGCCCGTATTTCCCGAAGTGCCCTCGATGATTGTCCCGCCCGGCTTCAGTTTCCCCGTGCGTTCCGCTTCGTCGATCATCGACAGGCCGATGCGGTCCTTCACCGACCCGCCCGGATTCATGTAATCAGCCTTGATGTAAATTTCGGCGGCCAAGTCTTTTCCGATGCGATTCAACCGGATCAGCGGCGTGTTGCACATCGCTTCCAAAATATTCTTGCACTTCATGTGCGTTCTTTCCCCTCGCAGGAGACGAATCTCAAGCTTAGTGGCTTCCGGAATCTCTGTCCAGCAGCATCGCGGCGCCGCAGCAAGCCAGTTTCCAATTGGTGCTTATCCGGTACTGAGCGCGCTTGAAACTAGTTTATGGACGGGGAGCGCCGTTGTGCTTTTCTACCTTATTCGCTGCATGTCAGAAAAACGAAAAAGCTTCCCATCGCCGGCAGCGAAGAAACTTCTCAAGCTCTCAAGCAAAGACACTTGTTCATCTTGACATTTCCCGTTCCCAAGGATATACGAACGCCCAGAGTGCCTGCGGTCCGGGCATCGCACCCGAAGGAGCTCGTGATGAACTGGACCCAGGTATACGACCCCCTTGGCCACTGGTGGCTCTCCACCCTGGTCGCGGCCTTGCCGATCATCGTTCTGTTCACCCTGCTGGCAGGCTTGCGCGTGAAGCCGCACTGGTGCGCGATCGCCGGTGCCGGCACCGCGATGTTCGTCGGGATTCTTGTCTTCCACATGCCGCTGATTCTTGCCGCATCCGCTTTCGGATACGGCGTGGCCTACGGCGTTCTGAAAATCGCATGGATCGTTCTCGCCGCCGTATATCTGTACGACATCTCCGTGGAAACCGGCCAGTTTGAAATCATGAAGGAATCCATTGCCGGGATCACGCCCGACCGCCGCCTGCAAGTGCTGCTCGTCGCGTTTTGTTTCGGTGCATTCATCGAAGGAGCCGCGGGCTTCGGAGCGCCTGTCGCGATTGCCGGCGCGTTCATGATCGGTCTGGGCTTCCGCCCGTTTCACGCTGCCGCCCTCAACCTGATCGCAAACACTGCCCCGGTTGCATGGGGCGCGATTGGAACTCCTGTCCACGCGCTGGCCGCCGTGTCCGGCCTGCCTGAATCTGACCTCAGCGCCATGATCGGCCGCATCCTCCCGTTTACCGCAGTTATCGTTCCGCTATGGCTCGTGCGCACGATGGTGAATTGGCAGGAAACGTTCGAAGTCCTCCCCGCCATTATCGTCGTCGGAGTTTCGTTCTCCGTCACGCAGTACCTGTGGTCGAATCATGTGGACAGCAACCTCGTCGATATCGCCAGCGCGATCGTCTCCATCATCGTGACCATTGTGTTCCTGCGTTTCTGGAAGCCGAAAAAAATCTGGCGCTTCGATTACGACAAGCCCGAAGGCGCTTCTGCCCTTGCCCCACCTTCCTCCGAGATCGCCGACGACATGGGCGGCAAATGGCCCGCCAAGGAATATGACGGCTACGTCGCGCCGAAAAAATATCCCGCTAGCGTCGTGCTGAAAGCCTGGATGCCGTTCGCAATCCTCTCAGTATTCGTTCTGCTCTGGGGCCTGCCAAAAGTCAAACTCGCCATGAACCAAGCGACCACTCCTGCATTCCACGTCGTTCAGGCCGATGGAAAAGTCCGCCCCGGCGGGCCTGGATGGAATTGGCCGTATCTGCACAACGCCATTTCGCGCTCGGCTCCCGTCGTCACCAAGCCCACGCCCGAAAGCGCACGCTACGACTTCAACTGGCTTTCCGCCACAGGCAGCGGCTGCTTTCTTGCCGCGCTCGTTTCCGGACTGCTTCTCGGCATGAGCCCCGTCGCGCTCATGAAAACATTCTGGCGCACTCTTGTGCGCATGCGCCTGGCGATGGTGGCCATCTCGTTCATGTTGGGCTTGGGATTCGTCACGCGATATTCCGGCCTCGACGCAGTCCTCGGCCTCGCCTTCACGCGTACCGGCTGGCTGTATCCCTTCTTCGGAACTTTTCTCGGCTGGCTCGGCGTCGCGCTCACCGGAAGCGACACATCCTCAAACGCGCTCTTCGGCAGCCTCCAGCGGATCACCGCGCAGCAGCTCGGCATCGATCCCATCCTCATGTGCGCGGCAAATAGCGCTGGCGGCGTGATGGGCAAAATGGTCGACGCGCAGTCCATCACCATCGCCACCTCCGCTACCGAACAGGTCGGTAACGAAGGTATGATTTTCCGCTTCGTCTTCTGGCACTCGATCGCCCTCGGCGCCATCGTGGGCGTCATCGTCATGCTCTACGCCTACGTCTTCCCGCACCTCGTTCCCCACGGTTTGACCTTCGTGAAGTAACCGCCGTCTCGCGGCAATCGGCTCCGCGATCGTCGTCCGTTACGCGGCTAGGCGCGTGTCGGCGTGCTATGCTTTTCTGGTTGTGCCGCCTCCCGCGCAAGAATCGGACTATGTTTTCTACGACGGCCACTGCGGTCTCTGCCATCGCGCCGTGAAGTTCGTCCTTAAGCACGACCGCTCCGGAACCGCTTTCAGATTTGCTCCGCTACAAGGTGAAACGATTAAGTCCCACATGCCTGCCGAACGTCGCGCCAGCCTCCCGGACACCTTTGTCGTGCTGACCCGAGAAGGCGCCTTGCTGATCCGCTCGGATGCTTCGCTTTACATCCTCGAACGCCTAGGCGGCGGCCGGAAAGTCCTGGGGAAAATATTCCGTGCAATTCCCCGCGGCTTGCGCGACCTTATGTATGATTTCGTGGCTCGCATCCGCTATCGCCTGTTCGGCCGCCGCGATGACGTGTGTCCTGTCGTGCCGCCGAATTTGCGAGCGCGCTTTGATCCGTAGTAAAAACGATCTTGAATGAATCCACTAATCCTGGGGGAACAATGCAGCAGAGACAGAATATTTCGTCCGGCTCGCCGTGGGAGCCGATCGTAGGCTATTCTCGCGCGGTGAAATTTGGCCCCTATGTCCACGTTTCCGGAACCACCGCCTTCAACGACCAAGGAGACATCGTCGGCCCGGGCGATCCCTACGCGCAAGCGATCCAAGCCATGCGCAACATTGAAGCCGCCCTCACCAAAGCTGGAGCGAAGCTCACCGATGTCGTGCGCACGCGTCTTTTCCTCACGCACATCACCGACTGGAAGGAAATTGGCCGCGCCCACGGCGAAATATTTGGTAAAGTCCGTCCCGCGTGCACCATCGTGGAAGTGAATCACCTGGTTGCGCCCGAAATGCTCGTGGAAATCGAAGCCGACGCAGTCCTGGGGAAAGAATAAACGAGAGCGAATATCTCATTAGACCAAACGGAGCGAGCCTTCGTGCGCTTTGTAACACAATGTTAACAATTAGCGGCCCGCATTTCGCTAGGATGGCACGTTATGGAAAATGAAAACTTGCAGATTGTAGTCGCCTCCGGAAATCGTGACGGTCAGAAAATCATGCGCCTGAAAGGTCCGCTGAATATACACACGGTCTTTGGATTTCAAGCCGCCGTGCGTGCGGAAAATTCGCCGGGAGTTATTCTCGATTTCACCGGCGTTCCTTTCATCGATTCTGCCGGGTTGGGTGCTCTGGTAGGCGCGTATGTTGCTGCGCAAAAGGTACAGCGAAAACTAGTGGTCGCGGGGTTGGGCACGCAAGTGAAAGCGCTGATGGAAATGACCAAGGTATCGCAGCTCATCAAAGCCTACGACACAGTCGCAGAAGCGGAAGAGTCGCTCTAACAACCCCAAAATTGATATTCGGAATTGATTCTGCGGGTTCGCACGCCGCAAAAAAGACCTATGCTGTCGCAAGCTTTTCCGAAGCCAGTTTCGGTTCAACCCACTTTAGAACCCCGCGCACGATAAATACGTTCAAAAATATAGAGAATAGCGATGCAGCCAGTGTCGCCGTAAACACTTCTTCACCCACCAGCCCTGACTTCCGCGCCACTTCCACCAGAATGAATGACAGTTCGCCGATTTGGGTCAATCCCGCGGCCACCGCAATCGAAGTCCAAATCGAATACCGGAACAGCTTCATCACTCCCGTCCAGATCGCGAATTTCCCGAACACGATCAGAAAAAGCATCACGCCCAATAACTGTAGGTGGTGAATGATTACCTGCGGAACCACCAGCGTCCCCAGCGACACAAAAAATAGCGCCACGAAGGCATCCCGCAGCGGAATCAAGACGGTGTGCGCCTCATGCAGGTCTTTTGCGCCGCTAATGGAAAGTCCGGCGAGAAACGCTCCCAACGCCACCGAAAATCCCAAAGCCTGCGCGATCCCGGCGGAGACCAGGCAAATCGCAATCGCAATAAGCAAGAAAATCTCTTGATCTTTCGTGCGCGCCGCCGCGCGAAGAATCTTGGGAACCACAGTCATCGCCACAAATACCAGCGGAACCAGCAGTAGAACAGCCTTCCCCAGCGTCCAAGCCGCCCGTGCGAACCGGCCATCCCCAGGCCCGCTGAAAATCGGGATAATAATAGTCATGAAAACCACCGCGACATCTTCCACCAGCGTGATACCGATCATCACGCGCCCATAGGTCGTGCCCATCGCGTGCCGGTCAGCCAGCAATCGCGCCAGCACCATCGTGCTTGCCACCGATATCGTGGACCCAATCACGAAGCCCTGAATCATGCTCCATCCAAAAAGCCTCGCGGTCCCCAGCGCCAGCCCAATCGAAAGTAAAATGCCCAGCGTCCCGCCGCCGAGCGCAATCCATTTCACCCGCATCAAATCCGGAACCGAGAACTCCACGCCAATCGAAAACATCAGAAGCACCACGCCCACCTCGGCGAATACTTCAAATGTGTGCAGGTCCGAAAGGTGAGGTCCCGGCGTGAAAGGACTGATCACAATCCCGCCCACCACGAA
>PKWH01000146.1:3356-12627 GCA_003131985.1 Acidobacteriota bacterium | reverse complement strand
GGAGGTTCATCCAGTAGACCTGCGGATTGTTTTCGACGCGGCCCGAAAGAAATGCGAGCTTTTTGCCATCGGGCGACCAGCGAGGGCGGGTATCGGTGCCGCCGCGCGTCAACTGCCGAGGCTCGCCTCCAGCCGTGGACACGATCCAGATATTGCGCACACTCCGGTTGGCATCGAGGTCGGGCGTGGACACGGAGTAAGCGATCCATTTACCGTCGGGAGAAATCTGCGGATCGCCCAGGCGATGCATTGCGATCAAGTCCTGAAACGTGATGGCGCGCTTGCGTTGTTCCTGGGCTTTCAGCGAAACCGGCGCTGTGCAAGCTATAGCCGCAACGACTACCCACACGGCCATGGCCTTGCCGATCGTTCGCGTGCGCATATTCACTTTTCCTCCAGGGTCGTATCTCGCCGAATCTCAGGCAATTCTGTGTCTTTCCAGCAGAGCGATCGTATCCGCCATCAAAACGCAAATTCGCAACATTCGCCCATCAGGCGCCCATCAGGTCTTCCGTGTGCTAAGAAAAATCAGCGAGCCGCCCGCGAGCAACAAGAGCACGCTGAAAACTTTTGGAAGTTCGACAATTCGCGTAGTTTCCATGATCACTTTCTCGCCACTGATCTGAAGTTCCCGCTTCTTGGGAGGCATGCTGAGATTGGGATGAATCAGAGCTGCGATGCCGCACCCGATCAGCAAGACCCCTAACACCACGAATGGATGAATCTTCATGACGTCATTGTCCCAACCCACACGAGCATGGGAAGTTTCTCAGCATTTCCTAAAATTTCGCCCTGAAATGTCACCTCGAAATGCTGCCGCAGAATGCTGGCCCGAAATGCTGCTCGACCTAATCAGGCGCGAATGGAATTTCTTATTGCGCGGCTTGCGCCGGTGCAGCAGCCGGAGTCATCGGCTTTAGAATTTCACTCAGGTAATCCGGCTTGCTTTTGTCGCGTTCGAGGTGAGGGCTGCGCAGCCCGCCGTGGTAATCAACGGAACGGGTCTGAAATTGCGCTCCGTTCGCGACGATGAGCTGTATCGGCGTCGTGGCCGACTTCGACCCTTCAATCGCGCGCTTCATTTCCTCCGGAGAATACTGCTTTCCCGCGACAGCGACGATTTTCATACCGGGGCCGATTCCCGCGTTATAGGCAGGCCCTCCATGAATTACGTCTTCCACCATCCCGTCGTCGGATACGACCATCCCGATAGTGAGGGTCAAATCCAGCCGTTTCTCCAGCGCGTTCGCAAGTGCTTCCATGGCGTTTGGCTCTTCGTCGTACACGAGCTTCCAACCGCTGTTTTCGACGGCTTCGATCGGAGTTTTTGTTGAAGTTCCATCCAGACGCGAGCGAAGAAACCCGGCCCAATCGTACGGCACTAAGCCGTTCAAAGTGGCGACCACATCTTCAAATGTGTACGGCTTCATCGCGGGAGTGCCCCCGGGGCCGCCATGAAAGACGAGGCAAAAATCGTTCATCGATTTCTTGTCCTTCGTGAGGTTGCGCAGCGTGGCGTCCACATCGAGCCAAAGCAGTTCGCCTTCTTCGTAGAAATCGGTACCGCGCCTCCAGTTCGACCAGTCCTCGGTTGCGTTGTAAAGGAACGGCGCGGCGTCGGCGGTGTCCTGAAGGGGACGCCAGTCGCGGCCCGGGCGATTTTCATACTGGGCTACGAGCCCGCCAAGTTCCTCCATCGTTTGATCCTGCGTCAGCAAGCCGCTTCGCGCGGTGAGAACGAAGCTGCCGAGATATTCCGTGAGGCCTTCATAAACCCAGAGCAAGTCGTCTTTCATCGGAACCTGGTAATCAGGAGTGGCGAGTCCTTCCGGGCGGCGATATTTTCCATTCCAGGAATGCGTGTATTCGTGCGGAAGAAGTCCGGCGAAGGCGATGAGCTCCGTTTCGTCGATCAGGCTGCGTTCCGCCGTGCGATCGTCGCTTGATTCGTGATGCTCCAGGCCGAAGTGAGCAACGTCGTCGCTGAGCGTGAGTAAAAAATGATAGTCGCGATAATGGCGCGAGCCGTAAAGGGCTCCTGCTTCGACGACGAGCTGGTGGAGATGCATCTGGGTTTCGGGAGTCATCGCCAGCGCGGCTTCGCTGTCCGCCGCGATGTCGATGAAGTGCGGCGGATTTTGGCCCGGCGTGAGCTGGATTTCGCGGAAGTAGCGGCCCGCGAGTACAGGGGAATCAACCAGCGTGTTCAACGGTACGGGCGAGAAATCAATCGTGTCGCCATTCTGCTTGGCGCCCGGAAGCGCTGTACCGTACTTCCATCCTGCGGGGAGTTTCAAGCTTGGCACGAAAGTGATGTCATGAATGTTGAAGCCTTTTGGGTAAAGCAAAACCTGATTCCAGCTCAGAACGTCCAGGGAATTTGTTGCCGATGCGCCCGCCGAAAATCCGCCCGCCGGAGCCGAAAGCAGAAAATCAAAATCAGCGTTCAGCGTGGTTACTCCGGGAGGAATATCCAAATGCAATGAGAACATTTCCACCAGATCGCGGCGCCATGGGATCGTTTTGCCTCCGCCGCTGAATTTCATGCCGGCAACTTCGATGATCGGGCCGTCGGGCATGTGTTCGCCGGGAATCCATTCCGGGTAATAGAGCGTCAGAGCGCCCGCGGCAACGGGAATTTCCATTTTCACGTGCAGAATCTTTTGCGGCGCTTGCGAAGCATCAACGAGCAAACGAATCGGCCCCGCCGTCTGGGCTTGAACCGTCGCGCTCGCAAGCAACATCACAGCAGCCAGCGCGATCCCCGCCATCCACATCGTTCTTCGCATCATTCTCCGCGTCATTCTTCCCATAATTCCCCCTGTTTCTTTCGTGTTTCCGATTTTGGTGAAGCGCACCCGATTATTTTTCAGAGCAGAGAGTCTGCCTGAAGCAAAAAGCTCTTTGAGATTCGCTCAGAAGTTTTTAACTCCGACTTCGGCGAACAGAAACTGCAGCACATCCGTGTCTTCTTCGATGATCTTGCTCACCGGGCGGCCCTCGCTATGGCCCAGCTTGGTGTCGTACATCAACAGGATCGGTTTGTCTCCACCTTGCGCCGCCTGCATTTCCGCGGTCATTTTACGGGCGTGCAAGGGAGCTACGCGGGTATCGCTGTCGCCCGTGAGAAACAGGACGGCCGGATATTTCGTCCCTTTCACCACGTGATGGTACGGCGAATAGGCGTAGAGGAAAGGGAACTGCTGCGGATTATCAGACGATCCGTATTCGGTGACCCAGAATCGCGCCACCAAAAACTTCTGATAGCGCACCATATCGAGCAGCGGATAGCCGCACGCAATCGCGCCAAACAAATCGGGGCGCTGCGTCATGGCCGCGCCCATCAGCAAGCCGCCGTTGCTGCGGCCGATGATTGCCAACCTCTCGGGCCGGGTGTAATGGTTTGCAATCAGCCATTCCGCGGCCGCGAAGAAATCGTCGAAGACGTTTTGTTTTTTCTCGAGCATGCCTGCGTGATGCCAGTCCTCGCCGAATTCTCCTCCGCCACGCAGAGCGGGCATGGCGAACACGCCGCCGTGTTCGGCCCACACGACCGCGTCATCGCGGAACGCGGGAGTCTCGCTCACATCAAAGCCGCCGTAGGCGGTCATCAACGCGGGATTCGATCCGTCGAGCATCAGTCCCTTCTTGTAGAAAAGAAACATCGGCACGCGAGTTTTGTCTTTCGACTCGTACCAAATCTGTTTCACTTCGAACTGGCTTGCGTTGACGGGAACATCCGGCTTGGCCCACACCGCTGGCGTACGCTGCGAAACATCGAAGCGATAAATCGTCGATGGGATGGCGAAGGATTGGAAAGACAAAAATGCCTCGGGGGCCCGCCATCGGCCTGTAATTCCGTTCACATCTCCCAATGCGGGCAGTGCGATCTCTCCCGCGGGCTTGCCGTCCGCTTCAAAAACTTTCAGTTCCGAAGCGGCGTTGTGAGAATACTGCGCGATGATTTTTCCGCCAACCAATCGGAAATTTTCCAGTCGCGATTCGCTCTCCGGAATCGTTTCCTTCCAGTTCTCCTGCGCCGGGTTCGCGAGCGGAACGGACAGCACGCGCCACTTCGGCGCCTTCCAGTTGGTCTGCAGGTAGAGTGTGTCGCCGGCAATATCGCCTTGGAAGCAGGAGTCAATGGTTTTGACGATGGGCGTGATGGGGCCGCCCCGCGCCAAATCTTGAAAATAAACTTCGGATTTTTCGCACGCCGATCCATAGAGAACAGTGAGAAGCAGATAACGGCCGTTTTCGGACACCTCTGCGACAAGAATCTTGTCTGAGGCGTATCCATCGCCGAAAATCTTTGCGTCTCGCTCGGCGCTGGTTCCCATCGCGTGGTAATAGGCGCGGGGGCCGTCGTCAGTCAGCTTTGAATAGTAAAATCCGCTCCTATGGGCCTTGAACGATGCCCCGGAAATGTAACGCGCGCGAGGTAGGGAATCGGGAATGTCCTTGCGCGTGTCCGTGTCGATGAAATGAATCGACACTTCGTCCTCGCCGCCTTTGCGGACGCCGTAGGCGACGAGCTTTCCATCATCGGACAGCCCTTCGAAATTGACGCTGGTGGTGTGGTCGGCGCTCAGCGAAGACGGATCAATGAGAACCTCTTCGGGTCCCGTTCCTCGCCGCATGTACAGCACGAACAAATCCTGACCTGCGGCGCGCTTGGAATAAAAATAGCGGCCGCCGCGTTCGCTCGGCAGGCGAATCGTATCCACCTTGATCAATTCGCCCAGGCGCTTGGCTATCGCTTCGCTTCCCGGGAGCGTCTTCAGCAGGCTTTGGGTGCAGGCGTTCTGCACATCGATCCAAGCGCGTGTCTCCGCGGCGTTCTGATCCTCCAGCCAGCGGTAGGGGTCGCTCACAGCGACGCCATGAATTGTTTCCTTCACGTCTTCCACGCGCGTCGGCGGTGGGCAGTTCATCTTATTGTCCTGAATATTGGCCTGAGCCCAGGCGGGCGCAGCACTCGCGGCAAAAATCGCAAGCGCGAGGAACGGGAGATACTTTGGCTGAATTTTGGATTGAAAAGGTGGGGAAAAAATGCGCGAGGTCAGTCTCATCGCGGCGTGTTCCGAAGAGCTCGTCTCCAAATTGTGCCTCCGTTGGCAAGTCTCAAATGACCGGTGTGGCCATCTTTCGTGGCGGATTGAAGAAAGGCAACTCCCTCGTTGTTGCTCGCACCTTGTGACGCACGGCTTCGACGGTAAGTTCCATTTGGAGCTCGATTCCTGCGGCCGCGTGTTCGCGATTCAGGCTTGCGAGCGCGATCATTTTTTTTAGCGTCGGCGACCAGGTGGTGGAAGTGGCTTTGCCGACCTGCAATCCGCCGCGATATACCGGGACGGCAATGCGCGACGCCGTGCTTTGCACTTGCGGCCCCAGGCCCATGGCGTCGTAGAGACGTTCCACGTCTTCCCAATTGATCTCGAGCCCCATCAGTAGGCGCTTGGGTCCGCGCTGACTCTCTTCTTCCAACGCTTGGCGGCCGATGAAATGTTCCTTTTTCAAATCGACCAGACGGCCCAGGCCGATTTCGTAAGGAGAATATTTCTGCGATTCGATCAACGCGCGCTTGCTGCTGAAATAATCTACTTCGATGAGTATGAGGCCGGCTTCGATCCGCGCCACGTCGAGAGCCAGCATCCCCGCGGCGTGCAGGTCGAATTGCGGGCCATTTTCCATAAGAGCGTCCCAGACTTTGGGCGCATCGTTCCACGGAATCCAGATTTCGTAGCCTAGGTCGCCAGTGTATCCGGTGCGCGAGATATCCACAGGCACTCCGGCGATTTTTCCGTGAGTGAAACGAAAATATTTCAAATTCGCAATGTCGGCTTCGGCGGCTTTCATCAGCAAGCGTCCGGACGTGGGCCCCTGCACGGCCAGCGCCGCAACTTTATCGGAGATGTCTTCGATATTTACATCGAGACCCAGCGCGTTTTGATGAAACCAGCGCATGCTGGGGTCGGCTGCGGTCCAGCGATAAACGTTTTCCGCCAGGCGCGAGATGGTGCCGTCATCGATTACTTTGCCTTCTTCGTCGCACCAACAGCAGTAAATCACCTGGCCTACGGCAACTTTGTTGATGTCGCGAGTAATGACGCGGTTGACCAGCTTCGTGGCGTCTTTGCCGGTCAAAAGATATTTGTAGAGCGGGGAGACGTCGATCATCGCGGTGGCGTTGCGAATCGCGTTGTATTCGTGGTCGTGGTGCATTTCGTAAACGCTCACCGCGTAATAGCCCGACCATTCGCGATAGTTCATGCTCTCGCAAAGCTTTGAGGTTCTGTCGTGGACGGCGGTTCCGATCGGCACAGATACTCCGTATTCCTACAAAATGGCCTTCAAGATGGCGGTAAAACTCCTCATAACTCGGCCCGTGATTATAGTGCGCGCGTAGCGGCTATCGCAAGGCGAAGTAAGCGAATTCCCGCGCGCAACGTACGATTTCGCTTCTCTGTTGTGAGTCTGCAGCGGCGCTTGTAGAATGCAACGGCTTCTGCGGCGAGTAGTTCAGCGCAAGGTCCATCTCTAAAACTTCATGGCGAAAAGATACGACGTCATCGTAATCGGCGGCGGCCATAACGGCCTGGTGAACGCGGCGTACCTCGCGAAAGCGGGGAAGAAAGTGCTAGTGCTCGAGCGGCGCTACGTGCTGGGCGGGGCGGCCGTCACGGAAGAAATTATTCCGGGATTTAAGTTTTCTGTTTTTTCTTATGTGGTCTCGCTGCTGCGGCCGGAAATTATTCGCGATTTGGATTTGCCTCGCCACGGGCTGGAAATACTCCCTTTGGACGGCACCATTACGCCGATGCAGAACGGCGATTATCTCTGGCGCGAAAACGATCATGGAAGGACGCGACGCGAACTGGAGCGCCACTCGAAATTGGATGCTGAGGCGTACGAAGAATTCGGCAAGTCGATGGTGGCGATGTGCCGGTTCGTAAAACCGATTCTCGGCATGATTCCGCCGGACCCCGCTTCGCTTGATCCCCGCGATTTGAAAAAGCTGGCGTTTCTGGGCAAGCGCTTTCAGGACCTCGCGGCGGAGGACAAATACAATCTCGTGCAGCTCATGACCATGAGCGCAGCGGATTTTCTCGATCAATGGTTCGAGACCGACGTGCTGAAGGCCACGATGTCCGCGTCGGGGATTATCGGAACTTTTCTCGGAATTCGCTCGCCGGGTACCGCGTACGTTTTGCTGCATCATTACATGGGAGAAATCGACGGCGCGTTTCGCTCGTGGGGTTTCAGCCGCGGCGGCACAGGCGGGATTTCCAATGCAATCGCCGGCGCGGCGAAAGAAGCGGGAGTGGAAATTCGCACGGAAGCGGCGGTGAATCGGATTTTGATCAAGAACGGCGTGGCGCAAGGAGTGGTGCTCGAGGGCGGAGAAGAAATATACGCGGACGTGGTTTCGTCCAGCGTGGATCCGAATCTTACGTTCCTGAAATTTATCGAAGAGCGCGAGCTGCCCGGAGATTTCCTGGAAGAAGTGCGGCGCTACAAATATCGAGGTTCTTCGGGAAAAGTGAATCTCGCGCTCGACGCGCTGCCGGATTTCACATGCCTGCCTGGGCCGGGACACCATTTGCGCGGGGCGATGTCCATTTCGCCGTCGATGGAATATATGGAGCGGGCGTACGACCAAGCGAAGTATGGCGAATTTTCGCGGCGGCCGTATATCGACATGGTGATCCCGACCTTGACCGATCCTTCCGTCGCGCCGCCGGGAAAGCATATTCTTTCCTGCTTCGTGCAATACGCGCCGTACAAATTGAGCAGCGGAAATTGGAACGAGCAGCGCGAAGCGTTTGGCAATACGGTGATCGACACCATCGCGGAATACGCGCCGAATATAAGAAATATCATCATCGGAAAACAGTTCATCACACCGCTGGACATCGAGCGCCAGACGGGCCTGACCGAGGGGAATATTTTCCAGGGCGAGCTTTCGCTGGAACAACTTTTCTTCCTGCGTCCGGCGGCGGGTTGGGCGCGGTATCGCACGCCGATTAATAAATTGTACATGTGCGGGTCGGCGACGCATCCGGGCGGCGGAATTATGGGCGCGCCGGGACGGCTGGCGGCGCTGGAAATCCTGAAAGACACAGGCAAGGGGAAAAACTGAGAGTGGCAGCGCAGCGCGAAATCGTGATTCTTGGCGGCGGGCACAACGCGCTCGTCGCGGCGTTCTACCTGGCGAAAAAAGGTTTGAGGCCGCTGGTGCTGGAGCGCCGCGAGATTGTCGGCGGCGCGGCGGTGACCGAAGAATTCCATCCTGGCTTTCGCTGTTCGACCGTGGCGCATGCGGCCGGACCGCTGCTTCCGGGAATTGCGAGCGATATGCAGCTCGCGAAACACGGCTTGCAGATGATCGAGCCCAGCGTGCGAATGTTCGCGCCGTCGCAGGACGGGCGGGCGCTGATTTTGCGATCAGATGCCGATGCTACGGCGCGGGAAATCGAGAAATTCTCAAAGCGCGATGCGGCGAATTATCTGGAGTTGGAAAAGGGTTTAGCGCGCGCATCGGAAATAATCGCGCAACTGCTGGCGCTGACTCCTCCGGAGATCGATAAGCCTTCCAAAGAAGATATTTGGAAGCTGCTGAAGATTGGGCGTAAAGTGCGCGGGCTCGGGAAAAAAGAAATGATGCGGCTGATTCGTTGGGGCCCTATGGCCGTGGCGGATTTCGTCGCTGAATTTTTCGAGACGGATTTGTTGCGCGCGGCGATTGCTGCGCGAGGAATTTTCGGCGCTGCGATGGGGCCGTGGTCCGCGGGTTCGACGACGCTCCTGCTGCTGCGCGCGGGCGCCGATCCCCATCCAGCGGGNNCGTTACGGGCATTGCTCTCGCGAACGGCGAAGAGGTAACGGCGAAGCGGGTGGTCTCCGGCGCCGATCCGCGGCGGACGTTTCTTGGCCTGCTCGATCCCGTGCATCTGCCGCCGAGTTTTTTAGTGAAAATGCAGAATTACCGCTGCAACGGAACCGCGGCAAAACTGAACGTCGCGCTGGATGCGTTGCCCACGTTCGCAGCGCTGAAAAATGTTCCGGACGGGAATTCTGCGCTGGCGGGGCGCACTCACATCGGCCCAGGAATCGATTATCTCGAGCGCGCGTTTGACGATTCGAAGTACGGCGAATTTTCGCGCGCGCCGTATCTGGATATCGCGATCCCTTCGATTTCGGATGCATCGCTGGCGCCAGCGGGAAAGCACGTGATGTCCATCCACGTCCAATTCGCACCTTACAAATT
>PKWH01000146.1:2823-3324 GCA_003131985.1 Acidobacteriota bacterium | reverse complement strand
TAACGGGCGGCCATCCTTTCCACGGTGAGTTGGCGCTCGATCAGATTTTCACCATGCGTCCGCTGCTCGGTTGGGCGCGCTACGCGACGCCGATCGCCGGACTTTTCCTCTGCGGCAACGGCACCCATCCCGGCAACGGTCTCACTGGCGCTTCTGGCCACAACGCTGCCCGGGAAATCCTGAAGAATATCCGCAAGTAAAACTCTGGCGCCGGCGCCGGTCCAGAGAATGCCCTTTCGCTCGATGGAATGTGCAGAGCCGAAGACTGCTCGAAAGTTCCGTGCACGCTATCGCTCGGCGAGATTGATGCATCTATACTATTTCCATGTCCAAGCTCGCTCTGCTCTGCGCCGCGTTGGCCGTTTTATCTGCTCAGGCTATGGCGCGGCAGAGCGCGACGCCAAGCTCCGCGCCGCAGCAAGATTTACAGACGGGCGTGGTCATCGCCAAAGTTTCTTGCGCTACGCAGGCCGAGCAAAGCTACGCGCTTTACCTTCCTTC
>PKWH01000146.1:0-2787 GCA_003131985.1 Acidobacteriota bacterium | reverse complement strand
GAAGCGGCCCAGGCGATGGTGCAAGACACGCGCGCGCGCCTTTCGATTGACGGCAACCGGATCTATTTCGTGGGGCTTTCGGGCGGGGCTCGTTTTGCCTCCTTGCTGGCACAAGCATGTAAGTGTGCCGCCGGTGTGCTCTTGAACAGCGCAGGTTTCTCGCCTTCGTCCCCTCCGGTGGCAGGCGCGAATTTCTCGGTCTTCAGTACGGCGGGCACTTTCGATTTCAACTATGGCGAAGTCGTAGAGCTCGACGCCAAGCTTGCAACGCTGCATTACACTCATGCTTTTCGCCGGTTTGACGGTCCTCACGAATGGGCGCCCGCAAGCGTCATGGATGAAGCGCTAGCTTGGTTTCGTTTGATCGCGATAAAGCAAGGCCGCGACCCGCGCGATATGGCTTTCGTGAAAGAGCAAGCCGCCGAAGTTGAGAAGCGCGCGAAAGCTCTCGAAGCTGCCGGCGATTTGTATGCCAGCTGGAAGGAATATAGGCAGGCTGCAGATACGTTCGACGACCTGGGCGACGCTACGCCGTTTCGCGAACGCGCCGCGGCGCTGGAAAAAGAGAAAGCCGTTCGCGATGGGGCGAAACGCGAACAGGAGGAGTTCGCCGAGCAAGCGCGGCTGAGCGCAAATATTTCTTCAGGGCTCGCGACTCTGAGCCAGGATTCCCCCCACTCCGACTTACGTGGCGAAGTTGAGCGGGAAATCTCCGACCTGCGCAGCCGCGCGGAGCATGAGAAGAATCCGCAGGAGCTGCGCGTCGTACGGCGCGCCTTGGCCGGCATTTTTGTAGGAGCGATGGAGAGCGGACAAGAGCGTCTTGACGCCAAAGACATTTCGCATGCGCGTGCTTATTTTGAACTGGCGGCTGGAGCGAACCCCGACTCCGTGTGGGCGCTGTGCCAGGTAGCGGTTGTCCGTGCGCTGGATAACGACCGCAAAGGAGCCCTCGAATCTCTTCGTCGCGCAAAGGAAAAAAGCAAAGATCCCGCGGCGTTCTCCGCGTGGCTGAAGGACGAGCCGGCCTTCGCCAACTTTCGCGACACTCCCGAATTTCGCGTCCTGGTCGGCCCGGCTCAAGACCCCCGTTAAGATCAGGCCTGAGCCCAAGTTGGCGAGTTCTTTGGGCCGCAGGAATGGCGTACGGAAGGCCTTTTCGATGGCTTGACTTTTGAACATCCCGAGGATTATTCTTTTTCCCTCCAGTCCTATAGACCGTTATCGCTTTAGCTTCGGTCTTTTATGAGAATGCTCTACATAATTCGTTCTCACAAGTGTCCGCTCTGCGGAAGCACCAACATTCATCGCTCGAAACGCAAAGGGATTGCGGAACAGCTTGCTTGCCGGGTTACTCCGATTCGTCCGTTTCGCTGCAACAGCTGCGATATCCGGATATACGCGTTCGAGTCCGACGTTAGAAAGTCCGCTTGAAACGGCCTCAATTTTCTGAAATATGAGCAGTCTTTACAACTTGGCGTATTCTGCTTTGGCTTGCATCAGGATAGGGATGTCAGGATCCGCGTCTTTCCACAGCGTTAGGAAATCCTGATACGCGGCGCGGGCTTTTGCCGTGTCGCCCGCGAGCGCGAAGGCGCGCGCCAGGCCCAGGTAGGAAAGCGAGTAGAACTGTCCCCAATAGGGGTGTTGCCAATCACTGCCCCAATTGGCGCCCTTGTGATCTGCGATCTTTTGGAACTCAGCCGCTGCCTCAGCGCCTTCACGCAGACCCAGGTAAGCCAAGCCCCGCAGGTACACCACCTCGGGGTGAGCGCGTTCGTACGGCGATGCGGATGCAAGCAGTTCGACGGCTTTGGAGGGCTGATCACGCTTGAGCGCGATCGCGGCGCTAATCGCGGGAAGCTGCACAGCATTCCAGAGGGTTCCGTTTGGAAACAGCTTCGAAGTCTCCCCGGCGAGCTTCTCCGCTCGGGCCGCATCGCCGCACATAGCCAGTGCCAGCGCAGGACGCCCCAGTCGCCGCACGGTCTGGCAATTACCCGACAGCGCGTCGGCACGCGCATCGGCCTCTTCAAATTCGGCGGCGGCGTTCCGGAGCCCATGGCGCAGCGCGGTCTCCGCGGCTCGCTCGTACAGCTTGCTCGACTCTCGACGCTGGCCCAGAGCATTATGATTGGCCGCCTGCAAGCCAAAGCTGAGGTATTCCTCCGGCTTGCCCGCAAACCATTGAATCTCCCGCGCAGCGGCCGCGTCATCGCCCTCGACGTAAGCGATTTCGAGGAAGCGCTGGTGGATCCTCGCTCCGCCGAGTCCCTCCGCCCGCAGTTTCTCCGCCAATTGCTTGGCCTCGGCGAGCCGATCCAGGCACACGTAGGCGTCCAGTTGGCGCCGGTACGGAGGTTCAACGTTCGTCTGAAGCCGAGTCGCTTCCTGGCCCTCCTTGAGGCCCTCTTCGAATTGCCCCAGGTCTATGTACTCGACACTCAGGTCGTTACGGAATCCCCAAAAGCGGGGATAGTTCTGGATACCCAACCGATTTGCGTCAATCGCTTTGTCAGACTGGCCCTCATATGAGTAGTAGGTAGCCGCAATGAGGTCACGCTCGAACTCCGAAACTCGGTCGATCAAACCGAAAGCTTTTTGTGTGTATTCCCGGCTGCGCTCTATGTCCCCGGCATTGTTGAACGCGACGCCGAGCATGAAGTAAGCCATCGCGAAATTTGGATCGAGTGCAATGGCGCGCTCAAACAACGGGACAGCGGCCAGAAATTGGCCCTGGTCCATCTCGGAATAACCCGCAGTGTAGTTCTGGAGAGCTTCCAGCGA
>PKWH01000095.1:16786-18195 GCA_003131985.1 Acidobacteriota bacterium | reverse complement strand
GTGGCCCCCAACGTGACGATTACTATCAATCCAGCGCAAACCAGGCCGATTTCGCCTTGGATTTACGGCATTAATTTCTTTTCCGGAATCACCGGGGCTCCGCCGCAGCTCACTTTCGATCGCGACGGCGGCAACCGCTGGACTGCCTACAATTGGGAGACCAACGCGTCAAATGCGGGCAGCGACTTCGAATACGAAAACGACGACTTTCTGAGCAGCAGCACGGTCCCGGCAGAAGCGGTGCGGAGTTTCATCGCAGGAGATCAATCCAACGGCCTGGCGAGCTTGATCACCGTCCAGCTTCAAGGCTTGGTGGCCGGCGACGAAAGCGGCCCGGTAAGCGTTGCCAATCCGCCGGATTTGACGCGCTTCAAGCAGGTGGTCGACCAAAAGAGCACAGTCTCCAGCGCTCCCTTCACGCTCACGCCGCCTACCACCGACGCCAACGTGTACATGGACGAATTCGTCTGGGCTTTGGATCAGAAATTTTCCGGGATGGGCATCTTCGGGACGAATCCCGCGCACCCCACCTTCGTCAGTTTGGATAACGAGCCGGAGCTTTGGAACTCGACGCATTTGGAAGTGCAGGGACCGAATCCCGTCACTTCGGCCAACTACATCGCGAAGACCATCACGCTCACGGAAGCGTTGAAAGATCAATTTCCCGACATGGTGATCTTCGGGCCGGTTCACTACGGATTTCAGGGCATCTACAATTGGCAAGGAGAATTGAGCGCCACTCCGAGCGGCGCGAATTGGTTCCCGGACAAATACCTCGCCGCGTTAAGCACCGCGTCGGCTACCTACGGCAAGCCACTCGTCGATGTGTACGATTTCCATTGGTACGTTGAAGAGTACGATGCAAATGGAAACCGAGCCACCGACCTGAGCGGTACAACCTTGACCGATGCGCAGGTCCAGCTAATCGTGCAGAGTCCTCGAGCGCTTTGGGATCCAACGTTCACCGACTCCACCAACAGCAATCCATGGATCTACGAGGAACTTGGCAGCACACCGATCAACCTCCTGGGACGTCTCCGGGCCAAGATCAACGCCGAATTCCCCGGCATGAAAATCTCCATCACGGAATATGAGAACGGCGGCTGGAACCACATCGCGGGCACCATCGCCCAAGCAGACAATCTAGGCATCTTCGGCGCGCAAGGCCTCTTCGCGGCGAGCTTTTGGCCTCCGAATGGAACTTATCCTTACGCCCTCGCGGGTTTCCGCGCATTCCGCGATTTCGATGGAGCCGGCGCCAACTTCGGCAACACCTCGCTGCAATCCACATCCAGCAACGTGCAAAACGTCGTGGTTTACGCGAGTTCCGACAGCACCACTCCGGGCAGGTTCGTGTTCGTGGCCATCAATCGTTCTACTACGTCGCAGGAGACCGCGATTACGGGCCA
>PKWH01000095.1:0-16766 GCA_003131985.1 Acidobacteriota bacterium | reverse complement strand
ACCATCGAAGTGAACTAGCGCCTGTCTTAACAAATACTGTTCGAGCGATACTCCATCCCGTCAAGAATGAGGAGGACCCACCAGGCTTCTAATACCAGGAGTTTGGGTTGTTGGCGGAAGGTATTGGCTGCCATCTTCTTGATACGTCCTTCCCTGACGAGGGCTGCGGGCTGGAAGATAGTGGTCTTTACAACGCTCAGCGCAATTTGGCAAATAAGAATCCCAATCACAAGGCTTCTTGCTGGTTCCTCCGTGAGTGAAGGCGGCGGTGGTTCAGTGCCGGAACCCGCGTTTGCTATTTCTTTTTCGCTAAGTCGCGAATGTAGGCGACGAGACCTCTAATCTGACCATCGGTCAATTTGCCTTTGTATGCAGGCATTTTCTTCCCCATGCCGTTCGTTATGCTATCGCTCAACTGCGCGTCGGTTTGTTTCTGAACCTCGTCGGAACGCAGGTCCTTCACTCCCAATTGTTTCCCTGTAGGCCCGCTGCCGCTTCCATCGTCTGAGTGACATCCGACGCACTTGGCTTTGTAAAGAGCGGCACCATCCTGCGCATGCGAGGGTGCGGCAACTACTAGTACGAGGGCGGCCAACAGAAGAACTGCGGACCCCGTTCGAACCATTCGATATTTCATTTCATGCCTCCCAAGAGAATTGTTGAGACATAGCCATCATGTGTCAGATTCATGCGCTTCAAAACGCATACAGGAACGAGAATGTGGCATTGCTGCCGTTAAAGTTCGCCGACTGAATCGTTGCAAGTCCAAACGGGCTGGTGTTTCCCGCTTGGGTGAAACCGTAATAATTCCAAGACATCTTGTAGGTGACGTTTCGATAGACGGCGATCGCGATCGACGCGTACGGCCGTTGATAATTGAAATCGAGCGTGCCGGAAGGCGTGAGAGGGTTCAGGAAAATGGTATTGCCGCGGACAAAGCTGCCGCCATAACCCAGCATCGCCGTCACTCGCTTTGTGGGCTTCCACATCACCGCCGCATGAGCGAAATGATCGGTGCTGCCGTAGGTGGAAAGCGCCCCCAGCCCCGTTCCAGGCGGAGTTGCGGTCGGCGGCGCCCCGACGGACGCGTTTGGAATCGGGCAAGCAGTCGTGGCGACTCCGGGAGGAGAGCTGCTCGCAATTCCAGTCAGCGTAGCGGGAGGCGGTGTGGGATTCGGAAAAGTAAAAGTTGTGGAATAGTTAAAACAAATCTCGGACTGCGTGAAGACGTTCCAGTAGTTATACCCGAAATCGATGGACAAGCGCTGATTCGCCATCAGAAGTGCGGAAAAACTGTACGAGCGGTCGTGCTCCAGATTGTCCACGAACGAGACGTTGTCGCGGTTCTCATGAATCTCAACCGCGCCATCGAGCATTGCCCACGGCCGCGGTTTGTAATTCGCATGGATTTTATACGACTGCACTTGCCGCGGATCGATCCGCGTATAGGAATTGTCGTTGTAACCGAACTCCAGATCGCCAGTGATGCGCAGAGCCTCCATGGGCCGCACGACCGCTCCCAGCAACAGCGCATTCTCGTTGATGGTTGTTAGACTTCGAGTTGGACTGGCAGCCGCGGGAGCGATAAACGTCACCGACCCATCTGGATTGAGCGTACAGCCTGTGAAAGAGGGGTTTGTCAACAGGTTGCAACTACCCCGCGCGGCGAAGAAATCGGTTGCTGCCGTGGCGCCTGCCCCACCTGGAAAATAGATCATGTCGGTGTTGGTTGGGCCGTCCTGGCCAAACTGGGCGATGGTTCGGTTTGTGTAGAGATAGCCGATATGAGCGCTCACGCGCTTGTTGAAATCGTATTGAAGCTCCAAAGTATTTGATTTCAAGTTCTGGCCTAGAAACGTTGAAGCCAGGCCCGTGATCACATCCGCGGCCGAGCCCGCCGACGTAGCGGTCGGACCCAAATGCTGCGGGCAAGTCACGGCGTTGGAGCCCGGAGGACAATTGGCCGCGTTGAACACGGCTTCGCTCTGCTGCAAACCTGCCAAGCCCGGAAAACCTGTGCCAAAAATATTGGTTTCGTCGAGCGCCCACATCCCCGGAATCCGCCAGTTGTCATAGCGAAACTCGTCGAGGATGCGGAGCTTGTCAGTTATGGAATACACACCCGACCAATTCGCATTCACGGACACGCGCTTTGCATTCGCCGGACCACTGGTCGTACTACCGCGCTCGGCGGTGCGCGCAGTGAATCCGTCCACGGTCTCCAGGAAATTCGGGATCTGGTTGTTGCTAGTGCTGTAACCGACCGAGCCGGACATTTCGAAATTCCTGAAATAATTCGATTGGAAGCGGAACCGCTCCGTGGGCATAAAATTTCGCGGATTTCCTACCTGGCTATAGGACAAGAACCCGTTGCACGTGGGGTTGGCGGTATTAGTCGTGCCGGCCACGATCGGAGTCGCGCACGGGAGTACCTCGGAGGGCGTTTGCGTGCTCCAAATATTTCCCAAATCTACCGGTGTGCCATTCGGCGTACCCAAAGCTGTAGGGTTCGCGAGGATAAACCCGAAATTCTGCGGATTGGCCACGGGGTTATCGGTAACGAAGTTGTCTTGCTTGAAGTAACTGAGGAACTCGTCGAAAGAAAACGTTGTTCGCGGCAGGATTCGAATATCGACTCCAGCGCGATAGGCATTCGTCGTGTAGCTGTTCGTTTGATTGAATGCCGAAATAGTTCCCCCGTCGGTGGTAAAAAGGCTAGGTCCTTCGTTGCGATTCCGCGAATAGCCCAACCGGAATTGAATCGCCGAATTCGGAAGCAGAGTGAGATCGTAATCCTGCATGCGGCGCACAAGATCCAGTGAACTAAGCGAATGGTTCTGCGGTACTGCAGGAGTCGAACAGAATGCCGGAGCGCCCTGCGGGAAAGTCGTCGTGGGCGGACCCACGAAGCAGCCGGTGCTCAAAGAACCCGGGGGGTTCAACGAGGCCGGGTTCAAGGGATTGGCGAATAGGTTGTAATCCCAAAAGTTCTTGTCGCGGCGGAACAGCAGCCGAAAGTCGTACCATTTATTCTTTCCGACGCGCAGGCGCGTAACNNTCCATTGTGATCGAGCGAGCGCATCTCTAGCGTGTAGTCGAAGAGCCGGAGGCCTGAGTTGAGGTTCTCGAAGGTATCGTAGGTGTTTTGGTTGCCGTTGATTTCGCTCGCTCGATACCCGGCTTCGATTGACGAATGGATATTATAATCGCCGGAATTAATTCCTTTCGATTGTCCGGAGTCGTCTTGAGCCCGAACAGTAGGCGAAAAGAAAAGCGCCATGACGAAAATGGCAAGAGGAATCGAGCGAACTCCCACGCGACCTTTCACGGCTTTTCTCCCTGAGATTGGAAGCCGCGTTCTGGTTTTGTCGGCGCTCTTGCTGAAATCGAGGTCATCGCGGCTCCTATTTGAAGAAGGTTGGATCGAAGTTAGAGCCGTGAATCTGCGAGTGACACAACACGCACGACTGGAAAAAGCTGGCTTGGTTGTGGAACGAAGGGGCTCCCGGCGCGCTGCTGAAGCTTGACGTCGTGTGGCACTGCAGGCAAAGCAAATTGACGTTGCTCAGCTTCAACATGTGAGGATTTGGTCCGCCGTGAGTCAAATGGCACGACTCGCATCCATCCACCTTCACGGGCGCGTGTTCGAACACAAACGGTCCCTGCTTGTCCGTGTGGCACTTGAAGCAAACAGCGTCCTGCGTGGAAGAAGTCCGCACCTGGTGAGGCTTCACCGTGCCGTGCACGTTGTGGCAATCGCTGCACTGGATCAGGCCCTCGTTCACTCGATGATGGAACGGCATGTCGAACTGGGCTTTTTGCTGGAGATGGCACCCATAGCAAAGCTCGGGCTGGGATTTTACGAGCAAAAAATCCGAATCTTTGCCGTGATGCGGCGAATGGCAGGAGACGCAACTGACGTTATTTTTCGAATGCTCCGAGTTGATGGCATTCATGTGCTGCGCACCGCTGGCATGGCAGGTCAGGCACCGGGCGTTGATTTCCTTGGAAGAGTGTTCGCCAAAAATGAAAATCTTCGTTTTGTCGCCGCCGCCCGCGACGTGAGCCGAACCGGGACCGTGACAATCCTCGCAGCCGTGCTTCGCGATCCCGCCTTCCTTGTACGTCTGCTGCCAGTGCGCGCTTTTCTCCCAGCTATTGTAGAGGTCTTCATGGCAAGCCTTGCAGGTCTGCGCTCCCACATACTGGGGAGCTTCGGATGAAGCCGCGGGCGAAGCTGATGGTGAGGCTGTGCTAGGCGCTGGCGGGCTGGGTGGTTGCGCGCCCTTGTCGGGCGCCTGCTGACCGTAGGCCGCAGCAGATGCGATGGCCAATAGACAAATACATAGGACCGACAATAGAAGAACGCGAGAAGCCCTAGAATTTGCCAGCATTGGCATCACACGATTCCGCAATTTTTCACTGCCTCCTTGCCGATTCCATTTGCTCTCTTCAGCGGCACGGAAACCTTTCACGCTTTTGCGATCCAAAGGTATGCAAATGAAAGGCCTAAGCAATGCGAGCATCGGCTCTTAAGTCTCCCTTGTGCAATCACTTCAAATTCCACTGGAACGGACCGCCGCTTGTCCGTTCTGGCCGCGTATCAATTGCGGAATTCGGTTCCTTAATGGAATTGTTGGAGGTACCGGGTCTGACTTGTTCGGCTGCGTTGGCGCGTGGAGTCGCGGCACTCTTGGTTGCCGGGTCGAGTTTCGCGCTCGTCATCGGTGTGTCCTCAAAAAGTGGACAATGCTAGAGCGACCTACTTCGCCGAGACTGTTCAAAATTGCACATGTTTCAAATTTTAATAGAGACGGGCGGGTTGCATCGGCGTGGCGTGGCGCCGGACGTTTTGGCGAGCATGGCTTGCGAAATTTGGGGGACTACCACACTTGCTTGCCCCACTCTGTATCCTGGCGAATCTGCTTCTTGATGACTTTGCCGCCGGGATTGCGCGGGAGCGCAGCTGTGCGGAGGACGATATATTGCGGGACCTTGAAATCCGCGAGGTGTGTGCGCGCAAAAGCTAGAATGTCGGCGATCGCCGGGGTTTGTCCGGGCTTCGGAACGATCACAGCTCCGACCTTTTCGCCCATCACAGTGTCCGGGACGGCGGTGACGGCGACTTCGAAGACAGCGGGATGCGCGGCCAGCGCGTTTTCCACTTCCACGCAGTAAACGTTTTCGCCGCCGCGATTCACCATGTCTTTTTTGCGATCGACGATCTGCACGAAGCCTTCTTCGTCGAGACGCGCCATGTCGCCGGTGTGCAGCCAGCCGTCAACGAACGTTTCTGCCGTGGCTTGCGGATTCTTCCAGTAGCCCAGGCTCACATTGGGGCCGCGGATCAACAGCTCGCCCACGGCGGTGTGCGGATCTACGTCGGCCAGCTTCAGATCGACTACGGGCGCGGCGAAGCCGACCGTTTCTGGCCGCGATTTGGAATATTCGTGTGGCAGAAAAGTCGCTACGGAACAGCATTCGGTAAGTCCGAAGCCGTTGCCGAGGCGCGCGTTGGGAAACGCTTCCGTGATTTTCGCCACCAGGTCGGGAGGTGTGGGCGCGCCGCCGTAGGTGCACCACTTGATTGCGGACGTGTCGACATCGCGGAAGTTCGGCTGGTTGATCGCGAGCCAATAGATGGCGGGTACGGTGGTGAGAATATTCAGACGCTCTTCGACGATAGTGCGAAGGAAAAGTTTCACGTCGAACACCGGCATAATCACGGTGGTGCCACCGCCTTCGCACGCCGGCAACAACTGGCTATTGCAGCCGGTGACGTGAAACAGCGGCACGGAAATAAGAGCGCGGCTGCTGCCATCGAAAGGCAGATCGCTGATGCGGCGGCAAGTTTCGATATTCGAGAGAAATGCTTCGTGCGTGGTGGTGGCGCCCTTAGGGAATCCGGTGGTGCCGCTCGTGTAGAAAATAGCGGCGAGGTCTTGCGGCTTCAGATCTTCTGCCACGAAGGGCGCACCATCCGGAAGCGGCTGGCCTGGCATGATGACGACCTTGCTGCCCGAGTCGGTGACCACATGTTCGACTTCGGATTCGGAAAAACGCGTGTTCACCGGGACTACGACCGCGCCCGCCATCAGAGCACCGAAGAAAGCCGAACACCAATTTATGCTGTTGCCGAGGCGGATCGCGACGCGGTCACCGCGCTGGACTCCCATCGCGAGCAGGCCGCCGGCTACGCGAGTGGAGCGGTCCCAGAGTTGCGTATAGTTAATTCGCTCGCCGCCCAATTCGACGAGGGCTTCCTTGTTCGGCCACTTATCGACGGTGGCGCGCAGCATGTGAACCAGCGATTGCGGGCGGTTGAGGTAACGCGCGATGCCGTCGGCGCCTCGGGCGATGGCCGAATTGTCGAAAGGACGAATCGGGGGCATCAAACGGCTCCGTGCGCGGTGAAGTGATTGCGCGGGATTTCGGTAAGAGAAGAGGCTGCACGGCTGGCCTTTGCTCCTCTGGGTAAAAAGGCGGCCGTTGCAAAGGGTCGAAAACTGGGAGCAGAGTTTGGTTCAAAGTTCTCGATTAGAACGGGTCGGCGGTGTTTGTTTTCAATAAGTTGCGGAATTTCTAATACCAGGAATTCTCGATTAGAAACGACAGCGGCTAGTGGCGCTCCCTGCGTCAGGGCGAGCAAGTCGCTAGTAGATAGAGGATGGCGGTCGCGGGATTGAAGCTTTGCGGTTGAAAATCGCGCGCGACACTGTGCAGTTCTGGCCCCGGTTAGACAGGGTTTAATGGTTTGTTTTCTGCAACTTCTGTTTGCGGGCCAGAACCGGTTAGAAATGTGAGAGCAGTGGCGAGTGGCTAGTGGCGAGTGGCTAGAGCCCGCCTGATAAATGGTTGGACGGTGGTCGGCGGGATCTTTGGCCGGCGACGTATCGCTCGAAACGGGGCGTTGGAGCGACCAAGGCGACTTTGGCGAGGTCGGATTGGCGGAGGAATGCTGCCGCGCCGATTGCTCGCCGCCCCGCTCAGCTTCCGTTCTAAGCCAAATTTTCATCGGAACAATGATAGGAAGTTGGGATGCGGAAGGCAAGGACTTGCGTGCTGTGTTCTTTTCAAATTTTCGCATTCTAAAGCGAGAGTCCGACCTGACTGCGTCAAGAAGGGAAGGTGAGATCGCAGGTCGAACCTGCCAGGCGCGAGGCTCGGCGAAAATTCCGCAGAAAGGAAGCAGGTCGTTTGCGGCTTTTTATCTAGTGGCTAAAGCCCACGACCCACCAAGCATAAGGAAGCTGATCGCGGCTATCCGCGACATAAAAATTTGCAACGGCACCCCACGAGTTTCAATCGCGCTTTGAGTAAACTCCGGTGCCGGGCGGAAGGGGTCAGCCACCCGCGAGGAAACTAAGTAGTGAACTAGTCGCGTGGTACTATCCGCGCTGCCGCAATGTGCAGTCATGAAACTAAAAGATAAAGTGTGCGCCAGCCGCCGGTTGCACACACGAGGGGGTCGAATGTCCGAAAAACTAGAGGGTCTACAACGGCGTGTTGCAAGTCTTGAGCGCAGGGTTGTGTTATTGGCGGTGTGCTGTGCTGCCCTGACCGCATATGTGCTTCTTTTTGGGTATCGAGGGGTGGTGCAGGCTATGGCTCCGCCCGAGTCGCTGACGGTGAAGCGTCTCGCCGTTGTGGATGACAAAGGGACGGAACGGGTCGTGATTGCTGCCCCTCTTCCGGATCCGCTCATCCTGGGAAAGCGTGTAAAACGCGACGGCCCTGTATCGGGCATCTTGATATTCGATCCCAAGGGGAATGAGCGCGGTGGCTACGTAACATCCGATTCCGGCGACTTGGCAGCGCTCATCACCCTCGATTCAGAGCGTGATCAGGTCTTCACTGCCTATGCCAACGCGGACAGCGGCGCGACAGTTTGGACGGAGAACGAAAAACATGACGCAATTGCTTTCAGCACTCACGGGCAGCCTGTATGGGAGATAGTTCAGAACAAGAAAGTAATCTACAAAAGACCATCCAACGCACCTGATCTGCATTGAGACGTTGGGCAAAGACTCTCGTCGTGAAACGTGAGGACGGCGGGCAACAGGCCAACGCTGTGATTCCGTGAGGAGGNNNGCCGCCGCCCTTCACAATTCGAAGAGTGCGGCACACGAAAAAGCTAAGCGTTCGGCACGGAAGGGGTGGCCACCCGCCTTCCATGAATTAAATATGTATTCGAGCTTTGTTCAAGTGCTTCGAATGGGGTTCAATCGCGGAGTACGACACGAAGAAGAGAACTGTTGATTTGCAGGCGCCGTTGTACTTGATGTAGCCGAGCTTTCGGAACTTGTTCATAAAAAAGCTTACCCGGCTTCGAGTGGTTCCTACCATCTCCGCCAGGGTTTCCTGAGAAACTTTGGCAACAACTTTTTCCGGCCCAACTTCCTTCCCATATCTGGCCACTAGCAAAAGAGCTCGTGCCAACCGTTTTTCGCTGGAATTAAAAAGCTGGTCGGCCAAATCCTCTTCTACACGAACATTGCGCTTCAACATGTGGGCAACAAAGCGATCGGAGAACTCGTGCTCTGCGTGAAGCACTCGCAGCATTTCTTTTTTCTCTATCGCCAGTGTAGAAGTAGGCTCGGTTGCTGTGGCTGTGGCGATCCGGAGAGGCTGACCTGCGATGCACCTTCGCCGAAGAACTCGCCCGCGAACAGTATCGCGATAACGGCCTCTTTCCCAGCGGGCGAAAGAACGGTGAGCTTCACCGCACCCTTCTGGAGATAGTGAACCGTCGAGCATTCATCGCCTTGGGAAAAGATGAGCTGTCCCTTGCGATACGTCTCGATCTTGCGCTTAACTCCGGCGGTTTCCAGATATTTCGCGGCGTCAAACCGCGATTTATTTTTGGCCTTGGAGCTTCTCACGAGAAACCTTCCGCACCTCGCTTTGCTAGCCTGTGAAAAACCTAAGGTAGCCCAAAAAGGGGAATTTGAAAAGTGAGCAAAAGTGAACAGTATGCGGTGACACGGATTTCTATAATCCTGGGGTTACCTTGAGCGCCCGCGGAAGCCGGAGAATAGAGCGATTGATAGCTGCGTGCATGGTGTGTAGGGACTTCTTGATGGAGTCAGCATGACAGGCAAGTGGGTGTTTACGCGCGGGGCGATTCGCGGATCTCATCTGCTTCCTGGGTGGAGGTGTCTTATGACTTCAGGATTTCGGCACAGTTCCGAGCGACGGAGAGCAGCGTGAGTAGTAGCTCTCCAGGAGGCCAGACGAGCGGAGATCGTACACCGGTTCCTGCCGGTGCCCTGCCATTGGAAGCAATCCTGTGCACGGAGAAATTGCGGAATCGCAAGCCGCGCCAGCCGGACTACGCGAAGGAGAACTCCGCGATAGTGGCGCTGGCCCGCGCACTTGCGGACTCGCCGGGCACTATTCTTCAGGTACTGGCCGATACGCTCCTGGCGGTTTGCCAAGCTGAGTCGGCGGGGATAAGCCTGCTGACGCGGGACGATGGCGGAAAGAGGTTCTACTGGCCGGCGATCTCCGGTGTATGGAAACCACACATCGGAGGCGGCACTCCTCGCGACTTCGGGCCCTGTGGCGACGTGCTGGATCGCAATACCCCGCTGCTGTTCACCCACGTCGAACGGCGCTACACCTATTTTCAACCAGTCGAGCCTCCGGTGGAAGAGGCGCTCCTGGTTCCATTCTATGTGAGAGGAAAAGCTGTCGGCACGATCTGGGCGGTTGCGCATTCCGATGCCCGCAGGTTCGACGCCGAAGACGAGCGGCTGATGAGGTCCTTAGGGACATTTGCCTCCTCGGCTTATCAAATATTGGAATCGCGCGATGCGATTGCGGAATCCCAGGAGCACCTCAGCCGCGCGCTTGCAGAGGCTAACGCAGCTACCGCAAAATTCCGGGCGGTGTTCGAACAAACGACGGTTTTTGCGGGCGTGATGACTGCCGACGGGATCATTCTGGACGCGAACCGACTCTGTCTGGAGGTCTGCGGTTATCGGGCAGAAGACGTCCTGGGACGGCCTTTTTGGGAGTGCGGATGGTGGCAGAGTTGTCCGGAGTCGCAAGCTAAAATTCGAGCTGCCACACCTTTGGTTGCGCAAGGAAACAGCTACCGGGAAGTGCTTGCCTACCGTTGGGCAGACGGCAGCGAGCGAATGGTCGATTTTGCCCTTGATCCCATTCGCGACCAAAACGGCCAAATCATTTTCCTTCACCCCACCGGAGCTGACGTCACCGATCTAATGAATGCGCAGGAGAAAAACCGTCAATTTGCGGAGACGCTGGAAGAGCAAGTTCGCGTTCGTACCGAGGAAGTGGAACAGCAGAGCATGCAACTCAGAGAGCTATCTCGCCGTTTATTGAAGACGCAAGATGATGAGAGGCGGAGGCTGGCCCGCGAACTTCACGACAGCGCGGGACAAGACCTGGCAGCAATTCAAATGAACCTTGATGCATTGCTTCGTGACGCTGTCGCGCTTTCACCCGAGGAACAGGAACGCATTTCGAACTCAATAACAGTTGTTGCGCATTGTAACTCTGAAATTCGAACGATGTCCTATCTGTTGCACCCGCCTCTGCTCGACGAATTGGGACTTCGTTCGGCTCTTTCCTGGTATCTCGAGGGATTCTCCGAACGCAGCGGTATCAAGGTGGATTTGCAAATGCCGGAGGATCTGCCGCGAATGGAGGAAAACACGGAGACGGCAATATTCCGAGTGGTCCAACAAAGCCTGGTCAACATTCACCGGCACTCGGGAAGTCATGTTGCTCGGGTTTCCATCGAGTGCGATGCTAAGCGCATTAACCTGGAGATTTGCGATGAAGGGAAGGGGATGTCACCCGAGACTCTAGCGGGAATCAGTTCAGGCGCCTGCGTGGTTGGGGTGGGGATGAGCGGCATGCGGGAACGCGTCAGAGGGCTGGGAGGCGAGTTTGAAGTGCGATCGAGCAACGAAGGGACAACTATCCTAATCAGTCTTCCGGTGACGACGGCTTCCTGAGGAAACTTCTCTACAGCATTCATCTTGGACGTTTACACGCTCTACCCTATGGGCTGCGAATGTGAAGTGTTGTTTATGTATTTCGATGAAAGGCCCTTACGTTCACTTTCCAATCAAATAAGGAGTAAATACGCGCATGGAATCCCCAGCAGCTCCAGTTCATGATCAAGGTCGGCGAGCAGAGTACGAGGATAGGAATGAAGCGCGGTCGTCCGGTGTGTCCTGGGCGGCTGTGTTTGCGGGCGCGTTCGTAGCCGCGGCCTTATCCCTGATACTTCTCGCTCTGGGAACAGGCATTGGGCTTTCCGCGATCTCACCGTGGGCGAGTATGGGCGCGTCCGGGTCAGAGATAGGTAAAGGAGCGATCGGGTGGTTTATCCTGATCCAGCTTATCGCGTCGTCGATGGGAGGTTATCTGGCGGGAAGGCTTCGGACGAAGTGGGTCAACATACATACAGACGAGGTTTATTTCCGCGATACGGCGCACGGATTCTTGGTGTGGGCTGTCAGTCTGGTGATGACGGCTGCGTTTCTGACGTCGGCAGCGGCGGCAATGGTGGGACGTGTGGCGCAAGCGGAATCAACATCAGCCGGAGTGGGGCAGGAGCGTGGAGTTGAGGCGCACGCATACTTCGTGGATATGCTGCTGCGATCGAACTCTGCCACTTCCGAGCCGAACGATGCCGCAGCCCGACGCGAGGTGGGCATTATTTTTGCGAACGGGATTCGGCAGGGCGAGCTCCCGACTGCGGACAAGGCGTATCTCACGCGTCTGGTGACTGCGAGGACCGGAGCGAGCGAGCCCGATGCCGCACGGCGGGTGGATGACGTATTCGCGCAGGCGCAGCAAGCTGCGGATAAAGCTCGGAAGATGCTCGCACACTCGATGTATTGGGCATTCCTGGCCCTTTTGATCGGCGCATTTTGCGCCAGCTTCGCAGCGACGATCGGCGGAAGACAACGCGATCGCGTAATTATGGTTTGAGGTAAAAGATTTTGATCAAGGAGAATTAAAAATGCGTTCAATTTTGCTGCTGCTTCTGGGCGTGCCGATTCCGTTTATTATTTTAATCGGACTCTTTAGCCACTTTTAAACTCCCCAGTACTTTCACAGGCTTTTCAATTTTTCTATGAATGCGTGATGGCTAGCGATTGCTCGCGCAGAACTTTTCCGAAGTGTTCAATACAACTCCGAGGGTCAGCATTATGGTGCCGCGCGGAAGGGCTGGCCACCCGCCCGCTGGTCGCGTCAATTGGATTGTGGCGTGGATCGATGAAGGAGCGACCCGATGGGCGCGAGTCGCCGGCGCTTTGGTATTTGTGCGGCAACTACTTCACCACCACTCTTGAACACTGTGTATGCCTTAGCGTAACTTCGGGAGCAGATGACCTTGTAAAATTTTCCGTCTATAAACTCGATCGCGCAGTTGTTCTCAATCCCGATTCCGATGCCGCCGATTCTGCGAATCATGTCCCGGAAATGCTTTCTCCGCGGGACGCCCAGAGTGCTGCTGTTGTAGTGCGGGCAATGAATTCCTTGGATCAGCCCCATGCCCCGGACGTTGATATACTCCCATTTTCGCGGGTTGTAGAAAGCCATCGAATCTGAATGTCCGGACTCAAACCAGCAGATTGATCCTGCGCTAATGCCGGAGAGAACCGTCCCGTTCTCGTAAGCCGATTTGAGAAGCTTATCGACTCCCAGATTCCTCCAAAGAGGCATCATGAGCAGGGTATTTCCGCCACCCACGTAGACGATGTCCGCCGATAGAATTTTCTTGCTGATCTGCTTTTTCGAGGACCGGTCTTTTATAAGGAACAAGACATCCGTCTTGCATTTTAAAAATCCACCAAAGTACTTCTGGACGCACTTCCAATATATTTCGGAATCCGACATCGCTGTGGGAATGAAAAGCAATTGTGGATTTTTCTTACCCGAAAGCCGGATGATTTCCCGATCAATCGCAGCTGTCCCCTTCGTTCTGATCAACCCTCCCCCGATCGCGACAATCGCCTTGGGCATTGGCATATCGTATCGCTTTTGCGAAAGAAATCTCAGCTTGTCTCGACGCTTAGGCTATCTAAGTCCTGATTGAACGCGGTTACGTTTGTGTGTCCGATAATCCGATTACGCGTGGGCAATCGGGTTTAAGATACCGGTTTCAGGATTTAGAAGGGAACAGGGTCGAGGTATGCGTTGAACCCGGATAGGCATCTTGGAGGTGTTCTGTGCGAAAGCATGTTCTGAAAATTGTGGCGTTTGTGCTGGTGTGCGTGGCGGCAGGGCCTTGCCGGGCGCAGGATCGGGTGACGATTCTCTACGACGCGTTTGGGGAATCGAAGGAGCTGACGAAAGATTGGGGATTTTCTGCGTTTGTGGAGCACAACGGAAAGCGGATTTTGTTCGACACCGGGAATAATGCAGCGATCTTTGAACATAACGTGAAGGCGTTGGGCATCGATCTGACGAAGCTGGATTTTGTGGTGATCTCGCATCGCCATGCCGATCACGCCACGGGATTGCGATATGTGTTGAGCGTGAATCCGAACGTTACGGTGTATGTGCCCGCGGATGGGGCCAATGGATTTGGCGGAGCGCCGATTCCAAAAACGTTTTTTCGGGAGGATGACAGCTTGCCCGCGAACATGCGGTATTTCAGCGGAGCGGAGCCGGATCATTTAACGTCTGGCAAGCTGTACGACACCGGGAACTTTGTGCTCGTAAATCAATTGACGGAAGTATCGCCGGGAATTTTCCTGGTGCGCACGGTTTCGCAGAAGCAAGGGACGCTGGAGTTGCCGGAATTGACGCTCGCGATCAAACGGCCGAACGGACTGCTGCTGGTGGATGGATGTTCGCACGCGGGTATTGAAGCGATCCTGCAAGCGGCGAGCGCGGTGGATCCCAGGACGGAGGTTGTGTTTGGCGGTTTGCACCTGGTTACCACGCCGGTGGAAGAGATTGACGCGCTGGTGGAGAATCTAAAGACCAAGTGGAAGGTGGAGAGAATCGCTCCGGGACATTGCACGGGCGAACCGGCATTTGCGCGACTGAAAAAAGCGTACGGCGAAAAGTATTTGTACGCGGGTTTGGGAACGAGAGTGGAGCTTCAGTAAAACAGATCCGAGAGTCGCGACGGGAGAGACTCGCGGCAGGAGAGATTATGGAAGCGAGACAGTGTACGAAGTGCGGGAAGATGTCTACGTCGGCGGGCAAGTGCTCTCATTGTGGGTTTGAATTTCCGCAGGCGCGAACGCGGGATGATGAAATGGAAGATCGGCTGATCAACGAAGGAAATAAAGCTGCATCGGAGGCGACGGAAGAGACGATGGATGACGCGATGAAAAGACCGCTGAGAGTTCCCCCGCCGCGGAAATGACGAGCCAGAAGAAAGTCGTAGTGATTGGTTAAGAGGCTAGCCGCCATCAAAACCCGCAAGAGATAAGCGTTCACTTCGATGATTAGCGAGAATTGGCAACTCGCCAGTCTGCTGTGATGGCTAACGTTTGTCCGCGCCGTTCGTCTACACGTTCAACTTGGGATAAGGAGGTTCATCCTTGCGACGATTCCGCCCATATTTCCTTTTGATCCTTTTCTTTATCTCCAATCTTCCCGCTGCGAGGGCACAGGTGCCTGCGCTTCGCGGGACCAAGATGCTGGATTGCTCCGGCTTGCCGTGCGTGGACGTTACGCTGGCGAGCGGAAAACATCTTCGATTGTTAGTGGATACGGGTAACGTAAATTCCATTCTCGATACGGAGGTTGCGAAAGGTTTGGGATTAGCTGTGGCTCCAGCCAAGGGCGCCGACGGAAAGCCCATAGCCGGTTACGGCATTTCGGTGCTTGCTGGCGTGAAACTTGGAGATGCGTCGCTGGGCGACGTGAAAATAGTCGTGATGGACCTAGCCTCTGAAGTGAAGGCCAATCACATGCCGGCTGCCGACGGTGCGCTCGCTTATACGGCGTTCAAGGACCGGCTGCTGGAACTCGACTACGTTCGGCGGACGGTGCGCTTTTCGGATCGACTCACGGCCGAATTGGCGTGCCCCGGATTCTGCGGCACGATCACGACGCCAACTTTTGGGAAAGAAGGGCCGCCGATCGTCGTGAGTACGGGCTTCTCGGTGAACTCGAAACCGATCACGGCGCAGATCGACACACTTTTTACGGGAACAATGCTGATTTATCCGCCGTCGGTTAAAAAACTGGACCTAAGTGAAGAAGCCAAGACTACGAAAAAGCAGTTTGTGAAATATACTGACGGTGGTGTGGACATGATGGAAACGCAGGCGAAAACGGAGGCCTTCGGCCCGCGCGTGCTTGCCAAAGATGCTCCGCTCTACTTTGCTGGGCCAGCCGTTCATTTGCCGGATGAGCTGTTCGACGCTACGGTGGGACACGCGCTGTTCGAGCACTCGGTGCTGTCGCTGGATTTCCACGACATGAAGTTATGGATGACCCAGGAATTGTAAACGCGAGTTCGCGTCTGTGGGTGTTCGACTACTGGGCGAAGTCGACGAACAGCGCAACCCAGTCGTCCGTGCCCACCACGCGGAAGGTATGGCCTTTCCCCGTCAAGTCTTCCGCGATATAGATTCGTCCGGGTTCCGCCGAAAACTTTTGGCCGCCTGCTACTTCGACATCTGCCCGGCCGGAAATGGGCAGCACGTAGCGGCGCGCGTCCGCGTTGTGCCAGTCTTCGAAGAAACCGGGAGCCAGGCGCACGACGTAGGACTTGGCGGCTTTCATCGGCTCCGACTCTTCCACAGTTGCCGGCGCTCCCGCCACAGGAGAGAATTTCACATTGACCTGTTCGACGTGCGACAGTCCGTCGGCGCCTGTGAACATCCGCGTCGCCATTAGCGGCGTGCGCTGCTGGGCCGCAACGACGCTTCGGCCGCGATGCGCATACCACGTGAGGATCAGGGGGATAGCAACGGCCACCAGAACAATTCGGCCTGCGATCGATCTCATGACGCCTCCTGCTGATAGTAAGGCGCACATTATACAGAACGTCCCCGACGGGTGTTGGCTAAAGGGCTGGGTCGTTGGTAATTCTGCACCGGGCGCAGCATGCTGCGCCCCTACAAAGAAAATCTTCGGCGGGATTCTCGGTCGAGACGGGGTGCGCGAGACGTGCCCCCTACGAAACAGTCGGCGGGACCTTAGTCTGACCAGAGATAGCCGAGGGAGCGGGCGCCGGAGACGCCGGCTTTGTGGAGGAAACGCGGGGCCAGGCGGCGGAGGTGGTAGACGGTAGCGGCGGAGGGGCCGACGAGTACGAGGTCTTCGCCGCGTTTGACGGCGCGGACGATGCGCGAGCCGACGAGCGAGGGATGAGCGCCCTTGGCCTGGTATTGTTTGTCGAGCCGCTCGAGTGCGGAGGCGGGCACGCTGGGCGCTAGTGCGCGACGGTTACGAACGATTGGCGTGTTGATGATTCCGGGACAGACGACCGTCACGGTGATATTTGTTTTTATAAGCTCCATCGAGAGCGATTCGGAAAGGCCGATCACGGCGTGTTTTGAAGCGGAGTAGGCGCTCAGGTTCGGAACGGAGTGGAGACCGGCGGCGGACGCGACGTTCACCAAATGGCGCGCGTCGCCGGCGGCGATCATCGAGGGCAAAAACGCGCGGCTGAAATGGACCACGCCCATCAGGTTCACACCGAGTACCTGGTTCCAGGCGCTCTCGGGCGTTTCGAGAAACGGGCCGAGAAAACCGATGCCCGCATTGTTGATGACTACGTGTGGCGTGCCGATGTCGGCTGCGACTTT
>PKWH01000295.1 GCA_003131985.1 Acidobacteriota bacterium | reverse complement strand
GACGGAGTGGACCGCGGCAGCAAGGAAAGTTTGCAAAACTCCATCGAAACAGCTCAGCGCGCGGACACTCTGGTGTATTCGATCCTCTTTTCCGACAGAGAGGAACAAGGGAACGGCGGAGGGCGCGGAGGCGGAGGCGGGGGCGGAATGGGAGGTGGTGGACATCATCGATATCCCCAGGAATCGCGTCCCGATGGGAAAAAAGTTCTAGAGCAAATATCCAGAGAAACAGGCGGGCGTTTTTTTGAAGTTTCCAAAAAACAAAGCATCGATGAGATTTACACTGCGCTGGATGAAGAACTCCGCAATCAGTATGGCTTGGGATACGTTCCGGATAAAGCGGACATTGCACCGGGATATCACAAGATTCACGTCACCGTGAAGCAGAAGGATCTCGTCGTGCAAACGCGAGAGGGTTACTACGCGGACCGTTAGCTCTTCGACCTTTGGTCGTCCTGTGCTTGAAGAAATTAAAAAGCTAGCGGGCGAATTCGGCGAGGAGAGCAGAGCGCAGGTTGGTCTGATGGTCGACGGAAAGTTTCGAGCCGGAAGACGTGAGATAAAAAACGTCGATGGCAGTTTCTCCTTCGGTCTCGATGATAGCAATTTCGATGCTGCACTTTTCGCGCGCGAAAATTGAGCTGATCCGGTGAAGAAGGCCGGGCTGATCCTGAGCGATAATCTCTACAAGAGTGCTCTGCACGGAGCAGGTGTCGTCGATTTTGACCCGAGTCTCGACCTTTATCTTGGGCTGGCGGCGTTTCTCCGAGTGCAGACGCTCACGCAACATTCGATCGAGGTCAACCTTTCCCGCCAGGACGTCCAGGATGCTCGCTTGAAAGCGCTCCCACTCCGGCAGGTTCAGTTCCAGCGTGCGGAAGCGGTCGGCGAAATAAAAAGTATCGACCACTTTGCCGGCCAGATTCGAAAATGCGGCGGCTTTCACGATGTTCATTCCCCAAGCCGCCAGAACACCAGCCATGGTAGCGAAGAGAAACGCGCGGTCATGCGTGACAAGAGTGAGCTCGTACCAATGGCGTCCACGCCGCAAGCTAAGCTGCACCGGATCCTTTTCCAGCCGGGTAGCCATTTCGAGGTGGGCCAAGACGTCCGCTGCCGGATGGGTGAGCAGATAACGCCGCGGCAATCCTTCGAGAAAATTATCCAGCCGGTTTCCTACCGACAGCGCCAGAGTGCCGAGGTGCGCCATCACTTCGTCGTGAGCGTTAATGTGGAGGCGCTGGTCAAGGCTGCGATTGAGATAATTTGAAGTGGCGATGTAAAGCTGCCAGATGTTTTCCGCTTTCCACGGCGTAAGAGCTTCGGGATTGACAGCCTTAATATCCGCGTAAGTAAGCAGGCATAGCATTTTCAGACGTTCGGGCGTTTCCACTTTTTCGGCAAAGCCGCGCAGGGTCTCCAGCTCGAAAATGTCGCGGCGCAGCGTTGCGCTCATTTCCAGATGGCGGCCGATAAGGAACAGAACGGTTTCGCGATCGGGCGCATCGAGCTCGAGGCGCGTCAGCACGCCTTGGGCGATATCAACGCTGGCCCGCACGTGGTCGTTGGATTTCGCGCCTTTTCCGACATCGTGGAAAAGCAGCGCAAGGTAGAGCAAGTCGGGTTGTTCGAGTTCCTCCAGAAGTTCGGCGTAGCGCTGATCCCATTTGGACTGAGACTGGCGCAGTGCATGGAGATTGTCGATCGCTACAAACGTGTGTTCATCGACCGTGAAGCGATGAGAATAATCGCGAACTACCAGCGCATCGATTTCCCCAAATTCCGGAAACAGGAGCGTCAGCAAGCCCAACGAATGCATTGAGCGCAAAGCATCGGACGCATGAGGCGCCGTCAGAATTTCCTGTAACGGATGCCAGAGTTCGGCGCCTTTAGGGGGCGTGACGGCAAACGACGGCAGAGCGCGCTCGATCTCCGATTCTGTGTTGGAACTAAGACTCAATCCATGGCGCGCGAGAAAACGGAAGGCGCGAAGGATAAACTCGGGATCGTTCAGCGCCGCAGGATGGCGCAACGAAAGCATCCCGTCCTCGACGGAAAACTCCGCATTCGAAAGGCGCGACCGCAATTGCTGAAACTGATGGTGAAGCGAAAGCCGCGCCGCGGGAATTTCCTCCAGAAGCTGAATGCAAACGTGGTGGACCGCGCGCGCATGACCGAAGTACAAACGCATCCAATCGGAAGCAGTAAGAGGCTCAGCGCTTCCATCGTTCGGTGAATTGGGCATTCGTGGTGTATTTAGAACGCCGACACGATGAGCGGCGGCAGCGTCCTGAGATTCCCAGGTAAGCGTGTTGTCGTCGCGGCTGTGACGGAAGTGCAGGAAGCATCGGATGGACATCAGAGAGTCCAGAGCGGCATCAAACTGTTGCTGAATCGTGACAGGAAGGATCGCGTTTTCGACGGGCCAGACGTGGTACTTTTCAATCGCCGCTATTAATGAAAGCCAACTGACTACGTTGTAGTCGCGAAGACCGCCGGGACCGTCCTTTATATTTGGCTCAAGATGAAATACGGTGCTGCCGAATTTCACGTGGCGTGTGCGCGTAAGTTCGGCCAAGCGCTTCACGATCTGGTCGGACGCAAGCGAGATTAGTTTAGGGATCACGTCATCGTGGAGTCGCGAGAAAAGCTGCCGGTCGCCGGCAAGGTAGCGGCAATCCAGCAGCGAGATTGCAAACTCGGGGTTCGCCGTTTCGAACTGGATGCACTCAGCGAGAGTGCGCGTGGCAGGACCGAGCTTTAGCCCCAGGTCCCAGAGTCCCTGCGAAAATTTGCGGATGTGATCTTTGAGTTTTGCTTCCGTTCCATTTCCAGCGTGCAGAAATAGGATGTCGATATCGGAATAAGGGAAAAGCCAGCGACGACCGAAACCACCCAGAGCTACGACTGCAAAGTCCGGCGGACCATCCGATTCGGCGCAGACGAACTCCTTCCAGAGGCGCTCCATCATGCGTTCGGTAAGGGCAGTGCGGCCCAGGAGAGCTGTGCGGCCCGAACCTGTGGCTACAAATTGCTCTCGGATGCGCTCTGATTCCTTCTCATAAAAATTGCGCAACTCGGTGGTGAACGATGGGTTTGTCGGCATCGAAATCGATTCTAGAATTCTTCGCTAACGAGCCTTGCGAGTTCCAGGCCTAAACTCCTTGTTGCTGCGCCTGCGACCCCGCAGTCAGCAATTCAACAGCATCCTCGGGATACGCCAACATGCCAAACTGCGGCACATCGAGGCCAGCCAACTCGACCTCCCGTGTCACGCGCATCGAGCGCCACGCATTCACGGCGGAAAAAATAACATAGGTTGCTCCGAACGCATAAATGGCCAAAAGTGTAGCACCGCCGAGCTGTACCAAGAATTGTGACGAGTCACCGTGAAGCAGACCCGTGACACCTTGCCCGGTCCTGCCGAGGTAGGCGGCCGCGCCCACGCCATTCCAGCCGGCGCCGTACGTCCCATCGGCGAAAATCCCTAGAGAGACAGCGCCGAGCCAACCGCAATAGCCGTGAACCGATATGGCTCCGCATGGGTCGTCGATTTTGAGGATTCGTTCGTTGAACAGGACGCCGCCACAAACCACAAGGCCTGCGATGACGCCGATGATCACGGAAGCCGTGGGAGATACGAATGCGCAAGGAGCAGTGATAGCGACCAGGCCTGCAAGCATTCCGTTGCAAGCCATGGTGATGTCCGGCTTGCCAAAAAGTTTGTACCACAGAAGCATGGCCGCCGCAGAGCCTGCCACCGCGGCGAGATTCGTATTCACGGCCACAACCGAAATGCGAAGGTCTGTTGCGCCGAGCGTCGATCCGGGATTAAAACCCATCCACCCAAAGAGCAAGAGGAACGTGCCGGTGACGACGAACACAATATTGGAAGCTGGAAATGCTCGAGGCTTTCCATCCGCACCATATTTGCCAAGCCGTGGGCCGAGGATGAGTGCGAGCGCCATGGCACAAAAGCCTCCGACACTGTGAACAACCGACGACCCGGCAAAATCCACATAACCATGGCCGAGGTGCATGCTGGAGCCCAGTTGAGAGAGCCATCCGCCGCCCCAGACCCAGCAACCAGAAATAGGATAGAGGAAGGCCCCAATAAACAATTCACAAAGAAGGAAGGCCCAGAAGGTGATCCGCTCGCAAATCGCGCCAACGATAATGTAGCCGGCAGTCTCCATAAACACGACTTCGAAGAGCGTCAAGCAATTGCTGCCGGCATCGTACGCGGGGCCCGTTAGAAAAAACCCCTTACCTCCCAAGAATCCCCATGAGCCGCTTCCGATCAGGAAATGATTCAAAGTTGGCACGCCGCCGAGATTTGTCGGAGCGGCATTCACCGCGACCGCCCCAAATTGGAAAGCGTAGCCGACAGCGTAGTAAGCAAGAAACGCAAAAACGTATGCCGCGAAATTCAGCATCATCAGATGTGCGGCATTCTTCTTGCGCACCAGTCCGCACGTCAACAGAGCAAAGCCGGCTTGCATGAACAGGACGAGGTAACCAGTGAGGAGCGTCCACGAAAAGTTCGTCGCGATACGTGTGTGGCCCACACCGTCGGCAAGCTTCAGCGCCAAAGGTTCCCGGGCAGCCTGGGCTTGAAATTCGTCAAAGTCCTTTTTGTTCTTTGCGTAATCGGGCGCGTTCTTGTCAGTCGGCTCCGGCACGACAAAGGGGTTCCCGGCCGCATCGGCGACGGAGGACTTATCGCCTGTCGCGGTACCCGCGGGATCGGGCTGCGACTGATCCGCGAAAACGAGAGTCATCGAGCCGCAAAGAATCTGCGCAAGGATCAGGACCACAATCGACTTGGATATCCACTTCGTAGTGCCTCGAAGAAATGCGTATTGCATCTGGGATCTCCTTTCGTGATTGAGGTAATGGCGGTTCGGTGCGCCATTGGTCGAGAAAATGTTCAGATTGCGCCGGGGCCGCGTTCCCCGGTGCGTATGCGGATCACGTTTTCAAGAGACGACACGAAGATCTTGCCGTCCCCAATGACACCTGTTCGAGCGCCTTCGACGATGGCGTCCACGACCTGCTCGACGAGATCTTCTGCGACAGCGATGCTTACGAAGATCTTCGGCAAGAAGTCCACGGTGTACTCAGACCCGCGATACGTTTCGGTGTGACCCTTTTGCCGGCCAAACCCGCGGACTTCAGAAACCGTGAGGCCGGTCACCCCCAGCGCGGTCACGCGCTGCTTCACTTCATCGAGCTGCGAAGGCCTGATCACTGCATCGATTCGCTTCATCTTTGATGACTCCTTTGTTCTCAAACGGACGGCGACTGAAGCCCGATATATTACTCGACTGCCCTCGAAATGGACCCTAAGATTTCGCGGATAGAGAGATGAGCGGAGCTGCCAAACTCTGAAGGGGTTTTTCAGCCGCAGACACCTTGACGAAATCACAGGCGAGATGTCGATAGCCCTGTCTAAGTTGGGTGCGGAGTTTTGGCAGGAATCAGCAGCGTTGCGACTGCAGCACTTGCCAAGCACAGACTTGCACAGATCAACATTACGGTTCGGAATCCAAAGACAAACGCATTGGAAATTGACGTCCGGATCAGGGCTGCTGTACGAGCGTCTAGGCCGGAGGGTAGCTCAAGACCGGCGAGCTTGATCTCATTCGACCGAACATATTGGAGAATGCCGGGCGGAAGCGGCCCGCTCGCGAGAGTACGATTCAAACTAGAACTGAATAATTTCACCATCACGATCCCCAGAATTGCAATGGCAAGAACGCCCGCGACCCGCGCGACAGCGTTATTGATGCCAGAGGCGGTTCCAGCACGGTTCTGCCCAACTGAACTCATAACCACCGTGGTGAGCGGAGCCACGCTGATCGCCATTCCAAGACCGAGGACAACGAACGCAGGAAAGAATATTTTCCAGTAACTAGCTCCCACACCCGGCACAGCGAAGAGAACGAATCCGATTGCGGCAATCAGCGGCCCGACGATCAGCGGCATCTTCGCCCCGTAGCGCGCGACCAGCCCTCCGGACCAGCGCGAAAGAAAGAACAGCAGCAGAATTAGCGGGAGTGCCGCCGCGCCGGTAGCAGTTGTCGAGTATCCCTGCACCTGGATAAGATTCAGCGGGAACAGGAAAAAGAAGATTCCAAGAGCGGCGTAGAGAAGCAACGTGAGCAGATTCGCACCGCTAAAACTGCGGGACTCAAACAGCGTCAACGGAACCAAGGGTGAACTTACCTTGGCCTCAGCGAAAACGAAACCAATCAGAGAGCCGAACCCGACAATCAGGCTTCCGAAAACCAGAGGATCGTCCCAACCGAGACTAGTGGACTCAATGAACCCATAAACCAGGCCGGCTAATCCGACGGTCGCGCTCGCCGCTCCCAGCCAATCCACGCGCCCGGCATCGGCGTTGCGGCTTTCGGGAATGCGCCAAAGCGAAACTGAGATCACTGCGACCGCAAGCGGAACGTTAATGAAGAAAACCCAGCGCCAGGAGGCGTGTTGAATCAGCCAGCCGCCGAGGACCGGCCCCACGGCCGTTGTGATCGCGGTGAAACCAGACCACGTACCGATCGCTCGTCCTCGGGTTTTCTCGTCGAAATTCGCGCTGATGATCGACAGGCTGCCGGGCACGAGAAAGGCAGCTCCAATGCCCTGGATACTTCGTGCGATTACGAGCTGCTGAATGTTGGAGGCAAGACCGCAAGCGATTGAAGCAGATGCAAAAATGCCCACACCAATCAAGAACATAAGTCGGCGGCCAAACAAGTCGCCGAGAGAGCCGCCGACGAGAATCAAAGCGCCCAAGAACAACCCGTAGGACTCGACCACCCATTGCACGCCGACGACGGTTGCGTGGAGGCTGGCTTGGAGCGCGGGCAGAGCTACATTGACGACGGTGCCGTCAATAAAGGCCATGCTGGAACCGAGGATTGTCGCCGCCAGGATCCAACGCCTCGTTCGCGCTGTGCATGGAGCGCCGTCATCTGCCGATCGGACTACGGCTTCGTCGCACGGTGGCTTCATACATCTCCCGCCAGATTCTACACAGCGATCGTCGATTCTCTCATCTAGACGATCTTCATCTTGGAAGCAGGAAATGGCTGGGCTCTTACTGGGCTCAACTGGGGAAGGGTTTCCTGAGGTAGGCGCGTTCTTTGGGGCGAAAGAATTTCGAGTGTGACAATGACTGCCGGAACTAGAAAGATGATCGTCACGCAGGCCCACATCAGGGCGGCTGCACATTCCTGGTCCTGAAGCGCAGAAATGTTAAAGACTCGAGGCGCGGAGCGATAAGACGGGTAGACCACGCGGTCGCAGAACACAAGAAACCCGGAGAGCGCATCACACGGCAACGTGGCGCAGAAAAGGTATAGGGGAATGGACCACCTCGGCCATCTTGCGACGCTGGGCCAGGGCTGAACCACCGGCCACCAGAATAGAAGGCCGGTACCCAAAAAGCATGCGTGCTCCAGTTCGTGCAACCAATTCCATCGCAACGCCAGCTCAAACACGGCAGGGATGTGCCAACCGATCAAAGCAAGCGCTGCTGCGAGCCAACAAATCGCCGGGTTGGCGAGAACATGGCCAAGCCATTTCACCAAACGCCACTGGAGGAATGGGCTGACGACGCCGCGAGCGAACCATTGAGGAAAGCCCTTTAGGAGCGGTAGCGCCGGCGCCCCGAGCAAAATCAAAGGAGGAGCGATGGCCATGAGCAAGAGATGCTGCACCATATGAACTGAGAGCAACACGTCGTCAAATGCGTCTACGGGCGACCCGATTGCGATCCACACTGAAACGATTCCAGACATGAATGCAGCAAGCCGCCACGTCGGAATCAGGTTTGGGGAAATAGTGCGCAGGCGAAACCAACCTCGCACGTAAACCAGGACGGTAAGACATAGGGCGACATTCACTCCAATCGGAGCGGACCACGATTGCAAAATAATTTGAGCGTCAGAGGTCATAACGATTCTACGGTTGGCCCGACGACCGCGCTCCGGCACCCGGTTCAAGCGCGACAGTCCGCGAGGCGTCGCGTGCCGGCGATTGTCCCGCGGGATGCAATGTCTCCAGGAACGAGACCAGAGCCGTCGTCTCCGCGGGGCTGAGATTCTTGCCGTACGCGGGCATGTTACCGCCGCCTTGGATCACCTGACGAATCAGCTGATCCTGCGTCAACCGAACGGCCACGGCGTCGAGAGCCGGTCCGCGCTTTCCGCCTTGATTGCCGAGCGAGTGGCAGTTGTGGCATTGCTTCACTTGAAAAACCAGTGCACCTTGCCGCTCAAGAGCGGTGCGATTGTGCAGAAACTCGGCCGGAATCGGAATACCGCTCCATGCGTCCATCACCGGGCTCCAGGGCGCATTCCCAGCGAGGCGCGTAAATGTTCCCAACGCGACCGCCACCAATAAAATCGTGAGCACGGCTACGGGCCTGCGCCGCCAGCTCTTTTCGCCTTCGCCGAAGAAGAAGGGCAACAGTAGAAGTCCAAGAATTACAACCACAGGCCCAATGAGCAAAGCGGGAGTTTCCATGGACGGCGGCAAGAGGGAGAGTATGGCGTAAAGCCACAAGAAGAAAAAATCAGGACGCGGCGCGGTTTGAATGATCGTGGGATTTGGGGGGCCCGACGGGCCAAAAGGACCGAAGTAAACGGCGCAGGCCGCGACCGAAAGCAAGATGAAGGCTGAGAAAACTAGATCCTTCCAAACCGCGCCGGGAACGAAGGGTATTCCGTCTTTCTTCGTGAGCTCGTGATACTCCTTAATATATGTCGCCTTGCGGACCACCCGCCCCGGCATTGGCCACTCGTTGATCCCCAACTTAACGACCAGCAGCAGATGCACCGCGACAAACGCGATGAGTAGTCCCGGAATAACGAACACGTGAAGGGCGAAGAATCTCGAAAGAGTTGCTCCAGCGATGATCGGGCCGCCCAACATTAAATTCACGATGGGAGGTCCCATCAGCGGGACGCGGCTCGCAATCGATGCCCCGATTCCAAGTCCCCAGTAGGCGTCTTGATCAAATCTGAGAACTTGGCCGGTGAAGGCCATGCCAAGGGTCATTAGCAAGAGAAAAACGCCGACAATCCAGGTTAGTTCGCGCGGATACTTGTACGCGCCGAACAAAAAGACTTGGACCATATGGATCAGAACGATTGCAACCATGAAGTCCGAGCCCCATCCGTGCAGGCCGCGAATGAACCAGCCCAGGGTGACGCTGTGATTGAGAGTCTGTAGGCTGTTCCAAGCTTCACCGGCGGAAGGCACGTAAATGAGCGCCAGCATGATGCCCG
>PKWH01000040.1:6313-8088 GCA_003131985.1 Acidobacteriota bacterium | reverse complement strand
TGCGTCGGCACATCTTCCACCACCGAATATTTGTCCGGGGAATCTTCGTGCACCACGGTGAGCGTCCCGCTCCCCCCATTCGACGCAAACGCGTACCCGGTTCCGGGATCGAACGCGTCGGCATCCACTCCTTCGCCGATCGGCGGCGTCGCAATCACCTTCCCCGTATCGGCGTTGATCACCGCCATCATTTTGTTGCCGCAGCCGGCAAACAAGCGCCGGTTCGCGATGTCCATGGCGAGGCCGGAAGGCTCTTCGCACGGAGCCAGCGGCCACGTCGCCGTCACTTTCAGGTTCTGCGAATCGATTTGCTGCTCTTCGCTCTTGTCTTCGATATTTACATATACATGCCCGGCGCCATCCGCGACAGCAAATTCCGGTTTGCCGTCAACGGGAATGGTGCCGATGACTTTTCCGGTGGCCGCGTCAATCGCGGTGGCATCTTTGCTGCGGCCGTTCATCGCGAAAACGCGCTTCGAGGCAGGATCGTAAATGATCGCGTCNNCGCGAAACGAACAGCCGCCGCGTGGGAGAATCACAAATGATGTAGTCCCAGAATCCTTCTCCGCCGAGCGGAATTTTCTTCAGCAGATGATAGCCCGACGGTCCGGGTGCCGGAGACGCAACGGTCACTACCCGTTCCCCCGCGTGCATCTTCGCGACAGATACTTCAGCGGAGATCGCCAATGAAGCGGCCGCGCCAATGATTACTGCCATGCTTCCAAAAAACGAAACACGCAATGTTTTCATCGATTCGCCCCCAATGTTTCCTGCTCGCTAAATTCGAGNNGCAGACGGACCGATCGCAAGATACGGACGCATTTTTTCGAGCCGAGCTTTCGAGACGCCTTTGATCGCCAGAAGATCCTCGATTTTTCGAAAGGGTCCGCTCTTCTGGCGGACATTTACAATTGCTTTCGCGGTGCTAGGGCCAATTCCCGGTACTTGCTGGAGCTGTTCCGCCGTCGCGGTGTTCAGATCAATCGGATGTGCGGGAGGGTTCTTTGTGTCGGCGCCGCCCTCAGACGCGGCGAAAAGCATCAGCAAAATCGAGAGAACGAATAGCGCGCGTCTAACTCGAATTATTTTATTCATGACGCCAGAATCGGCTACTGCCCATAACAGTGTAGAAAGCAAGCTGACGAATCACGCATATCAAACGCGATTTCCCTGCGCGTCATACTGAGTGATTGGTCCGAAAAGCGCGGCTTGCTCGGAGATTTGGGCTCGGTCGCCAACCAAAACGATTTGCTCGTTGGCAGAATCGAAATGGTGGCGCGCGGCGGCGAGAATGTCTTCCGCGGTGAGCGCGTGAATTCGGGCGCGATAAGTTTCCAGGTAATCCTCCGGCAGCCGGTCGAGGTAAACGGTGGAAAGCTGCGAGAGAGCTCCTTCCTGCGTGGCTATGCCGAGTGAAAATACGCCGCTCAGATAACTGCGCGCGCTTTCGAGCTCCTGCGCGGTAACCGGCAGCGACCGTATGCGATCCATTTCGTAAAACATTTCCGTCAAGGTGGCAGCGGTGACTTCGTTGCGCACAGCGGCGTGTACCGTGAAGTAACCAAATTCGCGCAACGCACTGATTCCGCTGCGAGGGCTGTAGGTGTAACCCTTTTGCTCGCGAATGTTCATTACCAATCGAGAATGAAATGCGCCACCGTAAATCGAATTGGCCAGAACCAGGCGGTACCAATCGGGATCACCGCGCGTGATCGCGAGATTTCCCACAAGCACTTGCGTCTGCACCGAGCCGGGAAGATGAACCAGGTGAACCT
>PKWH01000040.1:0-6264 GCA_003131985.1 Acidobacteriota bacterium | reverse complement strand
CCGTCGATAGGCTGCAACCTGATCTTCCTTGGGCGCGACGATCGCGTACGGATGTTTGCCGAAGAGCACACGGCGCAAGCGTTCGGTAGCAAGAAAATCGGGAGTGGTACGCTGGATGCGAAGGCCCTCGATTCTCTGGCGGCGCTCGCGTTCGAATTCCTCTTCGGGAAAAGATGCATTGCGCGCAAGATCCGCGAGCAATTCGAGCAATCCCTCAGAAAATTCAGCCACACCCGAAATGCCGATGGCGCTCGAATCGGCGCCGGCGACTGCGGCCAAATCCGCACCCATCCGCCGGAGATCTTCTTCGATACGTCGCAGGGGCCGCGTAGAAGTGCCGGTACGCGCGACGGAAGCGGTCATCTCCGCCAATCCCGGCGTCGTATGGGCGACACTGGCGTTTCCGCTGCGGAAGAAAAGCTGCGCGGAAATTTTGGGGAACGTGCGAGCCTCCGCGAGCACAACTTGCATGCCGTTCGCGAGTGTGCGAACGGTGCGCTTGGGCCACGCGACCGGGCGTTCCGCTCCCAGAGCGGGCGGCGAGGAGTGCTGCGGCTTCGTTGCGACAATCGGCGTTGTCATCGAGCTTCTCCCGCGTTCACGGGACGCCGCGCCACAATGGCACGATTTCGCGGAACCAGATATTTTTTCGCTGCAGCCTGGACTTCCGCAGGCGTTACCGCCATGAATCCGTCGAGTACGGTATTGATGCGATCCGGGTCGCCGTCGAACAGCGTGAAGCAAGCGAGATAATGCATCAGGCCGAAGCGCGGCATGTGGGCGCCCATGCCTCCTTCGAGCATCGAATAATAGTCGGCGCGAAATTTCACTTTCACCGGCCCGAGTTCGTCTTCGCTGATTTCTTTCTCCTGCACTTCGCGGATCACTTCATCGTATGCAGCGATGGTAGCGTCGGAAGTAAACTCCGGGCGGTGATAAATCTGCGTGACCATTTGCGTAGGGCCGTTAGCGTCGAAAACGTCCACTCCCCCTTCCGTTCCTATCGCAATTTGCTTTTCGAAAACGAGCTGGCGGTGGATGCGTCCGGCGCGTCCACCATGCAAAACACGGTCCAGAATCGCCATGGCGTACCAGTCTTTTTCAGTGCGCGGCGGAACGGTGTAGCCGATGGCTAGCGCGGGAAGCGTCCCAAATTTTTCTTCCACTTCCCCGCGGCGCTCTTCGGTTTGCGGCGGCTCGCTCACGTCGGCATGCGGCGGCAGCGCATGCGCTGGAATATCGTCGAAGTAGCGTTTCGCGAATGTGAACGCCTCGGACGGTTCGAGATCGCCCAGCATCAGGAGCACAGCATTATTCGGCGAGTAGTAGGTGCGGAAAAAAGCCTGCACATCGTCGAGCGTGGCGGCGTCGAGATCGTTGAAATCGCCATAAAAATTGTGCGCGTTGGGCCAATTGCGGAACGCCACTGGCGGCAAGTCCAGCCAGGGAAATCCGCCGTACGGCTGATTCATCACGTTGACGCGAACTTCTTCTTTCACTACGTCGCGCTGATTGCGCAGATTTTCATCGTCCACTTTCAGCGAGCGCATGCGGTCGGCTTCAAGCCACAGCATGCGTTCCAGTGCATTGGAAGGCACGGATTCAAAATAATTGGTGATGTCGTAATTCGTGGTGCCGTTCAGCAGGCCGCCGGAAGCGTTGATCAGGCGAATGTGTTCCATCTTGCCGGCGTTTTCCGAGCCTTGGAACATCATGTGCTCAAAAAGGTGCGCAAAACCGCTGCGGCCGCGCGGCTCAAGGCGGAAGCCGATCTGATAGTAAACGCCGACGGTGACGAACGGCGCGGAATGGTCGGGCGAGACGACGACTCGCAGGCCGTTGGCGAGTTTTGTGTGCTCGACCGGAATATGCAGCTTCTTCAACTTTTGCCTCCCGTGGATTTTCTCAGTGCCCGCTTCAACTGCTTCGACGCGGCGGAATTCTTCGACAGAACCCGGCTGCCGAGCAGCGCTAGAGCTGCATAGGCGTCATTAAACTCGCTCGGATAACTCCGCAGCGCCTTCGTATGCTTTGCTACGGTTGCAAAATCCTCGCGTGAGACAGGCCCCGTCCAGGATTCATGCGGGCCGAGCCGCTCGAAATTGTCCAACATTTGGCGCATCAACGGCAGCAACGCGCGCATGGCGTCGCGACGCCTGAAACCGAGCTTCAGCAACACTTGCGTCGCGCCTTCGATCAATCCCAGGCCGTGCCCTGCAACCAGCGCGCCCGCTGCGTGGTATGCGGGTTTATTTTTGCTGTTGATCGTGACCGGCACACCCCCAAGAGAGCGTGCAATTTTGCGCGCGACTATCGTCGCTCCGCGATCACCCTCCACTGCAAAGATCACTTTCTCCAGCTTCGGCGCTCCGCGGCCGGTGAACGTCTGCATCGGATGAATCGAGCCGGTGGAAGCGCCGTGGCGAGCGAGCGGAGCGAGAACAGTGCGGTCAAGCGCGCCGCTAGTGTGCAAAACAATCTTACCGCGTAGTTTCGTTTCGTCAAATTTGGCCAGCGCGCCCGCAACTCCGCTAAGCGCGCCGTCCGGAGTGGTAAGGAGAATCACATTAGAATCAAAAATCTCCGGATCCAGACGCGAGTATGGCTTCCCTGCCCCAATTTCCCGCACTGCAACACGCGATGTGGCCGCAGAACGCGTGACCACGGCGCCAATGCGCCAACCGAGACGCTTAAGACGCCTTCCCAACGTTCGGCCCACGCGCCCTGCGCCGACGATGGAAAGAGAGCGCCTCATGGCACGTGATAGCATAACTTGTTAGTGACTTTTTCTGGTGAGGGAAATTGTACCTGCATTTATTTTGGATAATTGCGCTGGGAGCGGTGGCTCTGTTGTGGATTTATGGGGCGATCGACGCGGCGCGTGGCGTCCCCGCGCTTGCATCGCTTGGCGATGCTGCACCGCTTAGCGACGCTGATTGCCCGAGTATTTCCGTTCTTTTCGCGGCACGCGATGAGGCCGAAAAATTGCCGGCCGCGCTGAAAACTTTTCTAGCGATGGATTATCCGCGTTACGAAGTTGTGGCAGTAAATGACCGGTCCGAGGATGGCACCGAAGAACTTCTGGAGCGCGCGGCGCAGGAAAATCCCCACATGAAAGTTGTCTGCGTGAAAGAACTCCCCGCAGGGTGGCTCGGCAAGCCTCACGCGCTGCAAAAAGCATACGAACAATCCACGGGAGAATGGCTGGTCTTTACGGACGCGGACGTGCAGTTTGCGCCCAGCTTGCTGCGGAGCGCGATTTCGCTCGCCGAGAAGAAAGGCTGGGACCATTTGACGCTATCGGGCCGCACCGAAATGTTCACGTTCGGCGAAAGAATCGCCCTGACGTTTTTCGCATTAGCTTTTCTGATGAGCGTCCGACCGTGGAGAGTGAGCGATTCGCGTTCGCGTGCTTTCGCCGGCGTCGGCATGTTTCAACTGATACGCCGGAGCGCCTACGAAAAGATCGGGACGCATCGCCGGTTGGCGATGGAAGTTGTGGACGATATGAAGCTCGGCAAGCTGGTGAAACAGGCTGGATTTCGGTCGGCGATGGCGAGAGCCGGCGATGATGTGAGCGTCCACTGGCATAGCGGCGTAAGAAATATCATTCGCGGCACGACGAAAAACTTTTTTGCATTCGCGGAATTCTCTCTTTGGATGGTCGGTACCCAGATTTTCGGTCTGATCGCGATGTGCATTTTCCCCTGGTTGGCATTGCCTTTCGTTCATGGGTGGGCGCTCTTATTCGCCGGAATCGCGGTGGGATTGGCGATCATTCTCGACATCGGCGTGTGCGTTGAATTGCGAGCTTCGCCGGCATATGCGCTTACGTTCCCGATTGGCGCGCTGATTTTCGTTTGGATGCTGGTGCGTTCGACAATCGTGACGCTGTGGAGCGGCGGAATTACGTGGCGCGGGACGTTTTACCCGCTGAAGGAACTGAAACGCGGAGTTGTGTAGCAAACGGGACGGTGCCCGCACGATTGCCGTCTAGGGCAAATCATGTCTGTTTCTTCCCGCCGCGTGATCGAGGGCCGGCAGTCGCTCGCGAGGCTTTGGCGGGCGCCGGAGTTGCAGCAGCCTCGGGAGCCAAGACAGGCGCAACCGGCTGCGGCGGGGCGGAGTCGCCGACCCCTGCCGGCGAAAAAGGCGGGATGGCATCCAACGCTGGAGCAGAGAAAATGGCCCCGAGGTCCCGCTGCTTGAGCGCGCGAATGCGGTCGCGTAGCGCGGCCGCGCGCTCGAACTCGAAATTCTTCGCGGCTTCGCGCATTTGCGTTTCGAGTTGGGCGATCGCATGGACCAGTTCCGCTTCCGTGGAAACATCCCCGATTATCACGTCATCCAAAGGCACCGTAATGTAGTCCGCTTCGACAATCCTGGCGAGCTGCATGTCGACCGATTTTATGATCGATTGCGGCGTGATGTTGTGCTCGCGATTGTAGGCTTCTTGTTTCGCGCGCCGGCGATCAGTTTCGCCGATGGCCTGGCGCATGGAATCGGTCATCGTATCGGCGTACAAAATCGCGCGGGCTTCCAGGTGTCGCGCGCAGCGGCCAATCGTTTGGATCAAAGAGGTGGTGCTGCGAAGGAACCCTTCCTTGTCCGCATCGAGAATGGCGCAGAGCGAAACTTCCGGCAAATCCAGGCCTTCGCGCAAGAGGTTGATTCCGATGAGGACGTCAAATTCTCCGCGACGCAGGTCGCGCAGGATGCGAACGCGTTCGAGCGTCTCGATTTCCGAGTGCAAATAGCGGCATTTCACGCCAACCTCGGTGAAATATTCGGCGAGGTCTTCGGCCATGCGTTTCGTGAGAGTAGTGACGAGAACGCGTTCGTTGCGGCCTGCGCGAATTCGAATTTGTTCGAGCAGATCGTCCACCTGACCTTTTACCGGGCGGACTTCCACTTGTGGATCGACCAGTCCCGTGGGGCGAAGCACTTGTTCGACTACGACGCCGCCAGATTTCGTGAGCTCGTACGGACCCGGAGTTGCGGAAACGTAAACGGCTTGATTCACGCGATGTTCGAATTCCTCAAAGTTGAGCGGCCGGTTGTCGAGTGCGGAAGGCATGCGGAAGCCGTAATTAACGAGCGTCTGCTTGCGCGAACGGTCGCCGTGATACATCCCTCGAATTTGCGGGATGGTCTGGTGCGACTCGTCGACGAAAAGCAAAAAATCGGACGGCGTGTAATCGAAGAGCGTAGGCGGAGCTTCTCCGGGCAAGCGCCCTGAAAGATGCCGCGAATAATTTTCGATACCGTGGCAATAGCCGATCGTGCGCATCATCTCAATATCGAAATGCGTGCGCTGGACCACGCGCTGTGCCTCAACAATTTTTCCCTGGCGCTCGAGCTCGCCCTTCCACCAGTCGAGCTCTTCGTAAATGCTCTGAATCGCGCGTTCTTTCTGATCGGCGGGGAGCACGTAGTGGCTCTTGGGATAAATCAGGATGCGATTGATTTCGCTTTCGCCTGGGCGCGTGCGGATTTCTCCGGTGAGAGGATCGATCTTTCGGATGGCTGTGATTTCGCTGCCCCAGAGCTCGATGCGCACGGCGAGATCGTCGTAAGGCGGATAAATTTCGATCATGTCGCCGCGAACGCGAAAAGTGCCGCGCTTTAGATCTTCGGAGCGCTCGTACTGAATTTCGACAAGCTTGCGCAGAATAGCTTCGCGAGCGATGGATTGGCCCTTTTCGATGAGCTGCATCATTCCGTAATACGCTTCCGGAGAACCGAGGCCGTAAATACACGAGACGGAAGCGACGACGATGACGTCGCGGCGTTCGAACAGAGAACGCGTGGCGCTCATGCGCAGCTTGTCGAGTTCGTCGTTGATGGTCGATTCTTTTTCGATGTAGGTGTCGCTCGAAGGGACGTAGGCTTCCGGCTGGTAATAATCGTAGTAGCTGACGAAATATTCGACGGCATTATTGGGAAAGAACGAGCGAAATTCATGGAAAAGCTGGGCCGCGAGAGTTTTGTTATGCGCGAGNNGCTGAAAACTATGATTATATCAAAAATCGCAAATCGCTGCTGAAGACCAAAATGGCTCGCCGGGCAGAGAATTTCAGGGCTGCGTCTGCGCAGACGGCGGCGACGCAGGAAGGAGCGAGATTTCGGATTGGCTTTCGACGTGCCCGGTGTAATGCATTTTCGAACCGGAACGCGTGCTGACGATTTGGACGTCCATATTTTGCGTGGCAGTTTGCGTTGAACGGATCAGGATGCCGGTTGAGAGCGAGATCGTTTCGAGGC
>PKWH01000161.1 GCA_003131985.1 Acidobacteriota bacterium | reverse complement strand
TTGAGAAATTCGTCCCCGTGATGGTCACGGACGCGCCAATGGCGCCGGACGTAGGTGAAAGAGTTGTAATGGTTGGCGCTGCGGCTCGAGCTTGACCTGCGCTGAGAGAAAGAACAAGAAACGTAAGAAGAGAGACCAGCTTCCGGGTGCTCAGCTGCATAGAGACATCCTCCGACGCTCCGCGATTAAGACCTGAGAAGTCGTCCCGATTTTGAGTTCAAGGTGCATTTCTTGTACCGGAGTGATATATAGCTGTCAAGTAAATTGGGCGTTAAGTAGAATTCTCATTCGCATGGACTTTGTAGTACCCTCGGCCAGAATGTTGAAAAGTGATCTGCCCGCTCGTTCATCTGGTTTCGCGAAACCGCAGACGATTTCAGGCTTGTGCCAACTATTTCGGAATTGATTGGCCAGACGCGAGCAGTATTCCTTGATTTTGCAAATCCAGCAGCGGCCACCGTGAGAATGCGACGCCACCAAGGCTGGCCGACGTTAGGCGGTTCAACGCGGTTTCGTTAGGAGCGCAGCGGCGTAAACCCCGGCAAGTCGAAGGCCTGCGCCACGAGCTGGTATGAACGGATGCGAGCGGCCGGGTCGTAGGCATGAGTTGCGATCATTACCTCGTCGGCCTCTGAACGTGTGGCGATGTCCTGGATGCGGGCGCGGACCTGTTCGGGGGTGCCCACGATCCGGAGCTTCTTGAAGAACGCGACAATCTTTTCCTCTTCCGGGGTGAAGACGTGCGACATCGCCTCCTCGGGGCTCGGCAGGCGACGGGGATGCCCGGTTCGGAGCTGGGCGAATGAGAGCAGCATCGACGAGGCCATGCGCTGAGCGGCCTCCTCGGTGTCGGCGCAAAAGACCGAGAGCGCGAGAATCGCGTACGGTTTATCGAGCATGCCGTTCGGGAAAAATCCACTGCGGTAAGCATGCATAGCAACTTCGGGCGAGTCCGGACTGAAGTGTCCTGCAAAGGCGAACGCGACGCCCATCTCGGCGGCAAGCCCTGCGCCGTCGGTGCTTGAGCCGAGGAGGTAGAGCGGCGGCAGCGGTCTGTCGTCCGGCATCGCGCGGACGGCGCGGAACGGATTATCGGGTGGAAACGATCCGCTGCCCCAGGCGATGAGCTCGCCGAGTTGCTCAAGGAAGTCATCCGCGGTAAGGGCTTTTCGCGAGCGGCGGAGCGCGAGCGCCGTCAAGGCATCGGTGCCGGGCGCGCGGCCGATGCCGAGATCGATTCGGCCGGGGTAAATCGCTTCAAGGAGCTTGTACGACTCGGCTACCTGGAGAGGCGAGTGATTCGGAAGCATGACGCCACCTGCGCCGAGGCGGATTCGGGTGGTCATCGAGCCCACGTGTGCGATCAGGATTTCAGGGATCGTCGTCGCGATACCGGGCATGTTGTGGTGCTCCGCATACCAGAGCCGCGTGTAGCCGAAGCGATCGACTGCGCAGGCGAGTTCGGCGGCGGCCCGGAGCGCAGCAACGCTTGTACCTCCCTCGACGAGCGGAACGAGGTCGAGCGCCGAGAGAGGGAGAGCCTTGCGGTCCCCTTCTCCGCATGGTGATGGCCTGCGAGAGGTCGGCGCCTCTGCGACGATTGGACTTGGATTCCGCTTTCGAGTGTCGCTCATACGTAATTCCTAATGGGATTCACGGAGCTGGATCAACTCTTTGCGGCTGCGCTGCGCTGAACGAAGGCGGTCTCGGCGGTTATGCCGAAGATTTCGAACAGGCGGGCTTGCACTTGTTCGGAGAGCGCGTTGATCTCATCGACGCCGAGTCCCGAAGGACTCACGCGATACCGCAACTTTCTTTGGCCTGCGGGTGTTTCCACAATTCGCAAAACAGCGTCGGCGACTTCCTGGGGATTCCCTGCAGCCTTCCCGAGACCTTCGTTGATCTTTATGGGCATTTGATTCGCGGCGCCGTACGTGTCCGTGCGAGCCTCGTCCGCAGCTTTGACCAAATTTCCAAAGATGGAAGTTTGGTAGGCGCCTGGCTCCACGATGGACGAATCAATTCCTTGTGAAGCTAATTCGTAGTGGTAGGCTTCCGCGAGCGCCTCCAGCGCGAATTTGGTTGCGGAGTAGAATCCGAAGGATGGAAAGATCACACGGCCGGCACCGCTGCTGATGTGCAGGAGCAGGCCGCTTCGCTGGCGCCTCATATACGGAAGTAACGCGCGGTTGACGCGAACGGAGCCGAAAAAATTCGTGTCCATGATTTGCTGGGCTTGCTCGGTGGTGACGGACTCGGCCAAACCGGTCAAGACATAACCGGCGTTATTTATGGCAACGTCAATACGGCCGGCTTGCTCCACGGCGGCGCGCGCGGCCTGTTCCACGGAACCATCATCTGTGACGTCAAGCTCCAGAATATGCAGAGGCAGCGATTCCTTTGCGGCCAGAGCGCGAATCTCCGAAGCGTTTGTGGCATTGCGTCCCGCGGGATCGCGCATGGTTGCAAAGACGGTATGGCCGCGGCGCGCGAGAGTCTCAACCATGAGTCTGCCGAAGCCAGTGCTCGAACCGGTGACGAGAACCACTTGTTTCGAATCCATGATGCCTCCTCAAATCGTTATTTATGGATAGAGCCCGAAATTGTTTCAGAAGCCCAAGTGGCTCAATCCGGGGTGTTCGTCCGGACGCCGTCCGAGCAGCCAATGGTATTTGCGGTCTGATTCTTTGATAGGAAGATCGTTGATGCAGGCAAACCTCATGCGCATCAGGCCGTCGTCGTTGTATTCCCAATTTTCATTGCCGTATGAGCGGTACCAATTCCCGGAGTCGTCATGCCACTCGTATGCAAAGCGGACGGCAATGCGATTTGCGGTGAACGCCCAAAGTTCTTTGATCAAGCGGTAGTCCAGCTCCTTTGTCCACTTGCGCGTGAGGAAGGCGACGATGTCCTGTCTTCCGGTCACGAATTCCGAGCGGTTTCTCCATCGGGAATCCAGCGCGTAGCCTTGAGAGACTCTTTCCGGGTCGCGCGAGTTCCAACTATCTTCCGCGAGGCGGACCTTCTGAACCGCAGATTCGGAAGTAAAAGGCGGCACTGGCGGACGCGTCGTCATGACTTTTTCTCCCTGGTGTCTCCGGCGGAACGTTTGTTTGTTGCCGCGGACGACCATCGCGCTCGATACTCACTGCGATTTGTGACATCGCAAATGAGTGGTCAGTCTACATCTTGATCTTCGCCTTCTTCGGACTGACCGTGGGGGTCGAGGTGAATTTCCGGACGATTCGCGCCGCGCAGCCGGCTATTGAGCGCCGCTAGATCCTGCGATTTTAGTTCGTCCCATTGCTTCGCTGCGGTCGAGAAATCCTTTTCGATTTTTGCCACTGCTTCCGCTTGTGCTGAAGTCGGCATTGCGTCCGCTCGATCTAACTCGGCGTAAAGAGCGGACACTGAGCCATTGACGCTTGTTAGGCTTGGTCCCATCGGAGCATCGCCGGCGGAGCCTGCCAAAATCGCTGAGGCTTTTTTGTCGAGCTCCTTGAACGATGAAAGCAGGGAATCGTTGGCCTGGGCGGAGAGTTTCTCCAGTTGCTGGTGAAGCGAGTGCGCTTCGTTGATGGCACGCGTGCTCTGAGTCATCATGGACGCGAGACGGCTCTGGGCCTGGAAGAGTTGCTCGAGGTCTGTGGCGGATGCCTTGACGCGGGGATCCATTTTTATGGTTAGAGAGGAAGTGGAACTGCGTCCGTTTGCGGTGAGCTTGACGGTGTATTCACCGGGCAGCGCGGAAGGGCCGAGCGGGAGTCGCGGAGTATCGTTCGGAACCGCTGCGATCGGATACTCGTGACGAGCGGAATCCGGCGTTGAGTAATGCAGATCCCAGACCCAGCGGTGCGTGCCGGGAGTTGCTGCAAGTATTTTTTGCGGGCGCAGCCAGTAGAGGGGGATCAGTTGATTTTCAAGCTGCTCCTGCGTGACGTCCGGCTTATCCGTGCTCGCATAGCGACGAATCACGGCTCCTCGCGCGTCGAAGATTTCGAGAGTTACTGGCCCGTTGACAGAAGAGCCTAAGGAGTAATCGATGATCGCGCCGTCCGGAGGGTTTTGGCCCGAAGGTTCGTCCGGCGGTATCGGAGTGTCGGTATAGGTATCGCGCTTGACCCGGTACGCAGGGGCGGGCTTAAAGAGAAACGAATCCGCATTTGTTGCCGCGGCATCGATTTGCCGCAGCGGTGTGATGTCATCGAGTATCCAGAAAGAGCGTCCATGCGTTGCTACGATCAAATCGTCATCGTGAATCCACAAATCGCGCATGGACGAGTGCGGCAAATTTTGCTGCAGAGATTGCCAGTGATCGCCGTCGTCGAAGGAAACCCACACGCTGGTTTCGGTGCCGGCAAAGAGGAGATCTTTGCGGACGGGATCCTCGCGCACAGTATCGACGGGGGCGTTATCAGGCAAACCTTTGACGATTAACTGCCAGGTCTTGCCGCTATCGTGCGTGCGATAAATATATGGATGAAGATCGTCGATGCGGAAGCGGCTCACGGAGGCGTATGCGGACTGGTCGTCAAAATGCGAAGCTGCCATCTGCGTCACTTTGCTCCATGGAATCAGCTCTGGAGGAGTCACGTTCGCCCAATTTTTCCCGCCGTCGAGAGTGATCCAGAACAGGCCATCGTCTGTGCCGGCCCAGATCGTGTTTATATTTTTGAAAGACGGGGCAAGCGCGTAGATCACTCCGCGTTGCGTCTCGGCCTTTTTGTCTTCCGCGGCCAGATCTCCCAGGCTTGCGGGGATGCCTGGTTTTTCGCGCGAAAGATCGGGACTAATCACCTGCCAGGACTCTCCGCCATCGGCCGTCTTGAATAAGACATTTGTGGCGTAATAGAGAACGTGTGGGTCGACCGGCGAAAATATGAGCGGCTGGGTGCGATCTGCACGGTACTTTGGACCGCTGTCGGGAATCGGGGTCACGTTCTTTACCTGTCCTGTGCTCCAGTAAAATCTGGTGACCTCTTTTCTGCCGGCTCCGTAAACGAGTTCGGGATTGAGCGGGTCGGGTGCAACGTATCCGTATTCGATCGTACCTACCGGGTGCCAATCCCTGATGTTGATTTCGCCGTCATTGCCGCGGCTGGAGATGCACACGGATCCGCTTTCCTGCTGCCCGCCGCACACACGGTAAGGAAATTCATTGCTGACTCCTACGTGGTAGATCTGCGCGGTCGGCTGGTTGTACCAGGAACTCCAAGTGTCCCCGCCGTTCACGGTGACGAGTGCGCCTTGATCGCTGACGAGCAGAATAATTTTCGGGTTGTTGGGATTGATCCAGATGTTTTGATAATCATCGCCGCCCGGCGCACCGCGAAAACTTATCCAGGTTTTGCCGCCATCCGATGAGCGCATGGTTACGATGCTCGTGCTGTACACCACGTCAGGGTTCTTTGGATCCACCTTGGGCACCGGCAAATCGCCGCCGCCGATGCGGTAAGCGGGACGCGGATCGGTTGTTGCGCTGTGCCAGTTTTCACCGGCGTCATCGGAACGGTAAACGCCCAAGCCGACGCCCGAAGAATAGTCGCCGCGATCCGTGGTGCCCACGGTGGCATAGAGGCGGCTTGGCTGGCTTGCGGAAATGGCGACATAGATCTGCACGATGTTTTTAGGCAGGCCGTTTGTGAGCGGGTGCCAGGTGTTTCCGCCGTCAGTGGACTTGAAAAGACCTCCGCCGGTTTTGTTGTACTCATTTCCGTCTTCCCAGGGACCTTGGCGGACTTTCCATAACGAGGCGTACATCACGTCTGGATTTGCAGGATCTATCTGAACATCCGAGCCGCCGGTATTCTGATCTTTGTAGAGCGACTTTTTCCAGGTCTGCCCGCCATCGGTGGAGAGAAAAATTCCGCGCTCTTCGTTCGGTCCATACGGATGGCCCAACACTGCGGCGAAAACGTGATTTGGATCGCGAGGGTCAACTACTAACGCAGGAATCTGTTGGCCATCGCGCAGGCCGAGGTGAGTCCAAGTTTTTCCCGCATCCGCAGACCTGTAAATTCCATCGCCCACGGAAAGATCCGGGCGTTGCAAACCCTCGCCGCTGGCGGCGTAAACAATATTCGGGTCTGACGGAGAAACGGCGATAGCGCCAATGGATTGCGAGGGTTGATCTTCAAATATCGGAGTCCAGGTGCGGCCATAATCGTCCGACTTCCAAACGCCTCCATCACCCTGCCCCACATAAAAAACATTCGGTTGACCCGGCACGCCTGTAGCGGCGCGCGTCCTGCCGCCGCGGAACGGACCAATCATGCGCCAGCGCATTTCCTGATACGTGCTCACGGGATGTTGTTGTGCATCGCTTACGTGCGCACCTAAAGTAAGCGCCAGAAGCGCAAACACAGCGAGGCAAATCCGGGGAATTCGGATCAAGACACACCTCCAGTTAAGGTACATAGCATACATAAAAAGCTTGGCTGGCGGGCGGTTCAGAAAGTGAGCCGCGCGCCTATTTGCGCGGCGAAGGGTATTCCCACCGTGGTGCCAGGGCCGAAAAAATCTCCCAACGCACCTCCGGCTACGCGCAATTGACTGAGGCTGGTGATCGGTTGCGTAGTGGTACAAGCCGGATTGGTGCAAACGTCCGTGATATTCCCGGCCGCCACTTGGCTTTGCGGAACGGGCAGGGCGGCGACGTCCGTAACAAAATTGGCGCCAGGGTTATTGCGGTTGAACAGGTTGAAGAATTCGATGAACGGTATCAATGTCCAGCGCTCGTGGAAATATATTGGCCGACTCACTCGCAGGTCCACTTGGATGTAGGGAGTTCCACGGAATTCGTCCAAGGTCGTCGGGACTCCATTCACGACAGCGCGGTTATCAAAGCCGTCTCCGACGCCAGTGACTGGAACGCTAGTGGTCAGAGTAAAGGGGCGCGCACTCTCCGCCTGCATGAGGCCGGTTAGTTCAAACCCGCCAGGAACTTTCAGAGTTCCGGCCAAAACAAAACGGCTCAACACATCTTCGCCTGAGGGGCCGTAATCTCCCTTGCCAAACGGGTTCAGCGGATTGCAAACACCGTTTACGTAATCGAAAAGCTCGCCCAGGACACAGCCCCAGGTGTTAGCTCTCGACAGAGTGTAATTTGCAATCAGATTGAACCGCCGCGATACGTTTCCCTGCAAGTGGATCAGCAGACCGTTATAGCTTGAGCGGTTGTCCGATTTGAAGACGGTGATGTTCGGAATGTTATTTCTCTGGCAGTCGATTACGTCTTCGGCGGCAGGGCAGTTGTTGCCGGGCGAAAAGAGCGGAGAGAAAAGTGTGAAGCCCGCCTGATATTGGTAGCGCCGGAAGGCGTGGTTTCCTTCTTCATGTGTAAAATCCGCGCTCAACATCCATTTCGAATTGAACGCATGCTGTATGCCAGCAGTAGCGTGCATCGCATAGGGGGTCTTGTAGTGCGGATCGATAATTGCACCAGCACCGGCTACCGTTCCTATGGGACCAGTGGTAGCAGCAGCAGGTAAGCACCCAGGACCAGTAAGGAAACCACCGGAGAATTCGCACGATCCGGTGGGCTCATTTACTGCCTGCAAAGCGGTTACCCAACCGTTCTGGGCGAGATCATTGTAGAAAAGTCCGAACCCTGCGCGAATCACGGTACTTGTGGATTGTCCCGGGGAATATGCGATCCCCAGCCGCGGAGCTACGGCGCCACGGTAGTCGTGTGGCACGCCGGTTGCGAGCGGGAGCTGCGCAGCGGCAAGAGTGAGCAGCCCGGGATTTTCCGCTTGCGAACGGTCCTCCGCGGTGAAGAGCCCGAAGCTAGTGTCATAGCGCAGGCCGTAATTTATCGTCAGATTCGGGCGCACGCGCCAGGAGTCTTCCGCAAAAAATCCTAGCCGCTGAACGTTCTGATCGAAATTGCCATTGCCTGCCGGCGTAGTCGCGCATGTGGTGCCGGGAGTTACCGACAGTCCCCCTTGCGGCGTGCAAGTAAGGTCGACGGTAAACTGTAGCGGGTTGCCCAGGTAATCCGTGGGATTCAGTCCGAATGTCGTCAGCGTCTCCGCCGTGGCAGCCAGCGCACCACTTAGCACCGGCTCATGAATGAAATCCACGCCGAATCGTGGCACGTGCCGGCCTGAAGTGTGCGTGACGGTGTACTTGAACTGATATTTTTCCTGGTTCCGTAACACCGGGAAAGCGGTGATCGGGGTTACGAATTGATTGTCGCCAAACGTTTCCAATCCCGAAATCGTGCTCGACGTGGCAGTAAACGGGAAGCCCAGCGCAAATCCCAAGTTCGAATTTCTTGCTGCCGTCAAATGCAGACCACTGGCATCGAAAACGAACGAGCCCAGCCAAGTTGGACTGAATCTATATTGCTCGCTGATTACCAGGTTCATGTAATTGTTGTGTGCCTCCGCACCAGTGGACGGAAGAGCGGCTTGCTGCACGAAAGCATTTTGCGTGATGTAGTTGTCTATGGCCGCCCGAAGGAACCATTGGGACTTTGAGGACTGGGCCCAATCGAAGCGCGTGGTGCCTAAATAGTCTCGAAAAGGAACCGGAACATTCGCAGGCACCGAGATTGAACCGATACCCGGAATCAGATCCTCAGCGGCAAGCTGCGCGAGCGCGTTGAACTGCGTGAGACTCGCGGGGCTGTACGCGATACTGGCATCTTCGTGAACCATTTCGAAGGATGTAAAAAACCAGAGTTTGCCTTTAAGAATCGGCCCGCCAATCGTTCCTACGTAGTTTTGGCGTGAGAACGGTTGCTTCGGATTCGGCGGCGGATTGTCGATTGGAAAGCGCGCATTCAAGGCTGCCGCGCGTTCATAAAAGGCTGCATCACCATGCCAATCATCCGTGCCATGTTTGGTGGTGATCACCACCGAACCGGCGGTCGTGCGCCCGGTGTCCGCGTCCATCTGTGCCGTGCGAACGGCAAACTCCTGTATCGCGTCAGGCGAGAAGTTCTGCAGGAAGCCGCCTATGTAATCGTCGGAATTGTCGCCACCGTCAACCGAAAGTTCATTGTTCAAGCCGGAACTTCCACCCGTGGAAACGGCTGTGATGCGAGCCTTGGTAGGGTCCGAAGGCTCAACTGGTTCCGTGCCCGGAACTAAATATGCGATGTTCGCAAAACTTCGCGCGGCGAGCGGGATGGTCTCCAAATCTTGCGCCATCACGACTCCCTGGTGCACAGCGCTGGCTGTATCGATCGGCTCGGTGGTAATGGATGACGCCTGCCCCTGAACGGTGACTGTTTGCTGCACGGCGCTCGGAGTCATAACCACTGTGACATCCCGAACGGAGCTGATCATCACGGCCACATCAGAGCGCGCCTCTGCGAATCCCTTTGCATTCACCGCCAAGTGATAGGTTCCCGGAACAAGATTATCGACGCGGAATTCTCCGCGCTCGTCGCTAACGGC
>PKWH01000299.1 GCA_003131985.1 Acidobacteriota bacterium | reverse complement strand
ACAAGAAGGGCGCCCAGACTTTCCTCCAAATCAGGCGACCGCGGTTCCCTCTTGGTGGTGATGCTGCTTTTATGGATCGGAATCGCGGCGGACTTCGCGCTCTCCTTCCAATTGCCGCAAGCCGCCATTCGCTCGGAACGCGTGCCTGTCTTTTTCGTTGGCATCGGCTTGATGTTCGCCGGAATGGCTCTGCGGTTATATTCCGTCTCTCTTCTTGGCCGCTATTTCACGTTTGAAGTCGCGGTTCATTCGGACCAGCGCGTCATTGAGGCCGGACCTTATCGCTACATACGTCATCCTTCTTATACCGGCGCGCTGATCACCATAACCGGACTCGGATTAGCTCTCGGAAATTGGGCCGGGCTGATCGCGCTTCTTGGTTGTATGGCGATCGCTTATGCATATCGAATTCCAATCGAAGAAGCTGCGCTGCTCGCTGCTCTCGGCGAGCCATACGAGAAATACATTCGTCGCACGTACCGTCTTATTCCTTTCATTTTCTAGATCGCTCCAAATTGTCTCACCCGAAATTTACGAATAGCCTTCTCGCGCGGCCATCGTGGCGTATCCTGATAGAAGCCAATCGCCGAAAACTGGGAGCACCCTTGAATCAGCGAATCAGCATGAAGAAGTTCAATCCGAAAGTCTATGCTGTCGTCTCAGCCATGCAGCAATACGTTGACCAGTGCGGCCTCGAGCCTCTGTTACTTGAATTGATAAAGCTCCGCGCTTCGCAGATCAACGGCTGCGCTTATTGCCTCGACATGCACACGAAAGATGCGCGTGCCATTGGCGAGACCGAGCAGCGGCTCTACACCGTTTCCGCCTGGCGCGAAACTCCCTTCTTCACCGAACGCGAACGCGCCGCGCTCGCTTTCACCGAAGCCGTCACGCTAGTCAGCGTGGACCATGTTCCGGACGATGTGTACGCCCAAGCTCACGCCCAATTCAGCGACACCGAGCTCGTAGATTTAGCCATGGCCATTGCAACCATCAACACATGGAACCGCTTGGCCATCACCTTCCGCGCCGAGCCGGGCCACTACCAGCCGACCGATCGCGTAAAACTGCGCGGAGCCGCCGCGTCGCAAAAATAAATTCTCGCAGCGTGTAAGCCAGCTTCTTGCCCTGAGCTTGCCGAAGGGTAGCCGCTGAAGTTCCGGGTTGCCTTCCTTGCTTCCTCGCTCCCTTGCTTCTATCCTCGTTACTCCGATGCGCCAGCGCTCTTCACCTCGCAAAGTTTCCACTGAACAGGAACTCTACAACACCGCGCTTCGCGCCCTGATGCGCCGCGCCTACTCCATCCACGAAATGAAGGACTACCTCGAACGCCGCGCCGAAGATAAGGAATTCATCCCGCCTGTCGTTGCCCGCCTGCGCGAACTGAAATATCTCGATGACGCCCGCTACGCGCTCGATTACTCGAATCAGCACGCCAAATTGCGCCGCCAGGGACGCTTTCGCATCGCGCGTGAATTGCGAGCGCGCGGCGTTCCCGACCGTTACATCGAAGCGGCTCTGCAGACTGTCTTTGCGGAAACGGACGAAGCCACTCTGGTCCGCACGCGTGTAAAACGCCGCCTCGCGCATCTTCGCGGCGCACTCGATCAGCGCAAAATCGCTTCGCTCTATCGCAGCCTCCTCAGCGCCGGTTTCTCCTCGGACGTCATTCGCGCCGAACTCCGGGGCATCACCCACGGCGATCTTCCCGACTTGCCCGACTCGCCGGTCACCGACGAGGGTTAGCCCCAAGAATCCTTTCGGCCGAGCGTCCCGGCCGCTGCAACCCTTTTGTTCCCGAAGAAACAAAAAAAATGTAAACTCCCCTGAAGTCTTTTCTCCGAGAGACCGTCTAACAAAATCAGAATTACCTAGAACATTTACGCCCTACACCTGTTCGGTATCGAGACTACTAACCGAAATGTGTGCGGCGGCGAACAAAGGAGCAGGAAAAATGAAAAAGTTGGCCTTTTCAATTTTGGCTTTGGCAATTCTTGCAGGCGCCGGGGTGACGCGAGCTGCCTTTCCCTCAGCGCAATCCGCACAAGCGACGCAGTCCACCGACAAGACCGCTCCGAGCTATGACTTGAAGGGTCAGGCCCTCGTAGACCTCGACATTGTAAACAAGAAGTTCATCAGTCTCGCTGACGCCCTCCCTCAGGACAAATTCACCTGGCGGCCTTCGGAAGATTCTCGCTCCTTCGCCGAAGTCTTTCTTCACGTCGCCGGCGAACGGTACGGCATTTTGGGATTGATGGGTGCCGCGCCGCCCGCGGGATACGATCGGAAAACCTTCGAGAAATCGACCACGGATAAGGCCAAGATCATTGAGGAATTGAANNGAAGGCGATGTCATCTACATTCTTGTCGCCGATGCCCACGAGCACCTAGGCCAGGTTATCGCGTACGCGCGCGTCAACGGCATCGTGCCGCCGTGGACAGCTGCAGCCGCTGCCGCAGCAGCCGCAGAGAAGAAAGCTCAGCAGCCTCCGAAGCAGTAAAGTTCGCTCGGTGGGGAGCCAAACCAGCCCTTGGTTCCCCGCGCCGAAGCACTCGTTACGGTTTTTTATGCCTGACCCCTGCATAAGCGCAGGCCCGCATTTTTTTAACTCAGTCCCACTTCCAAATACTAATAGAAAGTCAAGCAGCCGCATGATATCCCTCAGGTGCAAATGATCGCGAGGGAGGCAAAAATGTTGGCTACAGGAAAAATGGTTGGCTTCGTTCCCACAAAGGATTATGACAAGGCGCGAGCATTCTACGAAGGCAAGCTTGGGTGTGAGTTCGTCAGCCTCGACCAATTTGCGTTGGTCGTGAGAATCGGCGGGCACAAGATTCGCATCGCAAAAATCCCGAACTTCACTCCCCTTCAAGGCACAATTTTGGGTTGGGAGGTCCCAGATCTCCGCTCTGTAGTGACTTGGCTTCGCGATCGCGGCGTCATTCTTGAGAAATATCCTTTCGCTCAAGATCAGGAACTTGGCATTTGGACCGCGCCTGGCGGCGATCAAGTGGCTTGGATCAAGGATCCGGACGGCAACATTCTAGGCATCTCGCAGCACGCTGATCCCGCTTGAAAATAATTTGCAAAATCGCGCATTTCTGACCAGAATCGCGCGTCCGTGCGGCGCCGGTCCACGCTTCGCTTGGGAGGTTCTATGACGAAATCGCTCTTGCTAGGGGCCATTCTCGGTGGTTTAACCGCATTTATCTGGAGCAGCATTTCCTGGGAAGTTCTCGGCTGGCACGAAAAGCCGATGCTCGCCTTTCAAAACGAGGACGATGTCGCAGCCGTCATCTCGTCCCACACTCCCCAATCCGGCATCTATCTTCTTCCCGGCGCTCCTGCGGCAGGCTTGACCGCGGAACAAAAGAAAGCCGCGCAAGCAACTCAAATTGCGAAAATGCAGAAGGGACCCATCGTGTTCGCTGCGGTTCGGACAGGCGGTTTCGGTTCGTACACGCGCGGCCTGATTATTCAGCTTCTTTCTCTGATGGCTGCCGCAGCGCTGCTTACTTGGTTGCTTTTGCAGACCAGCGGCCTAAGCTACGCAAGGCGCGTCGTGTTCCTCGCCGTCGTTGGACTCGCCTCCAGCGTGATCGTCGATCTGCCCAATTGGAATTGGTGGGGCTTCTCCGGCGGGTACACGGTGGTGAATCTCGTTGACTTCACGCTGATGTGGCTCTTCGCCGGATTCGTCATCGCCAAAGTTGCTAAATCCCGGTAGTCTCCTATTCTGCAGGTTGTCAAACGTTTCCCCGTTTTTTAGGAGGGCAAATGTTTTCTGGCGCGCACGTAATTGTCTACAGCAAAAACGCCGAGGCGGACCGCGCATTTTTCCGCGACGTCCTCGGTTTCAAATCCGTGGATGCGGGTCATGGCTGGCTGATCTTCGCTCTGCCGCCGGCGGAAGCCGCAATCCACCCGTCCGATGCGGGTGGCGCTCAAGAGCTCTATTTCATGTGCGACGACCTGAAAGCCGAGATGGCGTCTCTTGCGAAGAAGGGCGTCGCGTGCTCTAAAGTTGAGGAAGCGCGATGGGGTTCCATCACGAAGATGCGGCTTCCCGGTGGCGGCGAGGTCGGCCTGTATCAACCAAAGCATCCTACAGCCTTAGGACTGAAATAAGGCGCCCTGAAATTAGGGACACCGCTCGAGCCTCGAACAGCTTGATCTTGCTCCGACTCGAACTCGTGAAGACGTAGTGCGGTGCTGCCCATAAGGAAAAAGGATTGGTCAGATGCGCGCTCTCCGATTTCATGAATTCGGCAGTTTCGACAAGCTAAAGGTTGAAGCGATTCCCGATCCGCAGCCGAAAACGGGCGAAGTCGTCGTCCGCATTCGCGCGGCCTCGTTGAGCCCGAGTGACGCCAAAAACGTTCTCGGCCGCATGGAAGGCACAACGCTGCCTCGCACGCCGGGACGTGACTTTGCCGGAGTCGTCGTCAATGGCCCAACCCAGATGATCGGGACCGAAGTATGGGGCACAGGCGGTGACATTGGCTTCACTCGTGACGGTGCACAAGCCGAATTGCTGGTAGTGCCCGTTGGCGGAGTGCGCCCGAAACCGAAAAACCTGAGCTTTGAGGAGGCCGCCGTCGTCGGTGTGAATTTCGTGACAGCCTGGATCGGGCTGGTCGAAATCGCCCGTTTCCAGTCGGGAGAGAATGTCCTCGCCACCGGCGCAGCGGGTGGAGTCGGCAGCGCGGTCACTCAGATCGCGAAGTGGAAAGGCGGACGAACTATCGGTGTAGACCGCGCGCCGCTCTCTCCGGAAACTCAAAAACAATTTGGAATCGACCGCTCCCTCGTCGCAGAGCCGAATGACGGCTACAAAACCATGATCGATGGCGCTCTTCGATTCAGCGAAAACAAAGGCGTGAATGTCGTATTCGATTGCGTTGGCGGCCCCTTGTTCGAGCCTTGTCTCAAAACTCTCGGCCAACTGGGACGGCAGTTAAACATCACATCCGTCGGCGACCGCCGCGTCTGCTTCGATCTGCTCGATTTCTACCACCGCCGCCTCAGCCTGTTCGGTGTGGACAGCCGCGCCTATGACACCGAGGCTTGCGCCGCAATTCTCGAACGACTGACGCCGGGTTTCGAATCCGGCGCCCTCAAACCAATTCCCATAGCGAAACGGTTCAACCTAAATGAAGCCGTGCAAGCTTACGCGCAGGTAAACGAAGGCGCTCTGCACGGAAAAGCGGTTTTCACTTTTCTAGCGGAGGGCAGATGAACGCGACACACCTCCGGGAGATAATAGCCGCGAATGAACGCTAGGAGAAAATCCATGAAGACGCTGATAGTTCTCGCTGCGGCAGTTTTTATTTTGTTCCCAGCTTGCGTGCAAGCTGCCCCTGCAAAGCCATCGATGGAAGTGGTGGTGCTCGGTTCTGGAGGTCCACGCCCGTTCGGTAGAGGCGGCTCCAGTTTCATCGTCGTCCTCGANNGGCCTGGACTTGGACAAAGTAGATACGGTTTTGTTGACGCATCTGCATATCGATCACGCTGGAGACCTGGCGGCCTTCTTCAACGCCCGTGCGCTCTCCGCTGACGGACCAATCACGTACCACATTTTCGGCCCCGATGGTGCAGGGCTCTTCCCCAAGACTTCGCGCTTTGTTGATTTGCTGGTGGGGACTGGCGGCGCGTTTGCCTATCAAAAAACTTTCGGCGCGGACGAGACTTTTGCCGTTCGCGATCTGCCGATTAATTTGGATCCAGCCCTTAACAAAATCGTCGATCGCGACGGATTGGTGGTGGAAGAAATTGCGACGCATCACGGCGACTGCCCCTCGGTCGCTTATCGCATTTCTTATAAAGGCGCGGTGGTGGTTTTCTCGGGAGACATGGATGCGTCAGCTCTGCCGAATCTGGTGCGCTTGGCAAAAGATGCAGACTTGCTGATCTTTAA
>PKWH01000148.1 GCA_003131985.1 Acidobacteriota bacterium | reverse complement strand
GGCATGGTCACGTTCTGTGCGAAGCGCGATCTCGGCGGTATGGAAGGCTTGATCGGCGTGCCCGGGAGCGTGGGCGGCGCTCTGCGAATGAACGCAGGCGCTTACGGCACGCAGATTGGATCGTACGTGCGCGAAGTGGAACTTTACCGCGCGGCGACAGGGCAAATTGAAACGGTTCGTGGCAACGACATTCGCTTCGATTATCGCCACACTTCGTTTGCGCTGGATGACGTAATGCTGCGCGTAAAACTGGAGCTGCCGTCCAAGCCGTTCAAGGAAATTCTGGCCGGCATTAAGGTGTGCAACGAAAAGCGCCGCGCGAGCCAGCCGCTCAACCAAAAAAGCGCCGGATGCATTTTCAAGAATCCTCCAGGCGGTTCCGCCGGACGCATGATTGACGAACTGGGCTTGAAAGGCCACCGCGCGGGTGACGCCATGGTNNAGCTGCGCCGACATGCTCAGGCTGATTGACGATGTCCGCGAGCGCGTGCGCACCAGATTCGGCATGGAACTCGAGAACGAGGTCATTCTCTGGAAAAACTGAAGACCATGGACGCGGACGCCTATCCCCAGGAACTCCTGGCCGACGAAGAGCCGAAGTATCTTCGCAGGCAAAAACCTCTGGAGATTAAGCGGCGAAAGTTTGGCCGCAAAGCCTGGAAGACGTATCTGCGCGTCACGGTTGGAGTGGGCGTTGGAATCGCGGGCGCGTGCGTGGCGTATGCCTGCGGACATTTCCTGTTCGCATCGCCGCAAATGGCGCTGATTCATTCGAGTCAAGTGGAGCTCACCGGAAATAATTACGTCTCCCGGGCCGGCGTGCTTGCCGTTTTTAAGCCCGATCAGGGCCGTAGCGTTTTGCGAATTCCGCTTACTGAACGCCGGCGCGAGCTCGAATCAATTCCGTGGGTCGCGCAAGCGACCGTTCGGCGAGCGTTGCCCAATAAAATCGAGGTGGAAATCACGGAGCGGGCTCCCATCGCATTTCTACGCCAGGGAAGCGATCTGGCGCTCGTAGATATCCACGGCGTAATTCTCGAGCGGCCGCTGAAAGCGAATTTTCATTTTCCCGTCGTTACCGGCATTCACGAAGAAATGACGCCGGATGAGCGCGGGAGACGCATGCAGTTATTTGCCGGATTTACCCAGCAAGTGGAATCCGCGCGCGCGGGCGCTATGGAAAAGGTCAGCGAAGTGGACCTATCGGACGCCAGGGACTTGCGCGCCAGCATTTACGGCCTGAATGGCGAGACTCGTCTCAGCGGGAGTGATTCAAATCCGCCAGCCGACGATGTTGCGAGCCATCCATCCGGAGCCCCAACGGATTCTCCTGTTCTAGTGCATTTTGGCGACAACGATTTCGAAACAAAGTATCGAACGCTTCTGGACGATTTCGGACAGTGGCACGCGAAAACAGGACGCATCGAATCAGTGGATTTGCGCTTCAACGGCGAAGCAGTCGTAAACCCGGATACTACGGTGGCGCAGGAAATCGCGCCTCAGTCAGTTGCGCCGCCGCGACCCGCGCCGAAACCAGTTCACACGGCGCATAAGAATTCGGGCAAAAAGTCCCGTTAGCGGATGTGAACGGCTGAAATTATAAGGAGCGGATTTGACGAAGAAGGAACGGCATATCGTAGCGCTCGACATCGGCAGCACGAAAACCTGCGCGCTGATTGGTGAGCTTGGTGATGACGGCGGTGTGAAATTCGCCGCTTTGGGTGCGGCGGAATCGAAAGGTTGGCGCAAGGGCCAGATCGTGAATCTCGACCTCGCGGTGAGTTCGATTCGCCGGGCAGTCGAAGAAGCGGAAACAATCGTCGGCGTGCCGGTGGAATCAGCGTTGATAGGCGTCGCCGGGACCCACGTGCGCGGCGTGAATAGCCGCGGCGGAATCACAGTGGGAACCCGGCCGCGCGACATCCAGCGCGAAGACGTTCGCCGCGCGGTGGAAGCTGCGCGCGGCATCCAGCTTCCGGAAGATCGTGAAGTGTTGCACGTCCTGCCGCAGGAATTTTCCCTCGATGCCCAGGATAATATTCGCGACGCCATTGGAATGGTGGGCCAGCGTCTCGAAGCCAACGTGCATATCGTGACTGCGTGCGGCTCCGCCACCCAGAATATCGTCACCGCGGTAAATCGCGCTGGAGTGCGAGTGGACGACACGGTCCTCGAGCCGCTCGCCGCTGCGGAGGCCTGCCTGACGCAAGACGAGCGCGAACTGGGCTGTTGCCTGCTCGACATCGGCGGAGGAACCACCGAGCTGCTCGCCTATTCAGGCGGCGTGGTGCGGCACACCGCAGCCATTCCGGTCGGTGGCGACCACTTCACGAATGATCTCGCGGTCGGGCTGCGCACGCCGATCGATGAAGCGGAAAAAATCAAGCGCCGGCAAGCCTGCGCCCATCGCGAGCTTCTGAAGGAAGATTTTCCGATCGAAATTGCCAGCGTGGGCGATCGCCCGCCGCGCACTGTTTTTGCGCGCATGTTGTCGGACATCGTGGAGCCGCGCGCGCAGGAATTGTTGATGCTTGTTCGCGACGAGCTGCGCCGGGGCGGAGTTGAATCGTCCATCCCCGCGGGAATTATTCTCACCGGCGGCGGAGCGCGCCTCCGCGGGTTCTGCGAACTCGCCGAGCAGATATTTAATCTGCCCGCGCGCGTCGCCACTCCGCGAGGACTCTCAGGAATGAGCGAAGAAGATTCCCAGCCCGAGTATGCAACAGCCGTGGGACTTGTGCTTTACGGTGCGCGTACGCGGCGCAACGCTGGAGCGCGTCCTACCGGTTGGGTGGGCAAGTTCAAAAGTATGTTTGCAGGAGCGTCATAAGAAATTGCTTAAAAATTTCACGAAGGCGAAAGACTGGGGAGGAAGCATGTCACCAAAAGAATCGAGTTTGAAAGTTTCATTCAGCGAAGAACCGCAAAACGGCGCCAAGATTAAAGTAATCGGTGTAGGAGGCGGCGGTTCGAACGCCGTCAACCGCATGATACGGGCCAAGGTGGAGGGCGTCGAATTCATTGCCGCGAACACCGATTTGCAGGCGCTCAAGCTTTCGCAAGCGCCGGTGAAGCTGCAACTCGGCGCCAAATTGACGAAAGGGCTGGGGGCGGGCGCCAACCCCGAAGTAGGCCGCAAAGCCGCGCTCGAAGACACCGAAAAAATCCTGGAAGCGCTCGACGGCGCCGACATGGTTTTCGTAACCGCCGGGTTGGGCGGCGGCACAGGCAGCGGCGCCGCGCCTGTCGTTGCGAATCTCGCCAGCGAACTGGGCGCGCTCACCGTTGCGGTCGTCACCAAGCCGTTTGCGTTCGAGGGGAAACGCCGCATGGAGCAGGCCGAGCAAGCCCTCGCCGAACTAATCGGCAGTGTGGACACGGTGATCGTGATCCCGAATGAGCGCCTGATGGA
>PKWH01000011.1:2223-3037 GCA_003131985.1 Acidobacteriota bacterium | reverse complement strand
ACGACTTTCTCATCACCACTCCCAAGGCCGTCGCCCACTCTCTGACGAAATACGCGCAGGACAATCCCGAGCTCGATTTCCGCGTCCTGCATTTTGCTCAAGTCCCTGGAACCATCAAGCGCAGCAGCGAATGCCGAAGCGGAACGGAGCAGTTCTATCACTCGAAAAAACTCCTGATTCCGCTAGCCGTTTTTGCCTGGCAGGGAATTCCTGCCGTTGCCGCTTCCTACGCCATCACCGGCCGCTTCAATCCCGAGCATGTGTTCGAGGCCCACCCATCCACGCAAGCAGCCGGAACAGACGACTATCTCAGCGCTCCTTCCGCGCGCGGGTACACGGTGAGCGTCCAGCAGCTAGTCGCTGAAGAAAGGCTCAAGCGCGAAGAAATTGTTGGCACCAAAGACGAATGGGCGCAGTATCGCGACAACCTGGACGTTGCTGTGGACCAGGCGATCCACGACGAAATCATTCCCAATCGTAATTATTTGAAGCGCGTCTTCAAGATCCTCGGTGAAGGAAGCTCGATTTCCGTCGATGCGCGCGGTGATCTCTGGATGGCTTTGCCGGAGCAGGAGACGCCCGTCCGCGTAGGTTTGAGCGCCGGCAATATCTTGGCGCCGGACTCAGATGCGCAGTTTGCCTACCAGATCATTCTCGCGCGCATGGAAAGTGAATTGAATAGCCCCAAGCACAGCCGCGAAACCGCCGTGGAATTCAGGCAGGATTGGGCCCGCGCGCGAGACACACGCTTCAGGCGCCAGATCTTCGCCGCCGCCGAACAATTGCTGGACTTGCCTGGGGGGACCGAATGAGC
>PKWH01000011.1:0-2090 GCA_003131985.1 Acidobacteriota bacterium | reverse complement strand
CACGGAGTCAGCGCCCCCGTACGTCGTGCCGTTCAGAGAGCCTGCTCCGCCCGTGAGGATACCGCTCAGGACGTTGCCGGGTATGTTGAAGTTCGCAAAATTAAACAAATTGTAGGCGCTCACGCTGGGTTGAATCGTTAATTCTCTCTCCTTAATGTTCACCTTCCCGACCCAGGTCAAACTCATATCAAACGTCTTCAACCAAGTCAGCCCAACTTCGCCAGGTACGACCGGGGAGAGCAGCGGCGCCACCGCGCAAGCCGCTCCTGCCGACACGCTATTCGCATTATTCACGCATAGCTGGTTCCCCACACCGAGCTGCGCCGCTGTAAACAATCCTTGAGAGACAAGCAATTGGCCCGCGGGCGTGAGGTTATCCGCCACCGTGTTGTTGTAATTGTTGACGACACCGGGCAGGTCGCTCAGAGATACGCTGCGCATGAACGCGCCCTGCTTGGTGCCCGGGATTGGATCACCCACCGTGCCATCGCCAGTGAAGTCCGTGCGGAAAATCTCTCCGGGTCCGATGCCTGTGGTGGGAACGGCGAGCGCGCTAGCCAGCGGGCTGTCGAAGTGAAAAATCATCCCGAGGCGGAAATGTGCGGGCATATCCGCGTAGCCACCGAACGAAAACTGGTGGGTGCGATCGAGAGCGGAAGGGCCGCTGAAGCCGCACGGATTGTTGTTGTCGACCGTGGGATTAACGAAATCCTGATCGGCTGCGGCAGGAGAAGTGCCTGCTGAAGTGGTCAAGGCAGCGCCGCAGTTGGTAAATCGAGACAGAGCGTACGCGAACTGGAAGTTGAGGTATTTCACCCCGCGAAACGGAGCTTTCACGTTGTCGACGAGCTTCACATCCATGGCGTTGTACACTGAGCGGCCAATTGGATACAAAAAGATGGCCGGTCCTACATTCGAATTTTTCCCTTGGAACGCGCATTGGAATCCCAGCGCTATGTTGCAGCCTCCGACGCCGAGATCTGCGGCGGAATCGAGCCCATTGTTGGCGTAGCTCGCGATCGACGCGCCGGGCAGACCAGTGAATTGATCTACTATGGGAGAATTCACCGCGCAGGTGATTGCCGACGAACTAAAATTGGCAGGACATCCGAATTGAGCGTTTGTGGTTGCGATGGCCTGTTGCGCCGCTGCAAGGTTGAAAAACTTCGGATTGACGTCACCACTATGATTGGCGTCAATCCCGATCAGGTAGTGCAAATTCACATTGCGGAGATAATCGACGCTGAGCACCATGCCGGGCATTATCTCTCGCTGAATACCGGCATTCATTTGAATCGAGTAAGGAGTTCTGTAATTCGGCGCCAATGCTCCGAGCGGAATTTCCGAACCAGTCGCAATCAGATTAGGAAGGAAGTTCGGATTCGCCGCTTTGCTGCCAACGGCTGCGGAAGCCTGCTGATAGGTTGTCTGGAAAGTCGCGACGCACTGCGCTGCGGTCACACCGTTGCAGGTGTCGGCACCTGAGTCAGCAATTGTTGCGCCGATTAGCGAGCCACAAATGAAGTTAGCTGCATTCTGATTTCCGCCGAGGAACACGGGAAGAGGGTTATTGGGAAAGGGAACGCCCGAACCAGTCCCGTTGAAGCAGGGCGTTGGGTTCGCAAGGAATGCTCCTGTTGCAAGTCGCTCTGGACGATCGAACTCCGCATTGTTCCAGATGGCATTCTCATAGAACACCCCGATTCCGGCCCGGATTACTGTCTTGGAGTCTTTGCGCGGGTCCCAGGCGATGCCTAACTGCGGACCGAAATTGTGGTTCGGCTGATTTACTCGATTTCCCAGACCAGGGAGCAGAGTATTGAACGGCACTGGTCCGCTTGGTAGATTGACTGCAGGAAGCGCTGGAAGGTCGCTGTCAGCCCGCCCCGTGTCGCGCACGTAGCGGACTCCATAGGTAACAGTAAGATTCGGCTTCACTTTCCAACTATCGCCCACGTACAAGCCCAAGCGGTTGTCCGGAGGAGTGCCGCTGCAAGGCGCGTTGAACGCGGGGATTTCGGTATCACACTGTTCGCCGTTGCCCAGAGTTACGTTGTCCACGGGATAATTGAGCGGGCAAGAAGCCAAGG
>PKWH01000285.1 GCA_003131985.1 Acidobacteriota bacterium | reverse complement strand
GCGGCAATTATCTGACCATGGGAGATCAGAGCGTCAACATTCGCGGCCTCGGCCTTCTGCGCTCCATTCCTGAAATGCAAAACGTTCTGATCACCGAGCGTAATGGCGTGCCCGTGTACCTCCGCGATGTCGCGGAAGTCCATGAAGGTTCTCAACCGCGCCTTGGACAGGTGGGTGTAAACCATGACGACGATGCCATCGAAGGAATCGTTCTGTTGCAGCGAGGTGAAAAGTCCCTGCCTGCACTCCGCCAGCTTGAACAGAAGGTGAAGAGCCTGAACGACGGGCGTCTTCCTCGCGGAATGAAGCTGGTCACACTTTACGACCGCACCGATCTGATTCATGTGACTACCTCGACCGTCCGTCACATTGTGATCATGGGATTGACCCTGGTCACACTCGTTCTCATCATTTTTCTGGGCGACATTCCGATTTCTTTAGTCGCCGCGCTCACCATTCCTTGCTCGCTTCTGTTTGCTTTCGCCATAATGGTCCTCACCGGAGGATCAGCCAACCTCATTTCGATCGGCGCCATTGATTTCGGTATTCTCGTGGACGCATCTGTGATCGTGCTCGAAAATATCTATCGCCGTTTTCAGGCGTCCGACGGAGCAGATTCCACTTTTGATTTAATCGCCGACGCCACGGCCGAAGCAGTCCGGCCCGTTTTATTCTCTGTTCTCGTGATCATCGTGGCGTTGATTCCGCTTTTCACCATGCAGGGCGTGCCGGGCAAGATTTTTGCGCCCATGTCTGAAACCTACGGCTTCGCGCTGGTGGGAGCCACCCTGTTTGCCATCCTGCTGGCGCCCGTGCTGGCTTCCTGGAGAAAGCCGGCGAAAGTCCGCGCTCACCACACGCGTCTCGTATCATGGCTTAACAAGCACTACGCCGCGTCACTTCAGTGGACGCTGACCCATCGCAAAACCACTCTTGTTATCGCCGTCGCTGCGCTCGCTGCAACCTTTGTGCTCGGATCGTTCCTGGGCGGCGAATTCATGCCCAAACTCGAGGAAGGGAACTTATGGGTTCGCGCGACGCTTCCGCAAGATGTGTCTTACGAATCTGCCGCGAAAATGTCGCACGACATTCGCGAAATTCTGCTCGGGTTTCCCGTAGTCACGCAGGTCGTCTCTCAGATGGGGCGCCCTGGTGACGGCACCGACGTCACCACTTTCAACAACATCGAGTTCATGGTGTCGCTGAAGAATCCATCCGCTTGGCCTGGCGGCTTGACGAAGGATGAGCTGATTCACCGCATGGATGCACAGCTCGAAAAATTCCCGGGCATCGATTTTAATTTTTCGCAGAACATTCAAGACAACGTCGAAGAGGCCATGTCAGGAGTGAAGGGCGAAAACTCCCTGAAACTTTTCGGCGATGATATCGATGTCCTGGTTTCCAAGGCCACGGAGATTCGGGACATCATGGCCAAGGTTCCGGGCGTCGCCGATCTAGGTGTTTTCCAGGAAACCGGCCAGCCCGAGCTGATCGTTTCGATCGATCGCGGCGCCAGCGCGCGTTACGGCTTGATGGCGGCCGACGTCAACACCGCCGTGCAGGCTGCCGTCGGCGGTCTTGCGCCGACCCAGATACTGCAAGGCGACCGCCGCTTCGACTTCGTCGTCCGTTATAAGCCTGAATACCGCCGCACGCCGGAGGAGATTCGCAACATCCTGCTTCCCACGCCTGAGGGCAACCGCGTTCCCCTGGGCCAAGTGGCCGACGTTTCCCTGCACGAAGGCGCGTTCATGATTTACCGCGAAAATGGACAACGTTACATACCCGTGAAGTTCAGCGTGCGTGGCCGCGATCTCGCCGGGACAATTCAGGATGTCCAAGCCCGCCTCGACAAACAAGTTCATCTTGCCGAGGGCTACCACATCGAATGGGCCGGTGAGTATGACAGCCTGCAGAAAGAGCAGCGTCGCCTCGCGGTCGTCCTTCCGCTCAGTTTGCTCGTGATTTTCGGCTTACTGTTCACCGCTTTCAATTCTTTGCGCCACGCGCTGTTGGTATTGGCCATGTTGCCCTTCGGACTCACGGGCGGCGTGCTGTCGCTGTTCGTTACGCGCACGCCCTTCAGCATTTCCGCGGCCGTCGGTTTCGCCTCCGTGATCGGAGTATGCACGCTGGGCGGCGTCGTTTTTATCTCAGGAATTCGCCGAAAAGAAATAGGTGCGCTGTCAAAGCTCTCGGCTATCGAAGCAGGCGGCCTCGCGGAGATGCGGCCGGTCGTAATGGCGTGCGCAGCGGCCGGCTTGGGTTTGCTGCCTGCGGCACTCTCCTCTGGTATCGGAGTGCAAGCGCAGCAGCCTCTCGCTCGCGTCGTCGTAGGCGGTATGATCACTTCGCCGCTCGCGATCTTGTTTGTGATCCCCGTTCTCGCCAGTTATTGGCTCCCTTCTCGTTCAGCCGCCAATGCCGAAGCCTCCGGCAAGAACGATATTCCGGCAACATAGTGCACGCTCTCCCCGGAACGCGTTTGGTGCCTCTTCACTGGTTTGTTAGAATAAAACGCGCAGTGCGCGTGTAGCCCGGTTGGCAGAGCGGCCAGAATGGATCGTACAGGCCTGCACAATTGCCGACGGTGGTGCGCTGCGGGAGTAGGTCGATAAAGCAGTCGTCAGTCATGGGCGTGTAGCTCAGTTCGGAGAGCGGCCCGATCGAATCGGACAGGCTAGGTAGTTGTAGTAATCAAGGAATGGGCGTGTAGCTCAGTTGGGAGAGCGCATCGTTCGCAACGATGAGGCCGGGGGTTCGAGCCCCCCCACGTCCACCAAATTTCCCTTATCGTTAGTGCCTAATCGCGCTCGTGCCACTGAGTCGCCCCGGGCTGCGCGCCGCTGGATTCGGCTTCGCTGTTGGCTTTCTCCCATTCTTCGCGAGTGAGCGGCTGGATGATTTCGAGTTTTTTCTTCGCTAGAGACGCGTTCGCGTCCTTCACGTCCTTTGCGACGAACGCATCGAACTCTTTCACCACATCATCGAGTTCGTGTTTCAGCGAATCGATGCGCGCTAGCTGATAGTCGGCTGGACGGCCCTCATAACCAATGAAAGTTCCATAGAGTGCGGTTGTCTTTTCGCGTATACGTTCTTCGCCGGTAATCGCGCCACCTTCTTTGGTAGCCACGATTTTCTTGCGAATTTCGTCGGCTCTAGCCGCGAGATCCTGCAGCCGTTTGCGCAGAGGGTCGTTTGCGCCAAGCTTGGCAGCACGCTCCGAGAGACCTTCGCGCACCGCGTTGATGCGGTCCACATCGAAGGTCATATCACCCAGCAGGTTGTATACGCGCATGGTTGCGTCGAAGTTCAGCTTGCGATCTTCCAGCGTGTACTTCGCGCGCGCATCCAAAGTTATGACAAGCGGCGTCGTATACGTTTCCTTGCCGCGTGTCATCTTCACTGTGTAAGTACCCGGCACAATTCTAGGGCCCTGGCTCGCCTCGAATGCAGCCGTTGCTGCGGGCGGCACGCGAGGAGCTTTCACGCGCATCGGCCACTCAACGCGGCTCAGACCGCGCCGGCTATTCGCCGGGACGGTATCGATCAGTTTGTTTTGGTCGTCGAAAATTTCGATCGTCATTTTTCCAAAAATGTGCCGCTTCTTCTGGTAATACGTGATCAAAGCAGCGTCGGCCGGATCCGGTCCGAAGAAGGTTGCGTTTCCTTCCGCCCATCCGCCGTTCGCTTCCAGCCGCTGCTGCGTTTGCTTTCCCGGAACAAAAACCGCATCTTGCGCCAACACGTCAGGCGTAAGTTTTCGTAGAGGCGTGATGTCGTCCACGATCCAAATGCCGCGGCCGTGAGTCGCGAGAACCAAATCCGATTCACGCGAATGCACCACAATATCGCACACCGCGACGTCGGGAAATTCGTGGCCCTTGTACTGCGCCCACTGTTTCCCGCCGTCGAGTGAGATCCAAAGGCCGAATTCGGTGCCGACGAACAAAAGGTTTGGAGAGACGGTGTCTTCCTTGATCACGTGCGCAAATCCGCGCACTCCGCTATCTTTGGCCACCACCGCCGTCCACGTTTTGCCGTAGTCCGCGGTTTTGTAAACATGGGGATCCATGTCGCCAAATGTGTGCCGGTCGAAAGCGGCATACGCCGTAGCTGGATCGAACCGGCTCGCCTCAACCCAGGAAACCCACGAAGCTTTCGGCAGATCGGGAACGTTTGCAACCACGTTCGTCCAGTTCTTGCCGCCATCGCGCGTCAACTGCAAGTTTCCGTCGTCCGTGCCGACCCAAATAGTTTGTCCATCGCGCGGCGATTCGCTGATCGAATAAATCGTCGTGTGCATTTCTGCATACGAGTTATCGACAGTCACTCCACCGGAGTCCTCTTGCTTCTGTTTCTCCGGATCATTCGTCGTCAAGTCCGGAGAAATGCGGTCCCAGGTTTGCCCGTGGTCGCGTGAGCGGAACAGGAATTGCGCCCCGATGTAAATCGTACCTTTTTCATTAGGACTCACGTGAATAGGAGTATTCCAGTTGAAGCGAAGCTTGCCTTCGCCGTAGTTCGGTTGCGGCTTGATAGAGCGGCTTTCCAGAGTGACGCGATTCACGCGCCCTATGTCTCCGCCCTGCGCCTCGGCGTAAATGTATTTGGGATCGGCCGGGTCAGGAAACACCCAAAACCCGTCGCCGCCGTAAAGGTTTTCCCAGCGACTGTTTGAGATTCCGCCCGGATAAGCCGAATCTCCCACCCACACGCTATTGTCCTGCAGGCCGCCGAAGACGTGATATGGATCGTCCGCGTCAACGCTCACGTGATAGAACTGTGAAATCGGCAGATTGTAAGCTTTCCACCAGGTATTTCCGCTGTCGTAGGAATACCAAACGCCGCCGTCATCTCCTGCGATCACATGTTGCGTATTGTCCGGATCGACCCAAATGTCGTGGAAATCTCCGTGAGCGCCGCCCGAAATATTGCTGAAGCTCTTTCCCCCGTCCTCACTCATGATCAGGCCGAGGTCCGGCTTATATAATTTGTTCTCGTTTTTGGGATCGACGATCAAGTTGGCAAAATAAAAAGGACGCCATACCATTAACTGGCTGCGGTCGCGCTCCTGCCAGGTCTTTCCCCCGTCATCAGAGCGGAACAGCGCGCTGCGATTGGATTCGATCAAGGCGTATACGACGTCGGGCTTAGAGGGTGCGACGGTCACAGCCACGCGTCCCCAGGGTTTTGGCGGAAGCCCCTTGGCACTTGTTTCGTCGAGATCGGCCCATGTCGCGCCGCCGTCTGTTGTCTGAAACAGACCGCTGCCGCTAGGCGCAGTGGAATTCTCGCCTCCTGAGCGGAACGTCCAGCCCTTGCGTCGAAAATCCCACATGCCCGCGAAGATCGTTTTGGAATCGCGCGGGCTCATTGACATCATCGAGCAGCCGGTGGAAAGGTTCGCGCCCTTCAGAATTTTTGTCCAAGACTGCCCGCCGTCGGTTGTCTTGTAGACTCCGCGGTCTTCGCTGTCACTCCATAGTCGGCCCGGCACGCAGACATACACGGTGTTGCCGTCCTTTGGATCGATGAGGATCTTTGAAATCCTTTCAGAATTCTTCAAACCCACGTTGGTCCAGTTCTCGCCGCCGTCGGTCGATTTATAAATGCCGTCGCCGATCGAAACGCTGTTGCGCGCCCATGATTCTCCAGTGCCAACCCAAATCGTCTTGGGCGCCTCTGGGTCAATTGCGATCGCGCCGATCGATTGCACTGGCTGCTTGTCAAACACGGGCTTAAAAGTGGTGCCGCCGTTCACAGACTTCCAAATTCCGCCGCTCGCCGCTCCGATATATACGCTCAGCCTGCCATCCTCTTTCACCGCAGTCAGCGCCGACACGCGGCCGCTCATGGCGGCCGAGCCGATGTTTCGAGCGCCTAGCCCTGAAATCGAATCGGAATCAAACTTCGCGTCCTGCGCTGCGAGCTGAGCGGGAAATAGGAATGCCGCGAGCAAAGCGAATACTCCGACGATTGTGACGATAAATTTGCGCATCGCGAAATAGTTTCTATTGCCATATTGCCGAAAGCTGTTCCCTCGAAGCAGCGATGTCCGGAGGCTCACTGTGCACCTCCTGCAGGCTTGGCTTCAGGTTTGACGGTAGGCATCGAGAAAAGCGAATCTTCCAACGGCACGTTGATCTCCACTTTATCCACCGCGAATTTCACGCGGTTTGTATCGCCTTTTGCGCCGCTCTCAAATGCAAATGAGTAGTACAGCCCTTTCACTTCCTCATAATCTCCAAAATACGTTTCTGCATACTGGATGGTTCCGCGGATGTTGCTCTGCGTCTCGATTTTCAATTCTAGAAAAGAGTCCGTGTCCAAAAAATAATAGCGAACGTCGCCGTTTTTCAGCGAGAGCTTGATCTTGTAGCAGTCCGTCCCTTCCACTGAATCGTGCCCCACCAGTTCGGCTTTATGCCCTTTTTCCTTATAGTCCACGAGCGGACCATCGATGTCCGCATCTATCATCAGCCCCTTGACATCATCCTGGGACATCAGCTCTGCATCCCGCCGGCCTCCGAACGGATTCACTTGCCAGCCGATTTTGCCGTCATATGCCTGCACCGCTGCCAAACCTTGAATGATTTGTTCCTCGCGGACCTTGTCAGGCCGTTTGTTCTCCTGCATAAATCCTGCCCGAAAAGATCCTGCGTTGAGTTTTCCCGTAATGCGAATGCTCTGCACCGCTTTCATTTTTTCCACGCCGCCGCGCGCTTGCACGTTCTTCGCGATGATTTCATCCACGGTTTGGGCGTGCACTGCGATCGGCAGGAAAAAGATTGCGGAGGCAACAATCAGAAAAGTGCGAAACATTCCGTATGCTCCTGGACAGAATTGCGACAGAATCATCCTCTCACAAGAGTCCGAAAAGCGTTAATTGAGAATTCCCGCGCCGAAATCCCGGACGGCCGAAATGTACCCGTAAAAGGGTCAATGCGCTATTTCGACGTCAGTAAAGACGCAGCCGGTGGAAATTGCCGCATGCTCTATCCTGAAAAATCAGCTGTGACACCAGATCAGGATCGAGCCCCGATTTAACTTAGTGGAAGTGCTCCTGGAGTCCTATCTTTCAATTTCAATCTCAGTTTCCATTGCTCTACTTTCCTCAGAAGACTCAGCAGGAGCTGAAGCGGGTGTGCCGGCGTAAGACCCAACCGCAGGCTTTGGCGCGGGAGAAGCTGTCTTAAGTGTGCGAGCGCGAGACGGAGAATTTGCCTGCGCCTCGACAAAGTCGGCAAGGCAGAGCCGCAAATTGCCCATATTCGTGCAGTAAGAGAGACCCATATCCATATCGATAACGCCCGCGCGAATCATCTTNNGATTTCCCTTCGGCTTCGCCCTTCTGTACGTATTCGCGCGTTCGCACCGTCGCCTTCAGGATTTCAAATGCAGCCGCGCGTCCGGTTCCATCCAAGCGGGGAATCAATCGTTGCGAAATGATGTATCGGAACGATTTTGCCAGCCGCCCACGAATCGCATTCTGCTCCTCAAGCGGAAACACGCCGATGATTCTTTCCACCGTCTTCGAAGCATCAATCGTGTGCAGCGTCGAATAGACCATGTGGCCCGTTTCGGCGGCTTCCAGCGCCACTTCAATGGTTTGCTTGTCGCGCATTTCGCCCACCAGGATCAGCTTGGGCGCTTGCCGCAACGCAGCGCGCAACGCCAGTGCAAAACTGGGACAGTCCGTGTGCAATTCGCGCTGGTGAATCGTCGCTTTCTTGTGCCGGTGAAGAAATTCTATCGGGTCCTCGATGGTGATGACGTGGCACGCTCTGGTTTCATTTATTTTGTCCACGAACGCAGCCAGCGTGGACGATTTCCCGCTCCCCGTAGGCCCCGTAACCAAAACAATTCCTGGACGCAGCTCTGCTGCTTCATTAAGTTCAGCAGGGAGGCCCAGCATCTTGAAATCCGGTATGTCCGTCGGAATCACCCGCATCACGATCCCGCAACTTCCTCGCTGCGTGAAAATGTTTACGCGAAACCGCGAAAGTTTCGGGACGCTATAAGAAATGTCGCAGGACCCTTCTTCCTTGAGCTTTTCCAACGCGTGCTTGCTTCGGCCCATAAGATCGGCTGCAATTCGCGCCGTGTCGTCCGGTTTCAATATGCCGACGCCGGGAATCTTCAACTGCAGGAGCTCGCCGTTCACTTCCACTTGCGGCGCGCGCCCCGGGGAGAAAATCAAATCGCTGATCTTCGGTGCGGCACGCAACATTGTCGCAATGATGACCGGTGTCGCTACCGGTTGCGTGGGAGCTGCCGCTGCGGTCGTCGGAACGGCTACGGGAACATCCATCGCACTCCTCCATTGAGTCGTCCGAGTTCGAAGGGGACGCCTACGGGTAATCTACAGTATGACCGAACGGCGCAACCCCCTTACCAGCCGCCGCGCCAGCCTGTCCTCAAAGCATTAGTAGTACTAAAGGTCACTAAGTGACTCGTGGGGGCATACCACGCCGCGGATGTCGGCGGTGCGGCGCTCTGACCTCGTAAAGGCAGCCTGGTCTTCGACCTAGTGTCCGGTTCAGGCAAGTAATTCGGGCCATCAATTTCGAAGCAGCGGTGAAGTATCAGGGCGATACTCAAGAACGGTCCTTCCCGGCACTCCACTCGCTAACCGGCGAAGAACATAAAGGAAAGGACGCGACCCAAAAGTCTGCGCCGCTCTCTCAAGACGAAAATAGTCGTCGCCACATCGTACGACGCGAGGCGGGTCCCACTCCGGTTTACGACGGCATGCGCGTATCTCAAGAAATTCTTCGGAATCCCTGCCCGTGTAATGCAGTTCGTCGGCGACCAGAGGAAGCCTGCTAGTCAAATATTCTTGGCGCAACGCAGAAAAGAAGGAAGATCCCGAGGCGCGTAACGAATCCCGAGGGTCTTTTGCACTGCTCCCTCTGTGCATAAAGAGCGCGAGGCATTTATCGACGATAAATATGGGGAGTGTCCCCAGGATTTCTCCCGTGGAAGCAGCAGCGCAGACCCGCACGATTCCCTCAAGCGAAAAGGCTACGATTACCCAAGTGAGTGGATGCGCCGCAACCAGAAGCAGCCCAAAAAGCCCTTCTGTTGCAGGAGGAAGGGCAGTTCCGGGATGTGCTTTTAGTTGCACAAACAACGATTTCTGCGCCCAACCCGTTACGGAGTACGAATACCAGTACACAAGCCCTATTAGCCCGCAGACAGCCTCCGCGCACCCGCTGATGATCGTCGCCGGTACCCAAGGCATTGATGGGCTGGAGTGAAGCGACTCACGCCAGCGCCGTGGCAGAAGAGAAAGAGCCGGAGCGATTAGATACATCCACACAGGATTGCACCTCATTACTCGGTGGCAGACTACTAATTCAATTTCGATTCGACCGCCTCGGGAGGTTCAACCGCATAGACCTCTCCCATCTCGGCGGGGAATTCGAC
>PKWH01000235.1:3741-12688 GCA_003131985.1 Acidobacteriota bacterium | reverse complement strand
CTCAGCATCCGCACAAAAATCAACTGTTTGCGCTGGCCCTCCGCTACGAAGGCGACGGCGGATCCATCCGGCGAAATCGCGAACTGGTTGTCCTTGCCTATGGATCCGAATTCATATCCCTCAGGGGGATTCATCTCGGCATGAATTACCGGCATGGGCTGGGATGCCTTGCGAGCGTAAAAGAGCGAACCAGCAATTCCGGCGGCGGCGATAATCCCGAGCGCAACTAACAGTATCTTCCAGGTCAGCTCGCGCGACTTTCGTTGCGCAACTACCGGTGCTGGAACGCCGGTTTGCGAGCCGGCGCTGGAAATCCAGATTAATTCCCTCTTCAAATCGCCGGCGCTTTGCCAACGGTCGTCCGGATCCTTGGACAAGCACGTGGTGACAATGCGTTCCAGCGCCGGGAGCGACATCGGCTGAAGTTCGCTGATCGGCCGCGGCTCTTCCTTTATGATTGCCGCGATCAAGGTGGCTTGGCTCTTCGCCGGGAATGCTTTCTGTCCGGTGGCCATCTCATAAAGCGTGGCGCCAAATGAAAAAATGTCGCTGCGCGCGTCGGCCTCGCCGCCCTCAAGCTGCTCGGGAGACATGTACTGCAAAGTGCCGACGATCGTTCCCTGCACGGTCAGTTGATTGCCGCGCGAGCTTCCCACCATAGGCTGGGTCATGGTGGGCGAACTCGACATATCCGTGACCGCCGGCGCTGCGCCTTTCGCGAGACCGAAATCCAGCAGCTTCGCTCCGCCCTTCGTGAGCATCACGTTTCCGGGCTTCAGGTCGCGATGGATCACGCCTTGGCGATGCGCTCTCTCCAGAGCTTCGCAAATCTGGATGGCGACGCGCAACAGCTCCGGAGTGGGCATGGGACCCTGCTCGATGCGCTTGGCAAGGGTCTGGCCCTCCAAGTACTCCATGACGAGATAATCCGTGCTGTCCTGCCGTCCGATATCGTAGAGCGCGCAGATATTCGGATGGTTGAGGCTGGAAACTGCGCGGGCTTCGCGCTCGAAGCGCTGACGAACTTCGGGCGCATCAGCCAAATGAAGCGGCAATATTTTCAGCGCAACAGTGCGGTCGAGCCTTGTATCACGCGCGCTGTACACTTCGCCCATTCCACCGGCACCGATAGGCGCGATCACTTCGTAGGGCCCGAGGCGTGTTCCGGGAGCGAGTGCCATTGGCGGGGATTATACGCGAGCCGAGTGGAGCAGCAAGGAACAAAACTTCGCGCTATTTACGAGGGTTCGGAATCGTGGCGCGCGCCATGCAGGACCGCGACCGCGTGAGGCAACAACTCGGCGATAGCGTCGAGCGAGTCGACGGCTCCGCGCGGGCTGCCGGGAAGATTAATGATGATTGTCTCGCCGCGAATTCCGGCGATAGCGCGAGATAAAATCGCGCGAGGAATTTTCTTGGCACCTTCCGAACGCATATGCTCGGAAAAACCTGGAATCAATCTCTCAACGACAGCCATTGTCGCCTCAGGCGTCACATCGCGCGGCCCTAGGCCTGTTCCACCGGTGGTGAGGATCACGTCGGCGCTAGCCGCGCCCGCCAGTTCCTTCAAGACCGTCTCGATAGCAGAGCGATCGTCTCGCAAGACCATGGACGCCACAATTTGCCAGCCGAGTTCCTTACAACGGGTTGCCACGGCAGGTCCCGAGCGGTCTTCCTGCTTCCCGCTGCTCACGGAGTCACTGATTGTTAGGACGGAAACACGCATGGCGTAGTCTAAGGGCGAACTATCCTTCGGTTACTTCCGCATCTTCGTCAGACGACTGATGCTGCTCTTCGTCAATCAGCCGCAGCGCTTCCATCAGCAGGCCTGTCGTAGTGCGGGAAATCGTCGTGCGAGACGGTGCTACGTTGAAATCAATCTCAAATTGGCCGTCCGTCCAACGGACCGCTTGAAACACAGCCGCTTCGCCCTCTAGAGAACCGAACCGAGCGTCTTTGCATTGCCCCGCGGAAAAGAACAGCTCGCAGCTTTCCTCGCCTCGACGAATCGAAAGCCGGCAGGATTTCTGTCCCATTTCGAGCGATTGCATCAAGTCCATGATGCTCATTTCTTCCAAGCGTCCTTGAATCACGCCCGGCCGAACTTGGCGCTTCTGCAATTTTTCCAGTTGCAGACGATCCACCACTTTTTTCGTCTGGCGCACCAGGTCTTTCACGAAAAACGGCTTGGAAATAAATTCCTCCACGCCCTCCACGATCGGGCGCAGTTTCTCTTCTATATCGCCCCGGCTGGCCAGAAAAATAAATGGGATTAGCTTCGTCTGTTGGCGCGCGCGCAACTTTTCGTAGAGCTGGCGGCCATCGAGTCCAGGCATACGGTAGTCGCACACAACCAGATCCGGCGGATCATCCACGATCTTCAGCAGCGCGTCAGCACCGTCAGCCGCTGCTTGCGCATCGCAGTGCGGCATCAAACCCTTCATCAATAAGTCGAGGATCAGCGCGTTGTCATCGACGACCAGGACTTTAACGTCCTTCCCGGGAGTCATCGCTTTACACGCTTTCCTTCGCGATTGTACTCGCCGCTGCGCCCGCCCGATTTTTTCACAAGATAGAGTTCGGTGATTTCCATGCCTCGTTCCAGAGCTTTGCACATATCGTAAATCGTTAAAGAGGCAACTGCAGCAGCGACCAGCGCTTCCATCTCGACACCAGTCGGCCCTGTAGCCGTGGCCTCCGCCGTCACCTCAATTCCATTCTGGCACACCTTCGCACTCACATCCACGTGCGTCAACGCCAGGGGATGACAAAGTGGAATCAACTCCGCCGTACGCTTGGCGGCCGTAATCCCCGCAATTCGCGCGATTTCAAGGGGGTTGCCCTTCGGGGACTTCAGCCGCCGTACACTCGCAATCGTCGCGCGCTGCATGCGAACGAAGGCATGCGCTACAGCGGTACGCGATGTTGCGGCCTTGGCTGTGACGTCGACCATGCGCACGCGGCCAGTTTTGTCATAATGCGAGAGCTTTTTCATCGCGAATGTTAGAAGAGGCCGCGGCGCGGGAGGATGTCGGCCATTTCACCGGCTTCGAGCTTCAGTTTCGATTCATGCACGACCAAAAAACAATTGCCGCGAACTACCGAGCCGATATCTCCCGATCCTTCCCAGTGCAATACTTCCACTGTCGGCTCTCCACCCGGCCAACTGACTCGCGCTGGAACAAAATGCGCGAGGGGAGGTTTTTCGTCCACGGGGTGCGCAAGCTTGGCCTTGAATACATGCAGCGAACCCGGCGAGTGACCGCTGAGCAATTCTATCGCGGGCACTACCAGCAGTTCGAATGTAACCATGGTGGAAACTGGATTTCCCGGCAGCCCGAATACCGGCTTATCGTTGCACATACCGAACACGGCGGGGCGCCCCGGCCGAATCGCTAGTGCATCGAAGAAAAACTCAATGCCAATCTCTTTCAGTACTTGCTCCACATGGTCGTATTTGCCTACCGATACTCCGCCGGTAAGAATCACAATGTCGGCTTCCAGCGCCTGCTCAATCCGAACGCGAAGTTCGGTGACGTTATCGGGCGCAATCCCCAGCACTAACGGTTCGCCGCCTGCGAGTGCAACTTGCGCAGCCAGCGATATGCTGTTGCTGTTGCGAATTTGAAATCGCTGGGGCGCTTGCCCCACAGAAATCACCTCGTCACCGGTGGAAAGAATTGCTACGCGGGGGTTTTTCGCGACTACAACACTGGCACGCCCAACTTGCGCGGCCATAGCGAGTTCCGCGTAACCAAGGCGCTTTCCACGACCGACCACGGTTTCTCCTACGCGCGTTTCCTGCCCTTCCAAGACGTAGTGTTGCCCCGCGCGAACACCGCGCTCAAAAATAACTGAATCGCCATCGACCTCGGCGTCTTCTTGCATCACTACGGCATTTGCGCCTCGCGGAAGGGGCGCGCCTGTCATGATTTGTACGCACGCGCCCGCCTCCATTTGTCCCGCGAACGCATGGCCCGCGCGGCTTTCGCCGATCAATCGCAACCGCGTGCCGGGACGCGCGGCATCGGCAGCGCGCATTGCAAATCCATCGCGCGTCGAGCGGTCAAATGGAGGATAGTTCCGGTCTGCAATCAGCTCTTCGGCCAGTATGCGGCCGAGCGCCTGCGATGGATGGTCCGCAAATTCAACGGTTTCTGTTACAAGGCGAGACGTGCTCGTACGCGCGTGAACAACCTCAATTACTTTCGCGCGTGCCAATTCGTAGGAAAGCATGAGGGTTTCTTACAGCCAGGACGCCAGCTTCGTTCCTCGTGGGACGATTGTAGCATCTCGTTCCGGGCCGGTGGATATCATCCCGATCTCAACCTGCAACTGGTCGGAGATAAAATTCAGGTACTCGCGGGCCGCCAGCGGCAATTCTTTCACATCGCGAATTCCCGGCGTCGGCGTCTGCCAGCCGGGCAAGGTGTGATATTCCGGCTCAACCTCCGCCAGTGTTTCGGCGTCGGGCGGCATCTCGGTCAAACGCTTTCCCTTGTAACGATAACCGGTGCAGATTTTTATTTCCTTTTGCGCATCGAAAACATCCAGCTTCGTCACTACCAGAGAATCGATTCCGCTGAGCATTTTCGCGAAGCGCAAGACTTCCAGGTCCAGCCAGCCGCAGCGCCGCGGACGCCCTGTAACAGCTCCAAATTCGTTCCCGCGTTCGCGAAGTGCCTGGGCGTCTAGGTCGGGCATCTCCGTGGGAAACGGGCCGCTCCCAACACGCGTGGTGTAGGCTTTCGTCACGCCGACAATGCCCGTCAGCCGTGTGGGCGCCACTCCAAGCCCCGTAGCCACGCCGCCGGAAGTTGCATTCGACGAAGTCACGAACGGATACGTGCCGTGATCAATGTCCAGCATGGTGCCCTGCGCGCCTTCAAACAAAACGGACTCGCCGTTATCGAGCGCGCGATTCAGCAGCATTCCCGTGTCCGCCACCAGGCCGCGAATATGCGCAGCGAGTTCGAGATATTGCTCCAGCAGTCCCGCAGTTTCCAGCGGATGTCCGTAAGTCGCCTGGCTGATTGCATTCTTCTCGGCGATCACTCGCGCGAGTTTCTCCGCAAAACGCTCCGGCTCGAGCAGATCGCAAACGCGTATGCCACGCCGCGCCATTTTGTCTTCGTAAGCCGGGCCGATGCCGCGCGAAGTGGTGCCGATTTTCGCTTCGCCAAGCGCCGATTCCGCAGCTTTGTCCATTTCGCGGTGATAAGGAAAAATCACATGTGCACGGTTGCTCAGAAAAAGGCGCCCGCGGACTTCAATTCCGGATTTTTTCAGGTTTTCAAGCTCCGCGACGAGCGCGGCCGGATCTACTACCGTCCCCGCGCCAATTACGGCCTTCTTGTCCGCGCGCAAAATACCGCTGGGAATCAACTGAAGAACGAACTTGCGGCCGTCAAAGATAACGGTATGCCCGGCGTTGTGTCCGCCTGCGTAGCGGGCCGTATAGTCGAACGAGGAAGCCAGATAATCTACAACTTTGCCTTTGCCTTCGTCGCCCCACTGGGCGCCCACCACGACGATGGCTTTCGTTCGAGCTCTCTCCGTCACTCTTGCTCCCACTCCTCGCCAGGCCGCACCTTGCCCGCTCAATCTGAAAACTTAAGCGGTACAGGAGGGCTCACACGGCCAACAGCGAAACACAATCCTACGCCCCGCTTACGTCCAAACGCAAGCCCAGCGCTTCAATGCGCGACGCCCGTACATTAAGGCATGAACATTTCGAGCGTTCGGACGCTCTCGCCTCAATGACGTCAGTAGCAAAAGCAATCGCGCGCGTGGTCGTTGACCATGCCGGTAGCCTGCATGAAAGCGTAGCAGATGGTCGTTCCGACGAATCGGAAGCCGCGGCGTTTTAGGTCTTCGCTCATGGCGTCGGATTCGCGTGTGTGTGAGGGTAAGCGCTTAGATGTCGTCCACTTGTTTTTCTTCGTGCGGCCACCGACAAATTGCCAGATGTAACGATCGAATGTGCCGAATTCCTTTTGTACTTGGAGGAATGCTTGCGCGTTCGAAATTGCCGTCGCGATTTTCAGGCGGTTGCGCACGATACCTGCGTCCGCAAGCAGCGCGCGAACTTTTCGCTTGTCATAGCAGGCAATCTTCTTGGCATCAAAGCGGTCGAAGGCACGGCGGTAATTCTCGCGTTTGTTGAGAATCGTCTCCCAGCTCAAACCTGCCTGCGCGCCTTCAAGAATCAGAAACTCAAAGAGCAGGCGATCGTCGTGCACCGGCTTGCCCCACTCTTTGTCGTGGTATTCGATCATGAGCGGCTTCTGCGCCCAATGGCATCGCCGCTGCGCCTTGTTTGATTTTGCAATCATCGTGAACTTCTGAGGAAGGGACACACCAGGTTCATGCCGACTTCTCAGCCCGACTATTGGTTTGTGCAGCAGAAAGGCACCGTGGACACAGGCAATCGGAAAACCGTGCACGAATCTTGTTCAGCGTATTCTGGCCCAGCTTCACGCTCTCGCACCAGCAGGTTGCGGTGGACGCGCTGCAAGGAAACTTCTCCCCGCACGCTGCGCAGGCCTTCTGCGCCGGCGTATTCCCAACGGCTTGTGGGCCAGTGGTGCCGGCGCTCATGCTCGTCGTCCTTTCTTACCGCGGAATCTGCGCTAGGAAATATGGCGCTGGAGGACTTTCACGATCTGGTCTTTCGGCACAGCTCCCACAAGCTGGTCCGCCACTTGTCCGCCCTTGAAAATAAGCAGCGTGGGGATGCCGCGTATGTTGAATTTTCCGGCAGCGTTGACGTTCTCGTCCACGTTCAGCTTGACCACCTTCAATTTCCCCGCATTCTCGCGCGCAATCTCTTCCACCGTCGGCGAAAGCATGTGGCACGGACGGCACCAGTCGGCCCAAAAATCCACGAGCACGGGCTGCGTCTTGCTGGCTTCAATCACATCTGCATCAAAACTTGCATCGCTCACTGCTTGGATGTCTGCCATGTTCTTTGTTTTCCTTGTCGAGCATCACCGGTCAGCGCCAGGCCGACGCCAGTTCAACTCTAGTGTTTAGATGTTCCAACCACCCGTGGGATTCTAGACCTTTTTGCTGCTTCGTACAGCGTGACATAAGCCGCCGCCGAAGTCTTCCAAGAAAAATCCTTGGCCATGCCATTCTTCTGGAGCGCTCGCCACAACTTGGGCTCCCTGTACACTTTCAAAGCCCTTCGCAAGGAGTCCAGCAACGCATTTCCGTCGTACGCATCGAACTTGAAGCCGGTACCCTGCTGCGTCTTGGCGTCGAAATTCTGCACGGTGTCGTCCAGTCCACCGGTTGCGCGCACCACCGGAACCGTTCCATATCGCAGGCTGTATATTTGATTCAAACCACAGGGCTCGTAGCGCGATGGCATCAGGAACATGTCCGCCCCCGCTTCAATCTTGTGTGCGAGGGGATTGTCATAGCCGATCTTAACACCCACCGACCTCGGATATTTCTCGGCCAGCAACTTGAAAAGCCGCTCATATTCCACTTGTCCCGTGCCCAGCACAACAAACGAGAGGTCCTCTTTCATCATCTCGCCCGCCACTTGCGCGATCAGGTCGAATCCTTTCTGATCGGCAAACCGCGAGACAATTCCGACTACGGGGCGCTCCAAATCCTCAAGCTTATCCGCAGGCAGTTTAAAAGCATTCAGCAAATCCTTCTTGCAAGCCTTCTTGCCGTCCAGATTCGGCGCCGAATAATTCTGCGCGATCAGAGTATCCGTTTCAGGGCTCCAAATCGAATAGTCCACTCCATTCAAGATCCCTACCAGCCGATCCGCGCGCTGCACGATCACGCCTTCCAGCCCCGCGCCGTATTCCGGCGTCTGGATTTCTTTCGCGTAGCGGCGGCTCACGGTAGAAAGGTAATCGGCGAAAAGCAGCCCACCCTTTAGAAAATTAATCCTGCCGTAAAACTCGAGCGCGTCCATGGCGAATAGCTGGGCGGGCAGACCGGCCTTGCGCAGGGCACTCTGTGGAAACATTCCTTGATACGCAAGGTTGTGAATCGTCAAGACCACCGGTAGAGAACGCACCGCCGGATCGTCCGCGTGCTGTGTGCGCAACAGAACCGGCACCAGGGCTGTCTGCCAGTCGTGGCAATGAATCACGTCAGGCAGCAGGACGCGCTTCGCAAATTCAATCGCCACGCGCGAAAATTCCGTAAACCTCTCCGCGTTATCCGGGTACTCGCCGGATTTGTCGCCGTAGGGCTGCTCGCGGTCAAAGTAACCGGGGTCATCAACGAAAAAATAGCGCACTCCAGCGACTGAAACTCCTTCCGCAATCGATGGAAAACGCACCTGATCGCCAAGCGAAACCGTCACACTCGAAACCAGTGTGGAAGTAACGCGATTGCCATGGTAACGCGGCAGAAGGACGGCGACCTGGTGACCCATTTCCACCAGCGCCTTCGGCAACCCTTCGACCACATCGGCCAAGCCGCCTGTTTTCGAGTACGGCAGTCCTTCCGACGCGACAAATAGAATTTTCATCAGCCCTCGACCGAAAGAAAAACGGTAGCGGAACGTTTCGGCTTCGTCAAGCCAGTCCTCGGGCTATTGTCCGCAACTCCCGCCAACAATTCCGCGGGACGATTTGCTCGCATCGTTCTGCGCCGCGTTGCTACACTCTCCACCGGCATGGCTCGACAGCACATGGGACAACATTTTCTCGCTGACGCCGCGTGGCGCCAGCGCATTCTCAAGATCCTTCGTCCCGGCGCGAATGAATCGTGGATTGAGATCGGCGCGGGCCATGGCGAGATGACGCAATTGCTCGCCGGCGACGGCCGCCGCGTCCTAGCCATCGAAGCGGACCCGCGGCTAGCTGAAGATTTGCAGCAAAAAGTTCAGTCGGAAGAACGCGGATGGCAAAACGTCGAGATTATTTCCGCGGACGTCCTCACTGTTGATTTTCAGAAATTTCTCGCGGGCAAT
>PKWH01000235.1:0-3672 GCA_003131985.1 Acidobacteriota bacterium | reverse complement strand
ATGACTCTGCCCGGCCAGCGGGCTTCTTTGAATATCACCGACGAGAAGCGTTTCCTGGAATTTGTGCAGGGATGTTTTGGGCAGAAACGCAAGACTCTCCGAAATAATTTGCGGTCTCTTGCGACGGATCAGCAGATCCATCAGGCCATCGAAGATTGCGGCCTGCGTCCCGATGCGCGTGCCGAGCAATTAACTCTCGCCCAGTTCGCATCTCTATTCGCCAGCCTTTCCTAACTGCGGGTCTCCGCGTCCTGCATATCCTCGATGACAGCGCGGAGACGGTCGGGGAAGTTGGTCATGATGCCGTCCACTCCCGTGGCAATCATTCTTCGCATTTCTTCAGCATCGTCCACGGTCCACGTGGCAACTTGCAAATCGGCGCCATGCGCTCGCTCCACGAGCTCCTGCGTCACCAGGGAAGCTTTGGGACACAGTTGGCGCGCACCCAGCTCGAGCGCGTCTTTTACGTAATCCGTGCCAGGTTCATCCGCCAGAAATCCCATCATGATGGAAGCATCCACTCGCCGCAGCGCCGCCAGGGTCGCCTGGTCGAAAGAGAGCACGATAGTTCGCGCCGCATTCTCCGCCTTTTGCAACGCTGCCACCAGCGAATGGTGCATGCCCCAAGCCGCGTCATATTTCACTTCCAGGTAAAAGATCACGTCGTTCTTGCGCGCGAAATCCAGAACCTCTTCCAGCGTGGGTATTCGCTGGCCCATGTAGTCGCGGTCAAACCACTTACCTGCGTCCAGCCGCCGGAGTTCCGCGAGCGTGAAGTCGCGAACCGCGCCGCGTCCGTTCGTGGTGCGCTCCAGCGCAGCGTCATGAATCGCGACGAATTGCGCGTCACGCGTCAAATGAAGATCGGTCTCGATGAAACCCGCGCCCAATTGCACGGCGCGTTCAAATGCCGCGAGTGTATTTTCCGGGGCGTGGCCCGAAGCGCCCCGATGCGCAATGATCCAAGGTTTTCGCATGAACTTGGCTATCCTAGCAGAAAACTCATCTTCGGCTGTTCGATCCCGCGTGGTCCGTTGTAGAACTAACAACCTAGGCTATAAAGTATTCAAATCAAAGCTTCGCAGATTTCGCTCTGTCGTAATGCGCGGATTACCAGGTGCAAATCGTTTCCTAAATAGGACAATGCGTGGGTCCGCGCGGAAATTCAGTCGATGCAGGCCTGCGTATTTTCGGATTCCGTTCGCTTTCAGCCCATTCCAACCGCGTAACTTATTTATCTGCAACTAGATAAGATAAGTGCCCTGTCCCGGAAGGAGCTCACTCTTTGGTAAGCCGATTGCCCGCACTATATCGCCGCCCCCAGAGGCATCCGCAATGTGCAGTGTGAGAATGCAAATGGAGCTTACGCCAGCGCCGGTGCAGGCGATGAACTCAGCACCTGCCGGCTTCGACCCGGCGCGCGACCTCCCTGCGGGCTTCCTGGAATTCTTGCTACCGCTGCACCGTTCCTTCACCCCTCGCCAGCGCGATCTGATTGAGAAGCGCACCGCTGCGCTTGAGGCATCCCATCAGGGACGCCTCCCTAACTACCTACCTTCTTCGCCTGCAACGAAGGACGCATGGCAAGTCGAGCTTCCCTGCTGGTGCATCGATCAGCGCAACCAGATGACGGGGCCGGCAGACGACGCGGAGCTCGTCGTGAAAATGCTCAATTCCGGCGCGCCCGGTGTGATGCTCGACCTTGAAGACTCCATGGCCAACGCTTGGCCGCATCTAATGCAAGGCGTAACCAACATCCTCGCGGCTTTGCGCGGAGAGCTCACCTACTTTGACCGCAAGCGCGACCGAACAGTCGGAATCCAACCAAGCGACACGGTGATTTCGCTCCGGCCGCGCGGTTTGCATCTTCGCCAAGCCAAGATTCTGGAAGGCGAAAAAGTTTGCGCTTCCCTGTTTGATGTGGCGCTGATCGCGTTTCAAGTGGACCCTGCCAAGCTCAAGCATCCGCTCACGTTTTACATTCCTAAGTCTGAATCTGCCGAAGAGGCCACCTGGTGGCGCGGTCTTTTTCAGGCAATAGCACGCTGGAAAGGATGGCCTGCGAACTACATCAAGTGTATGGCGCTTGTTGAATCCCATCCCCTTGCTTATCAGATGGAAGAATTTGCCGGACACTTGCGTGAACACATCCTGGCGTTAGACCTGGGCCGCTGGGACTATATGGCCAGCCTGATCCATTTCAATCTGCACGATCCGAATTGGGTGCTTCCCGACCGCAATACCATCCCGCACGATGTTGCGTTCTTTCAAAACTTGCGCAATCTCTTGCCGGATACGTGCCACAAACACGGCCTGCTCGCCATCGGCGGCATGACTGCGCTATTCCCAAGTCGCGAAGATGCTGCGCTAAACGCGCGCGCCTTGGCTGTCCTCGAACAAGACAAGAAAAACGAAGCCATGTCCCTGATGGACGGCGCATGGACCGGTCACCCCGATCAGAACGAAATCGCCGTGAAGCAGTTCCCCGCTCCTAACCAATTGAAGGCGCGGCCTGCTAACCAAGAGCCGCATCCGGACCTTCGCCCAGTTCCAAAGGACGTCGGCCAGCGGACTCTTGCCGGCACGCGCGCCGCGATCCGCACGGTAATTCGATATCGCAATGGGGTCCTCAATGGGCGCGGGGCCAGCTTGCTCGACGGTTACATGGAAGATCTCGCCACAGATCGCATTTACCGGCTGATGATCGCGCAGCGCGTGCGCCACCGCGATGTTGTTCCCGTTCTGGACGACAACGGTCGCGACATTCCGCATACACCGGAACTCGTCACCCGCCTTTTCGATGAGGAGCTCAAACGCATCATCGGCGAGCTTCCGGCGGGCACGTCCGAAGATGTGATCGAACGATACACGCAGGCGCGGATTTTGAGCGAAAGGATGATCGTTACGGAGGAGTTCAATCCTCAATGACCTCATTCGAGAAGTTGCACAGGTGTGATAACTTGTGCGCGTTCGAAGAAGCAGAAACAAGAGCAACTTAGACGTAAAGGCAACAGGGTCCGTCGAAGCAACTGAAGCCGCACGGGGAACGGGCGGCTTTGTACTGAGGGAATTCGACGGCAGCGGCCCTCGACTGTTACGGCAGTTTTCAGAACTTTTCGCGCTCGCCCCGCAGGGTGAAGGAGCGCGGTGAGTTCGATTGCCGAAGCGGTTCGCGCAAGGGAGGGGGAAAGTGGCGCTGTTCGTTTTATTTATCGTAGGCGTTGTTGTCGTGCAAACGTGGCTCGACTGGCGCGACGCACGAAAAAACTGGGTGATGCCGGAGTGGGCCAAAGGCGTGGCGCTGGCGGGGGCGCTTGGAGCTCTTCTCACCGCTGCAACTTCATCCGCTTCGTTCTTAATGCAAGATGCGGCGGGAGAATGGAACGGCGGCGGATTCGGTTCCGGGCTATTCTGGCCGGAGTTGGGCTTCTTGCTCTGCGGCATGGCCATTATCATCTTCGCCGTGCGGAAGAAACGAATGCGGGTGCTGCTCGCGCTGTCCGGGCTTCTGATCGCCGCCTTTTGGCTTGGTATGGCGCTCTCTTCATAACGGCGTAAAAGTATTCTAGCCTCTGGCGTTTTTGCCTCCACCTCCAATTGGGAAGGCATGCTTGCCGCTTTTCTCCGTCATTTGCCGCTGTTCGCCGGTAACCAGCCGCCATTCGCCGAAAA
>PKWH01000208.1:171-5269 GCA_003131985.1 Acidobacteriota bacterium | reverse complement strand
AGAGAAATCGAAAAATTGTACGCGTTCAGCCAGGTGCTGCTCGAATCCGGCAACGTGATTCAGTTACTTAACCGCATTCCTGCGCAGATTGTAAATAACTTCGAAGTAGGCGCCGCCGCGCTGTTGCTTTCCGAAAAGCAGAAAGTGTATCGCTCGGGCCCGGTGATTCCGCGGCTCGATATCGACAGCCTCAAAGCTATCGTCGCTCGCGAAGAGCCGGTAATCGATGTTCCGAACAGCCTCTGTTTCGTTCCCGTCCGGCTGGGAGTGCGTCCGATCGGCAGCCTGGGCATTTCCGGTTCGGTTCTTTCACGCCAGACGCTGGAAGCCATCGGGACGTTGATCGGAGTGGCTATGGAGCGCGCCCGGGCCATCGAGCAACTCGGGCTGACCGAAGCAACGCGCGAGGGCGAGCGTTTGCGCACTGCCTTGACCGAGTCCGTCACCCACAACCTGCGAACTCCGCTCACGTCGATTAAAGCTTCCGTAACAAACCTTTTGACCAACCCAGGGCTCAGCGACGCGCAACGGCAAGATCTCCTCGTCGTCATCAACGAAGAAAGCGACAGGTTGAATCGATTGGTCGGAGAAGCCGCCGAGATGGCGCGTCTGGATGCGGGCGAAGTGCAGCTAAAGTTTGAATCCACATCCATCGAGGACTTGATTGACGCCGCGTTAATCCGATGCAAGTCCACACTGGGCAATCGCACTGTGCGAGTGGTGGTAGCACCGGGACTTCCCCGGGTGCGAGCGGATCTCGGCCTGATGAAGGAAGCTCTTTCGCATTTAATCGAGAACGCAAACCAATATTCTCCAGCGAACGAACCCATCACCATTACCGCCGAGCTAAGCGGCGATTTCCTCGTCACCAGCGTGGCCGATCGCGGCGCCGGAATCGACGATCTGGAGCAAAGCCTGATCTTTGAGAAATTCTATCGCGGCAAGGATCAGCGGTTTCTAGTCCAGGGGACCGGCATGGGCCTGCCGATTGCCAAAGCAATCGTCGTGGCTCATGGTGGGTCGATGAGCCTCACCAGCCAGCGCGGCCAAGGGTCGGTCTTTTCCTTTACCTTGCCGATCGATCAAAGCCGCCCGTCACAACCATGAGCGACGCTACCATCCTGATCGTTGACGACGAGCCCCAAATCCGCCGTGTTATGCGCACCACTCTTACTTCGCACGGCTACTCCGTCGTGGAAGCCGCCAGCGGGGAGGAAGCTCTGGAAAAACTTCGCGCTGAGCGGCCCGACCTGATTATCCTCGACGTGAATATGCCGGGAATATCCGGTCTTGAAACCTGCTCGGAAATCCGGACCTCCAGTGACGTGCCAATCATTATGCTGACCATACGAAATAGCGAGCGCGACAAAGTGCAGGCGCTCGATGCCGGCGCAGACGACTACGTGGTGAAACCGTTCGGAGTGCAGGAATTGATGGCGCGGATCCGCGCCGCACTCCGGCGCAGCGCCCCTGGCGATGCTACTCCGGCGTTCTTGACGGACGATCTTAGGATTGACTTCGACAAACGCGTGGTCACGGTGAAAAACAATCCGGTCCGGCTTACTCCAAAGGAGTTCGAGCTATTGCGGCATCTCGTCGCAAATCAGGGAAAGACGTTGGGGCATCGCCGCCTGCTACAGGCCGTATGGGGGCCGGATTACGGCGAAGAAACGGAGTACCTGCGCGTGTTCATCAATCAACTGAGAAAAAAGATCGAGCCGGACCCGCACAAGCCGCGCTACATCCTCACCGAACCTTGGGTCGGGTACAGATTCGACCCTCTCAAAGTCAAGACGTCCGCCGCTGATTTGGAGAAATAATATTCATTGCAGCGCATGAATTTGGTCCAGCTCCAGATTCAGTTCGAGAACGTTTACGCGTGGCTCGCCCAGGAAACCGAACTGGCGTTGGTCGGTATGTTGGCGCACGAGCGCTCGCAGGTCGTCCTGATTCATCTTGCGTTCTTTGGCTACGCGAGGAATCTGGAACTCTGCTGCGGCCGGCGAGATGTCCGGATCTAGTCCNNATCCGCCCGATTGCATCGGATCGTAGCCAGCAGGACCCGCGCCGGAGGGCCGCGAATGAAAATAGCCAGGAGACGTGAACGGCTGCCCGATTAACCTCGAACCCACTAACTTTCCACGAGACTCAATCAATTCTCCGTTTGCGCGGTGGGGATATAACACTTGCGCCAGCCCTGTGACCACCAGCGGATAGACGATTCCGAGAAGCACGGTGGTCGCCAGAGTCATCCAAATCGCAATCAGGAAATTTCTTTTCACGTTGTCCTCATGCCAGACCAATATGGGTGATGATCATGTCAATCAGCTTGATACCTAGAAATGGCGCGACGACGCCTCCCAATCCATAGATCAACAAATTGCGGCGCAGCAGCGCTTCCGCGCCCGCCGGGACGTATTTCACGCCTCGCAGGGCCAGCGGGACTAGAGCGATAATAATCAGCGCGTTGAAAATCACGGCGGAAAGCACGGCCGATTGCGGCGTCTTAAGTCCCATCACGTTCAGTACGCCGAGTTGCGGGAATGCTCCCGCAAACATCGCTGGTATGATGGCGAAATATTTTGCAACGTCATTGGAAACAGAGAACGTCGTCAGCGCACCTCGGGTGATCAGCAGTTGTTTGCCGATTTCCACGATCTCGATCAGTTTCGTGGGGTTGGAATCGAGATCTACCATGTTGCCCGCTTCTTTTGCGGCTTGCGTGCCGGCGTTCATCGCCACGCCCACGTCCGCCTGAGCCAGGGCCGGAGCGTCGTTGGTGCCGTCTCCTGTCATGGCCACCAGTTTGCCCTTGGCCTGCTCGCGGCGAATCAGCGCGAGTTTGTCTTCCGGTTTCGCTTGCGCCAGAAAATCGTCTACTCCCGCCTCACGCGCGATGGCCGCCGCCGTCAGCGGATTGTCGCCGGTAATCATCACGGTGCGAATTCCCATGGCGCGCAGTTGATCGAACCGTTCGCGCATACCACCTTTTACGATGTCCTTCAGGTAGATAGTACCCAGCACGCGGCGGTCTTCGGCCACGAGCAACGGCGTGCCTCCCGCGTTTGAAATCGTTTTGACCGTTTCTTCCACCTCTTGCGGAGCGCGGCCGCCCGGCTGAGCACAGTATTGAAGGATCGCGTCCGGTGCACCCTTGCGGATTTCGCGACCGTCGAGATCTACTCCCGACATTCTGGTTAGCGCTGAAAAAGGAATAAAAGTCGCGGCGTAGGACGAAAGCTCGCGGCCGCGCAAGCCGTATTTCTCCTTCGCAAGAACGACGATCGAGCGGCCTTCCGGAGTCTCATCAGCCAGCGAAGCGAGTTGCGCCGCATCGGCGAGATCTTGTTCCGTCACTCCCGGCGCGGGGACGAGTTCTGTTGCCCTCCGGTTTCCCAGCGTGATTGTGCCGGTCTTATCGAGCAGCAAAGTGTCCACATCACCTGCAGCTTCCACTGCTCGACCGGACATGGCCAGCACGTTCCTCTGAACCACGCGATCCATTCCCGCGATTCCAATGGCGGAAAGCAGTCCGCCGATGGTCGTAGGAATCAAGCAGACTAGCAGCGAAATTAAAACAAACACCGATTGAGGAGCGCCGCTATAGATCGCCATGGGCTGAAGCGTGACCACGGCAAGCAGAAATATAATTGTCAGGCCGGCGAGAAGAATATTGAGAGCAATTTCATTCGGAGTTTTCTGGCGTTCGGCGCCTTCCACAAGTTTGATCATTCGATCCAGGAATGTTTCGCCGGGATTTGCGGTGATCTTCACTGTGATCTGATCGGAGAGCACGCGCGTTCCACCTGTGACTGCCGAGCGATCGCCCCCAGACTCGCGGATGACCGGAGCGGATTCTCCAGTGATCGCGGATTCATCCACCGACGCCACGCCAACGGCCACTTCGCCGTCTCCCGGAATGAATTCTCCCGCCGAAACAACTACTAAATCTCCCACTCTCAACTTCGATCCGGTCACTTCTTCCAACGTGCCATCCGGTTTCATCCGTTTGGCCATGGTTTCCAGCCGGGCCTTGCGCAACGTTTCGGCCTGCGCTTTTCCGCGTCCCTCAGCCATAGCTTCCGCGAAATTCGCAAACAACACCGTGAACCAGAGCCACAGAGTGATCTGCAGCTCGAATCCGAGGTCGCCGTTGTGCCGCAGCAAATCGCTGATGAGTTCAACGCTGGTAACGACGGACCCCACCTCCACCACGAACATGACCGGGTTCTTCATCAACGTGCGGGGATTGAGCTTTACGAAAGAATCCTTAATCGCCACGCCGACAATGCCGGAGGTCCACAGAGATTTCTTTCCTGCGTTGGAAGTAATGGTCATCGTAGCCTTAGAAAACCTTGCCTGCGTGCATCAACAAGTGTTCCAGAATCGGTCCCAGGCTAAGCGCTGGGAAAAACGTCAGCGCGCTCACGATCAACACGACGCCAACCAACAGAGCGGAGAACAGCGGCGTGGTTACCGGAAAAGTCCCAGCCGATTCCGGCACAATCTTCTTTCGCGCCAGACTTCCTGCGATGGCCAGCACTGGAATAACCATGAAAAACCTTCCGAGCAACATGTCGAACGACATGGTGACGTTGTACCAAAGCGAGTTCCAGTTTCCTCCGGCGAATGCCGAACCGTTATTCGCCGCTCCCGACGTGTAGGCGTACAAAATCTGGGACAATCCATGAGGGCCGGGATTTGAAATGCCCGCTTTTCCGTAGGGCGTCACCACTCCGATGGCCGTAAAAACAAGAATGATCAGGGAGAAAATCAGCACCGAAAGCATGGCCATTTTCACGTCGTACGCTTCGATTTTCTTGCCGAGATATTCAGGAGTCCGTCCAACCATTAGTCCGGCTATGAATACGGCGAGAATCACCATCACCAAGACTCCATAGAGCCCGGAACCCACTCCCCCGAAAACCACTTCGCCGAGCATCATGTTGATGAGCGGTATCATTCCGCCCAGCGGCGTAAACGAATCGTGCAGCCCATTCGTTGCTCCGCAGCTTGTATCCGTCGTTACGGTGGCAAACAGCGCTGAGTTCGCGATGCCGAAGCGCACTTCTTTTCCTTCCATATTGCCGCCCGGCTG
>PKWH01000208.1:0-163 GCA_003131985.1 Acidobacteriota bacterium | reverse complement strand
TCATGCGGCCCAGCGTGTAGGTAAGTCCTGCGGGAATGGCGAAAATCAGAATGATCTGAATGAAGTTCGTGAGCGGATTTGGATTCTCATACGGGTGGGAGCTGTTGGCATTAAAAAATCCGCCACCATTGGTCCCGAATATCTTGATAACTTCTTGAGACGC
>PKWH01000174.1 GCA_003131985.1 Acidobacteriota bacterium | reverse complement strand
TCGTCCACGATGCCGTTTGCGCCAAGAATTTCGCGAGCTCGGCTGGCGGATTCGCGCGCTACCCACACGTTATTCATTTTCATCATGGAAATGTGGGAGGGATGAACGCGGCCCTGATCTTTGAGCCTTCCAACCTGCAGAGCGAGGAACTGCGCTTTGGTGATCTCGGTAATCATCCAGACGAGTTTTTCCTGGACGAGTTGGTGCGAGGCGATGGGTTTGTTGTCGAATTGTTTACGCTGCTTGGCGTAGGTGAGCGCGGTATCGTAACAAGCCATGGCCGCTCCGATACCACCCCAGCCGATTCCGTAGCGCGCCTGATTCAAGCAGGAGAGCGGGCCTTTCAGACCTTCGACGCCGGGAAGCAGACTTTCGGCAGGGATTTTGCAGTCGGTCATGGCGAGGCCGGAAGTGACTGAAGCGCGCAGCGAATATTTTCCGTGAACGTCCCAAGCTTTATAGCCGGGCGTGCCTTTTTCAACGAGGAAGCCGCGAATCTTATCGTCTTCGGTTTTTGCCCAGATGACGGCGACGTCCGAGATCGAGCCGTTGGTGATCCACATTTTTTCGCCGTTCAGGATGTAGCTGTCACCTTTTTTTACTGCGCGCGCAAGCATGCCGCCGGGGTTCGAGCCGAATTGAGGTTCGGTAAGGCCGAAGCAGCCGATTGCTTTTCCCTGTTGCAGCAGCGGAAGCCATTTGTCTTTTTGCGCGTCGGAGCCGAAGGCGTGGATTGGGTACATTACTAGCGCGGACTGGACTGAAACAAAGCTGCGCAAGCCGGAATCGCCGCGTTCTAGCTCTTGGGTGACCAAGCCATATTCGACGTTGGACATTCCGGCGCAGCCGTAGCCTTTTAGGCTCGCGCCGAAAAGACCGAGCTCGGCCATTTGCGGGACGAGTTGCACGGGAAATTTTCCTTCGCGATTGTACTGCTCGATGATGGGCATGATGGCGTCATCAACGAACTGGCGAGTGGTCTGGCGGGCGAGTTTTTCCTCGTCGCTCAGCAGGGAATCGAAGTCGAGGAAATCGACCCCGGGAAAGGATGGCATCAAAAATTCTCCTTAATTGCGGCCCATTTTTGTGAGTTCCTAATCGCAGTTCTAGACCCGGTTAGAAATGTCCCGGTCGTTTGTTTTGAGTGGGTTACAGCCAATTCTGTTTGTGATGCAGAACCGGTTAGAAATGCAGAATTGCGCCCTTCGCAAATGCGCTCAGGATGAATCCCTTCGGGATTCACGCGAAAGGTGTGAGTCAACTGCATCCGGGATGCAGAGTGCGCCCCGCCATGCGCGCCCCGCGAAAATATGCGGGATCCAAACTGCGGAGTTGTGGCCCCGGGTAGAAATGGCGCGGTCGTTTGTTTTGAGTAAGTTACGTCACATTCTACATTTTGACCAGAACCGGATAGAAATGCGGGAAACGGCCGGAAATTCAGGTCGCAAATTGCCTGGCGGGACCTGCGTCCGGGTCGCACGATTACACCCAAGGCGCCTTGTTCTTGGAAACCCGCCTCGCGGTTCCCGTTCTGCCGTCCGTCGCCAAATTTGTCCAAAATAATCACGAATCACGCTAGCACTTTGGTTGGCGAGTTTCAAGGACTCGGAGCCTGTGGACGCTTCCGATTTTTGGGAACGAGGGTGCAGCGAGCCGCAGAGTGTGGTAGTGAGGTCAGTTTCCGGTTGGAGCGTTGATCAGGAGCTGAAGAGTTAGGGTGTAGGCCTGTGGCCGTTTTTTGGTAGCATTCAGTGAGAAGGCTTTACCCAAACATGTCGAAAAGATTGATTCGATTTGTTGCGTTTGTAGGTCTCCTTTGTGCTTCAACATCGGTTTATGCACAGGAAAATCCGGTGGAAGTGCCCGGATGCAAGCTCGCAAGCGATCCGCAGGCTTTCGACGGAAAACTCATTCGCGTCCGCGGAACGCTTAACGTTCACTTCGAGGATTTTTCACTCGGAATTAGGAATTGCGATACAGCACAAGGCATCTGGCTGGCTTTTGGCGGAGACGTGCCTGGGATAGTGGCCTCCACGGTGAACGATAATTTCAGAAACACCGGCTCTGACGTCAAGATCAACGGCGTTTCGTATGGGATCAAGAAAGACGACAGCTTTCATAGACTGTACGCCTTAATTGCTACGCGTCACGGAGAAAAGCCTGACTACAGCGTTACTGCTACGCTCACAGGTATGTTTTTTGCAGGCGAAGAGGAGAAAACTGCGAAAGGAGTCACTAATTTTGCTGGATATGGGCATTTAGGGTGTTGTTCGCTGTTCGTGATTATGCAGGTTTCAGATGTAGAATCCGTCCCCCCTGCAAATCTCAACCTTCGCGGTGTATTGATTGGCGTTGATGGTAAACCGGTAGAAGGCTTTACGGTCGTTAATGATGTTCTCGGGGGTTCACCTCCCGAGCGCCAGAAAGCTGTTACGAACGAGCAGGGAGAATTCGCGTTTTCCAATTCAGGACAGCAGCTTCGGTTTGAAAATCCAAGCTACCGCCCATTAGCCCTCACCGTGGAACCGGGAGGTCCACCTATTCGAGTGCGGTTGCAAGATGCAAAGCGGTCAGACTGGGTAATTCCGGCTTGCGTGGAAGCTGATTCTTCTGGTCGAATTGGCTTTTCAGTCCTATTCGCGCTTCCAAAGACTCTAGAATCCAGTCCGTTTAGTAACGACGGCCTGCAGTCCGTCTTTGTATTCCCACGAGGGAAGGAACCGTTCGACGCCGATCTAATCATTTCTGGAAGCTCCCCGGAAATAACAGACGCCGCCGATTCCTTGGATTCCGAACAATTTGAGGAACGATGGGTCAAGGACAGTGCGGGAAATGTTGTTGGTCTGGACGCCCGGGGACGCATGAAACATGGCGGGTATTGGCGCTCGACTATTTTCTTGGGTCGTGACGTCGCAAACTACCGCCCGCGGTCGGGAAAACCGGCGAACGCGTTAGACCAGGTTATTGACTCTGCATGCCTCGCAAAACGATAGCCTAACTATGCTGACTCCTCTTAAGTCAGATTACCGGAAACTGACCCACTAACCAGAGTGCTGAAGGCTAACTCGATAAGCGGCCGGCTGCAATAATGTATACTTCTCGGCAAAACTTTCGCAGGGTGGGGCATGAATCGATCGGTTGGCGTGACGGTATCCGCGGTTGTGGTGATATTCGGCAGCGTTCTTACACTCCTGGCGGGGATGATGCTGCTGTTCGCTTCGTCGGGGGGCATTCCTGTTCCCGAAAACCAAGTACATTTCATGAAGTATTTTATGATTTTCCTGGCGCTGGTGTTGTTCGCGCTGGGGGCGTGGGGCGTTACTTCCGGAATGGGTCTGATGCGCTTGCAGGCGGCGTCGAGAATCTCGATGCTGGTTTTCAGCGCGCTGTTGCTTTTACTTTGCATTCCGGGGTTTCTGATGTTCCTGGTAATGCCGTTTCCGCCGCCCGGGACCGCTCCAAGCCCGGAACTTCCGGCAAACCTTCTGGCGGCGACGCGGATTTTCATGATCGTGCTTTACGGAATCCTCGCGGCGCTGGGGGGTTGGTGGCTTTACTTCTTCAACAAGCGGTCGACGAAGGATCAATTTCTTAAAGTGACCATACCCCGTCTGGACGGAATGCGCGGTGAAGGGATTATCGGGCATGACGCGCGACCGCTCAGCATCACTCTGATCGCGTGGTACCTGCTGATCAGCGCATTCATTGGAGTGCTCGGTCTCTCGGTGGATCCGCCCGTCTTTTTTCTGGGATTTTTTTTCAAGGGAACCGCTGCTTCACTATTGATGTTCGCGCTGGCGCTTCTTCAGTCTTTTATAGGCTTTGGATTGCTGAAGCTGAGGCCTTGGGGCCGCACGCTGGCGATTTATTATTTTCAGTTCTTGATTTTTAACTCACTGACAATGGTGCTGATTCCCGGGACGCAGGTGCGATTCGAGCAGGCAATGAACGAAATGCTGCGGGACATGCAAGGCACGACAGGCGCGGCGCCGCCCGTGATGCACTTTCCGGTCTGGTTTGGAGTGATATTCGCGGTGCCCTTGCTGAGCTTGCTGCTGTGGGTCGTGGTCAGCCGGAAAGGGGCTTTTCAGGACGACGCAGCGCGACCGCTGTCTTAGTTAACAGGTTCGCATTCACGGAAACTTGCAGGGAGGCGCACGGTTCGCTGGGGGATGGCACGACCATCGATCGTTCAGGTCGACACCAACGAAAACAGAAAGGAAAATATGATAGACCACGTTATTCTCACAGTCAGTGACTTCAAGCGTTCAGTCGCTTTCTATGCCAAGGCTCTGAAGCCACTTGGGATCACAACCCTTTCAGACTACGAAGGAAAAGACGGACACCCAGATTTGAAAGGTTTTGGTGTAGGCAAAAGCCACTTTTTCTGGCTCAAAGAAGGGAAGCCCGATCCTCAGGCCGTTCACGTCGGATTTGTAGCGAAAGACCATTCCGAAGTAGATGCATTCTACAAGGCCGCTTTAGCAGCTGGAGGAAAGAGTAAGGAACCACCTAAAGCTCGTCTCGAATACTATCCTGGCTATTATGCGACCTGGGTGCTTGATCCTGACGGCCACGATATTGAGGTCGTCAATAAAAGCTAGCCGCGGACAGAATATTGTTCACCAAGGTGGGGGTAACTTCCTGCTGCCTCAACACCTCTAGATCTCGTTCTTCTTTCACGCCCTATACAGAACATTTGAATTAAAAAGGTCAATGCATACTTAGAAGTCATTCCGCGTAACTGGCTGTGCTTCGCGGAGAGAACTTCAACAGCAGCTTCCTCAGATTTCGATAATCATGTCGTCCAGCCGGGTAGGATAGCTGTTCATGACCTCGCCTTTTTCTTTGCGGACGATCACGGTATCCGAGTGGCGAAAACCGCCCCAGTCAGGATCGTAAACGCCGGGTTCACAGCTGAAGGTCATGCCTTCCTTTAAGACCGTCTTGTCGCCTTCGGCGATCCACGGCGGCTCATGTCCCTCAAGTCCAATGCCGTGACCCGTGCGGTGTCTGAGGAACTTCTCGAATCCCGCCGCGCGAATTTGGTCCAGGCTCTTCTTGTCCACTTCCTCGGCAACGGCTCCATCTTTCAGGTTCTCTATGCCGGTGTCGTGTGCTGCGAGCATGGCTTCATACAGGCGCTTGGCATGATCGCTGGGCTTGCCGATGCAGAAAGACCGCTCACACTCCACGGAGTAGCCGCCGACCTCAGCGCCGAAGCTTAGAATCAACGCATCTCCGGACTTCAGGCGGTCTTTGCTGGGAACGGCGTGGGGAAAGGCCGAACGTTTGCCGAATGGCACTAATCCGCCAAAAGGAGGCTGAATGCCGACTCCAACGACATCAGTAAGCTCCTTCGACATTTTGTCCGCAACGGCGTCTGCAGTCGCCTTCAGGATTTGATCTTCGGTCACACTGCCGTTCTGCTGCACAAACGCGCGACCCGCCTGCACGGTGAAATCAGCGAAATACATCGAACGGCGCATGACGCGCAGCTCGTCTTCGTCTTTCACCCAGCGCATGTTGTCGATGATGTCTCCTGCATTGACGATGGTGGCTTTCGTAGCGCCTTGTTTCATGTGCTCCAGGCGGCTGGGCTTGGCCTCTTCTATGCCGATGCGGCTGCCGCCAAATCCGCGCTTCGCGACGCGCTCGAAGATCCACTGCACACGGTTTACGGGACCGGGGTAATCGAAGTAGGCCTCATAGTCCTTTACCCACCACAGCTTGACCTGGTCGGATTCAAGATCAGGGATAAACAGCGCCGGATCGCCGGACTCGGGAATCAGCGCTGCCAGGGGGCGCTCGGTAGAGAGATGGAAATATCCAGTGGTATAAATGATGTTCGTCGCACTGAGGAGAAGAAGGGCATTCAGGTTTTTCTTCTTCATCTCTTCCTGTATCTGCTTGATCTTGCGCTGATACCATTCGGGCGGCAGCCGGTCCGGGCCACTGGGGCCCGGCATGGCGGTAAACATCCGGAGATTTCTTGCGCGTCCGAAACTGCTGACGCCAGAGGTAACGGTTAGCGCCGCCGCTCCTGCCACTCCTTGTAGAAACTGCCTCCGATTCGCCATGAAGCCTCCGTACGAAAGATCGCAACCTGCAAGGCGCACATCTTAGTGCAAACGAGCGACTGCAAACCAGCGCTTCCTGAGATTTACTGGCTGACGGGCGTGCAAGGTGACAGCAATCTCAGCGTTGACGTTCGCGAATGGCGATGCGATAATCACGAGCTTTGTTGATCCTAGAAGCGCGTTCCGGCGGGCGAGGGTGTCGCCCCGGAAGCGGTTAGACAGCTTTTAAATGGGGCGCCAGATCCGTACCTTCTCCTGACGATGGAAATTCTCCACCAGCTCGGCGACTTGTTCCTTCAAGCTGTGCCCTCAGTGGTCATTGTTTTCCTTTTCTATTTGTTCATGCGCTGGGCATTCTTCACGCCGATTCAGAAAGCGATGGCGGAGCGGGATGCGAAGATTGAAGGGGCCCGTGTGGAGGCCGCCGCGGTGGAAGCGGACGCGGCCAAGGATTTGCAGGCGTATAACGAAGCGCTGAAAAAAGCGCGCGGAGAAATTTACGCGGAGCAAGAAGCCGCGCGGCAAGTGGCTCTCGACGAGCGAGCGAAGCTTCTGAAGATGATGCGCAGCCGCGCTGTGGAGGAAGTCACTGCGGCGAAGAAAAAGATTGCCGAGGAGCTGGTTGTGGCGAGCAAGGAAGTGGCGAGCCAAACCGATATTCTGGCGCGCGAGATTACGCAACTGATTCTTGAAAATCCGTCGCCGACGCAGGGCGGAGCGTCTCGATGAAACGCCTGCTGAGTGCGTTTGGGTTTCTGTCTGTATTTCTCCTTGTAGTAGTTTTACCGGTTCTAGCCGAAGAGAGAGAAAAGCCGCCGCCGACGGAATCCGGCATGGGGCTCGTATTTCGCTGGCTGAATTTTGCCATCGTCTTCGGGGCGATTGCGTTCGTTGCGGTGAAATGGGGCGGGCCTTACTTCCGGGCGAAAGCGGAAGAGACGGCGGGGAAAATCGCCGAGGGAGCGCGGGCTCGCGAAGCCGCCGAGCGGCAGAGAGAAGAAATCCGGAAGAAACTGGCGGGACTCGGGGATGAAGTTACGAGACTGCGTGCCGCAGCGAAGCGCGATGCGGAAGCGGAAGCTAAACGGGTGCGCGAGATGGCTCACGCCGAATCGGAAAAGATCGAGCGCGCCGGGCAGATGGAAATAGAAGCGGCGCGGCGCGCGGCGCATGTGGAACTAAAAGCGCTGGCTGCGCGTCTGGCAGTGGAACGCGCCGAAGCTCTGCTGGCGAAAGAGATGACGCCGCAAGCGGAGACGGCGCTGTTTCGCACGTTCGTGGCGGAGCTCGAGAGGAGCGTCAATTGAGCGCAGTAGCCGAAAGATATGCCGCGGCGCTGGCGGAAGTGGCGCTGGAGCGAAAACTCGCGGACAAGGTGAGGAGCGATCTCGGCGCGTTCATGGAAGTGTTTCTTTCCTCGNNGCCGCGAAAATGGGTGTGGACGCGGCGGTGCAAAACTTTCTTTACTTGATCGTGGACCATCGCCGTACCGAGATGTTGCACGAAATTCCAGCCGCTTTGCAGCAGCAATTGAATATGCGTATGGGAATCGCCGAGGCGGAAGTGAGTTCGGCGAGGGAATTGAGCGGAGCGGAGAAACAGCAATTGACAGCGATGCTCGAGCGGCGCACGGGCAAGAAAATCG
>PKWH01000119.1:2764-17054 GCA_003131985.1 Acidobacteriota bacterium | reverse complement strand
AGTCCGGGGCTGGTACTCAGAATTGCGGTGGACGGCGGCACAGTGGCGGAAAGAGTGCTGGATAGAGTGCAACCGCGATTCGTGTTCTCGATCCCGTAGAGCGCGCCATTGGAAGTGTTCATCACTTCCGGCGGGAAATGCGTTCCGCTTATGAAGCGCACGGTGCGGGAAGAAAGGGGCGCCTGATCGTTGCTGAAAAATGCGCCCGTGCGGGCAAGGGAAACTGCTAGTTCGTCCGACGGCACCATCTGGCTAAAATTGCCCACCACTATCGCAGGAGCCGAGGGCTCTTTGTAAACCGCCAATATGCGCCCGAGCCTGTCCACAACCGCAATCACCATCGTGTCCGAATTAACCGCCTGCGCGGCGGCTTGCACTACGGCTGACACGTCACTCTGGCTGAGCGCTTGAGGTGGCGGGGGCGGCGGCGGAGGCGAGCTGCTGGAGCTGCCGTTATTTCCGCCGCAAGCGCACAGCACAGCGCACAAGGTAAAAGCGATCAACTCGAACGGCAGAAGGAAGCACTTTCTCTCGCAATGGAAGGCTCTAAACATGCGTCGCGCCTATTGGTACCACAGCTTCGACTCGCACTCAATGCTCTGTTACTCAGATGGAATGGCTGCTAATCGGAAATCACCGGAAAGTTCCTGGCCGAAATCTCTTGCCCAGCCTGAAACACCTGTGATAGCAACAACCGTCAAGTGTTGCTCGAAGTGAAATTCGAAATACATCCAAGGACAAATTGGGTGCGCTCCGCGTCCCACATACGTTTGCGAAAACCGTCGTTTCGCTACCCGCCCGCATGTTTGTCTGCGATTATATTGTTCTTGTCGGCGCTGATCGGTGCTGGCGGCGGTTCAGCGCGCACGCTGCATGTATCCCGGCGCACAGAATTTTCGAGCCCTATTCAACAAGCTTCCTCTCAGCAGCGCATTCCTGGGCAAGCGCCACAGAAAACAGGCGCACTCCAAGGGGTCGTCCGTGATGGCAGCAAGAATCCCGTTATTGCCGCGAGCGTGCTCTTGCGAAATCTCGCGACCGGCCGGGAGCAGAAGAAAAGCAGCGACGCCCAAGGCGTATTTCGGTTTATCGATGTATTGCCGGGGCAGTATGAATTGAGCGTCGATGCGCCAGGTTACGCGAAATTCACGGAAGACGGCGTCGAAGTGAGTGCCGGAAGCGTTGTGATCCGGGAAATAAAGTTAACGGCTATTCCGGTAGCGATCGCGCCTTCAACCAGCCTGCCGCAGTTACCTCCTCGGGCTGCGCCAAACAACGCGGCGGCAGCGGAGGCTCCGCCTTCCATCGGCTACCCCGAGACGAAAGAAAATTTAGGCCTGAACATTGGTGCAAATATGCCCGCTCCTGAGCCCCCTCCGGCTTCCGTTCCAGTTTTCAGTTCGGAGCCTGACCGCTGGCTTCTTACCATGCCAGACTGGAACCGTTACGGAACGGGCGGCGAGCACCCTTACGTAAATGGAAAGTTCTGGGATCCCTTCGATACCAACAAGCTGAAGGGCGATGTGCCGATCTTCGGCCAGCAAACTTTTTTTAACTTCACCGCCATCAGCGACACATTTTTCGACGGGCGCCGGTTGCCAACGCCGACCGGTGTAAGCACCGCGCTTCCCGGAACGACCGGTTTCTTCGGAAATGGCAATCAGGCTTTTGTGGATCAAGTTTTTCTGTTTTCCTTCGATTTGTTTCACGGAGACACTTCTTTCCGTCCGGTGGATTGGCGCATTCGCATCACTCCGGCGATTAGCGTGAATTATCTGGATGTGCAGGAGCTGGGCATCGTTAATGTGAACGTGAACAAAGGCACCACGCGTTTGGATTCCCACATCGGCTTGCAGGAAGCATTCGCAGAAGTGAAACTTCACGATCTCAGCCCCAATTTCGATTTTATTTCCGTGCGCGCCGGTATTCAGGGATTTAACAGCGACTTCCGCGGCTTTCTCTTTGTAGAAGAACAGCCGGGTATCCGGTTTTTTGGCAATCTGGAATCAAACCGCTGGCAGTACAATCTCGCCTATTTCAATTTCCTCGAAAAAAATACCAACAGCGATTTGAATTCCATGAAGCTCAGGAATCAGCAGGTGATCATCGCTAACGTTTATCGCCAGGATTTCCTGTTTCAGGGTTACACAGCCCAGTTCAGCGTTCACTACAATAAAGATGACGCCACCATTCATTACGACGACAATGGTTTTCTGGTCCGTCCCGCCCCGATTGGCGCAGTTTTCTCGCAGGGCATTCTGCACCCCCACAGCATCCACGCGGCATACATTGGATGGACGGGAGACGGCCACATCGGCCCGATAAATCTGACGCATGCTTTCTACCAAGCCTTCGGCAACGATAGTTTCAATGGAATTGCCGGACGCGCCGTCACGATCAATGCACAAATGGCAGCGCTCGAACTTTCCGTTGACAAGGACTGGATACGCTTCAAAACTTCCGCCTTTTATTCTTCCGGATCGGCTCATCCCGAAAGCAGTCGCGCCCGCGGCTTTGATTCCATCGACGATTTTCCCGAGTTTGCCGGCGGAATCTTCAGCCTGTGGAACCGCGAGAGCATTCGGCTAACAGGTACAGGTGTAGCTCTCAATTCGGGCAACAGCCTGATTCCGGATCTGCGTTCGAACAAAGACGAAGGCCAGTCTAATTTTGTGAATCCCGGGATTTTTCTGGCGAACGTCGGCGCGGATTTTGACATAACGCCCAAATTGCGGGGGTTTGTGAACGTGAATTACCTGCGTTTCATGGATACCGAGCCGCTGGAACTGATTCTTTTCGACTCGCCCATTCACCATGCTATCGGGGTCGATTCAAGCGTGGGCGTTCGATACCGGCCACCCCTTTCGGAAAATATTTCCATCACCGCGGGTGCTGCAACTCTGATCCCAGGACAGGGGTTGCGCGACATTTACACTGGAAGAACACTATTCTCACTTTTCACCGATTTGCGGTTTCAGTTTTGAGAGATTAAGCGCAAGAGTTTTGGGAGCTTTGCTCATGGCGTGGCTGTCCATCAGGGAAGATTTGCGGAGGCGGCACTTCGGCGGATGGCGTGTTTCCGGTTCCGCGCTACTCTTCGCGTCGGGATTTGCACTGTGGCTCGTGTGCGGCCCCAACGCGCGTTCCCAGGTCCAGCAGTCTAGCCTGATCAGCCAGACGCAGGCCGACGTCGAGCAGAAGAATGCGGGCTGCGTTAGCTGCCACGTCAGCACCGATGAGCCGACTATGCATCCGACCAGGACCGTTCGCCTGGCTTGTACCGATTGCCACGGCGGAGACTCAACCGCAAGCCTTCCTGCAGGCACTGCGGAAAACTCCGCGACCTACGAGCAGATTAAGAGAAAAGCGCACCCCCAGCCGCGCGAAGCTCAGTTAGTTGACAGTTCGGCCAATGAAGTTCGCCCTTACACCAAATGGCTGCGTGAAAGTTACGAGTACATCCGTTTTGTGAACCCCGGTGATCTGCGCGTCGCGGCACAAACTTGCGGAACGGGGGGATGCCACGCGTCTGAAGTTCTCAAGGTGAAAAGCAGCATGATGACGCATGGCGGCATGTTGTGGGGCGCGGCGCTTTACAACAACGGCTCCGTTCCTTTCAAGAACACGCGGTTTGGCGAAAGCTACTCGGCCGAAGGATTGCCGCAAACAATTAAAACTTTTCCGACGCCGACGCCGGATGAGACTCGCTTGAAGGGAGTGTTGCCCGAGCTCACTCCTCTGGACCGATGGGAAACCTCGCAGCCGGGCAACGTGTTGCGTGTTTTCGAACGCGGCGGCGGGAAGAAAGGTGAAATCGGCAATCCCGATCGCGAGGAAGAATCCGGCCGCCCCGACGATAAACTGGGCGAGCGTGGATTTGGCACATTGCTCCGCACCGATCCTGTTTTTCTCGGTCTGCAAAAAACGCGTCTTCTCGATCCTCTTCTCTCGCTTCCCGGCACCAACGACCAGCCCGGTGATTTTCGCGGCAGCGGCTGCACGGCGTGCCACGTGGTTTACGCAAACGATCGCTCTCCGGAGCACTCCGCTGGCTACGCCCGGTACGGAAATCTGGGAGAGAGCGCCTCTTCGGACACCACCATTCCGAGGCACGAGCAGGGACATCCCATTCGCCACACGTTCACGAGATCGATTCCGTCCAGCCAATGCATGGTCTGCCACATTCACCCCGGAACGAATATGGAAACCACTTATTTCGGCTATACCTGGTGGGACAACGAAGCGGATGGCGAATTCATGTATCCGAAAACGCAGCGGAATCCGACGGAAGAGCAGAAATATGAAGTAGCGATCAGAAATCCCGAAGGTGCCGCGGCAAAAGGCCTGTGNNAGCCAGTTTGCCGACTTTCACAGCCATGGCTGGGTTTTCCGCGCCGTTTATAAACGCGATCGAAAAGGTAATCTCCTCGACGCAGAAAATAAAATCGTCTCTTCTGATGATCCGGACAAATTCGGAAAAGCAGTTCACCTAGCGGACATCCACCTGGAAAAAGGAATGCATTGCGTGGATTGCCACTTCGAACAGGACGATCACGGAAATGGAAAACTCTACGGCGAGCCACGCGCGGCCACGGAACTCGACTGCACCGATTGCCACGGCACTGTCGATAAGCGCGCCACATTGGTCTCATCAGGCGCTGCGGCGCCGCCGGGCGGCTCGCACTTTGACGCGCTTCGAACTCCCTGGAGTAACCGGCGCTTCGAGTGGACTGGCGAAAAACTGTATCAGCGGTCGATGGTAGAGCCTGGCAAAGAATGGGAAGTCGTTCAGGTCCTCGACACAATTACGCCGGGAAATCCTCACTACAACGAAAAATCGCGCTGGGCGAAAACCATTCGAGCAGACGGCAAGACTTGGGGCGATGTTCCAGCGGACGCGTCGCAGTTAGCGCACGCGAACAGCCGCATGACTTGTTACGCCTGCCACACTTCCTGGACGCCGAACTGTTTCGGTTGTCACCTTTCCATGACCGCGAACCAGAAAAAGCCCATGTTGCACAATGAAGGCCTCACCACCCGCAACTATACCTTCTATGATTTCCAAGTCTTGCGCGATGACGGCTTCATGCTGGGGATTGACGGCACTGTCACCGGCCATCGTGTAGCACCGGCGCGTTCCTCTTGCGCCATTTTGGTCAGCTCGCAAAACCAGAATCGCGAGTGGCTTTATTACATGCAGCAGACAGTTTCCGCCGAGGGATTCAGCGGAACCGCTTTCAGCACCTTCGTTCCGCACACGGTTCGAGCGAAAGAAACGAAGACTTGCGATGATTGTCACGTTTCGGATCGCCGCGACAACAACGCATGGATGGCGCAAGTCCTGCTGCAGGGAACTAACCTCTTGAATTTCATGGGCCGCTACATTTACGTCGCAGACGGCGCGAAAGGTTTCGATGCTGTTGCTGTGGCCGAGCACGATGAGCCGCCCGCAATCATCGGCAGTTACTTGCAGCGACTTGCTTACCCGGAAAATTATCGCCAGCACGTGGCGGGCGGAAGCCAGTTGAAGGAAAGCTATCACCACTTGGGAAACGTACTCGACGTGCAGCTTCGCGGCGAGTATCTCTACGCAGCGCTAGGCAAGGGGGGATTTCGGGCCTACGACGTAGCCAACATCGACAACAAGGGTTTCTCCGAACGAACAATTACGGCGCCGGTTTCTCCCATGGGCCAGCAGCTTTACGTAAAAACAAAATACGCCATGGCAGTGGCGAGCCCGTCCACGCTGGCGATTGATCCCGCGCGCACGCGCAGCCCCGAAAACGAGGAGCAGCCCATCCATGCGCTTTACGCTTACCTCTACGTCGCGGATAAGTTCGAGGGTCTCGTGGTTATCGGCGATTCAAACCCGAAAAGCAAAACGCCCGGTGTCAGCACGCTGCTCGATGGTGATCCAAGAAATAATTTCCTGAAACGAGCACTCGCATTTAATCCGGATGGAATCTTGAACGGCGCGCGACGCATCACCATCGCCGGCACGTACGCTTACATTTTGTGCGACCGCGGCTTGGTCGTCGTGGACCTAGACCAACCGTTGCAACCAAAAGTCGCCGCCGTAATTGGCGCGCCGGAATTGAACGACCCGCAGGGAATCGCCATCCAATTCCGCTACGCCTTCATTGTCGATCGCGGCGGCCTGAAAGTCCTCGACGTCACTGAACTGGATCATCCGCGCGTCGTACCGAACGCTGCCGTAGCGCTCCAAGATGCTCGTAATATTTATGTCGCGCGCACATACGCGTACGTTGCCTCCGGCAAACAAGGCCTCGCGATTGTGGACGTCGAACGGCCCGAGCAGCCAAAACTCGATCAAATGTTTTCCGCCGACGGAAAAATGAATGACGTGCGTGACGTGAAAATCGGGATGGTCGACGCCAGCGCTTTCGCCTTCGTAGCCGACGGAGCGAACGGCCTCCGCGTTCTGCAGATTTTATCGCCCGAGGATTCGCCAAACGCCTACGGATTCAGCCCGCGTCCAAGCCCGAAACTCATCGCCACCTATCGCACGGCTGGCCCGGCGCTTTCCATCTCGAAGGGAACCGATCGCGATCGCGCCGTTGACGAGAGCGGCAATCAGTTAGCGGTATTCGGTCGCCGGGGTGCAAGGCCTTTCAACCGCGCGGAGGCGTCACGTTTGTATCTGCACGATGGAAAACCCTACACCGTCCCCGCTGATCCCCCGAATCTACAAGCCCCGCGGTGAGGCATGAAATCAGTGCGATTGGATAAAGATCTGGGTTCCTAATTGCCGTAGGCGGGCCCAACTCGAGACTTGACATTACTTTAGTTTAAACTAAACTAATGTCGTGTTGTCAGAAACTACCGTCCTCGCCGCGCTCGCGTCGCCTCGTCGCCGCGAAATCCTCCGCCTCGTCTGGAATCAGGAACTCAGCGCCGGAACAATTCATCAAGCGATGCCTGACGTGACCTTCGGAGCCGTGTCCTCACAACTTCGCTCTTTGCTCGAAGACGGTCTGATAGAAGCGCGCGCAGAAAGCCGTCACAGGTTTTACCGCGCGCGCCGAGAGGCGCTCGGTTCGTTGGCTGAGATGCTGGAACGTATGTGGGACGACAAGCTATGGAGCCTAAAGCTTGAAGCTGAGCTGGAGGAAACCCGTCGCGGTCCGCGTCCGCGCCGCCGACGGAGAAAAACTTAGGAGGTTTCCAACTCATGGGACCGCTTACTCACAAACTAGATCGCTCGGTCGTAATTCAAGCATCGCCCGGGACTGTTTTCCGTTTCTTCACCGACAGCGCGCGATGGGCTAAATGGTGGGGCGCGGGATCCACGATTGACGCTCGCGTAGGAGGAAAGGTTCTGATTCGCAATCCCGGCGGGATAGAGGTGCTCGGCGAAGTCCTCGAAGTGGTTCCACCAGAACGCCTCGTGTTCACTTACGGGTTTGCCACTGGCAAGCCGATTCCTCCAGGCAGTTCACGCGTCACCATTTCTTTGGAGCCCTGCGAAGCCGGCACCCGCCTTCATCTTCTTCACGAATTCCCCGAAGCAGCTGTGCGTGACGAGCACGTGCAAGGCTGGCGCTTCCAGCTTTCGCTTTTCGCGAACCTTGTTTCCGACGAAGTGTTTGCCGGCGCGGCCGGTGTTGTGGACGAATGGTTTGAAGCCTGGGCCGTACCTGATGACCGGGCCCGGGACGCGGCGTTCGCCAAGATCACTGCGCCGGACGTCCGTTTCCGCGACCGCTTCAGTTTGCTCGACGGCTTGGCCGACCTCTCGGCCCACACCGGAGCCTCCCAGCGTTTCATGCCCGGCGTACGAATGCAACGCAACGGTGACGTGCGTCACTGCCAAGGCGTCGTGCTAGCAGACTGGATCGCAAGCGGTGCCGACGGCCGGGAACTGATGAATGGCACCAATGTGTTTGTGCTAGGACCAGATGCCCGCATCACTTCCGCTGTGGGCTTTGCGAATCCACCCGCCGCAAAGTAGCAAGCAGCACGCAGCACGCAGCACGCGTTGAGGTGAGCCGCCCGCCTTAAGGACGAGATAGAACTTATAGTGGAACGAAATCGTTCTTAGGCCGCATCGCTGTCCAAAAAAACGCAACGGAACAAGGTAAACTAAGCGACCTCCGGAGATTCATGTTGCGAGTTGGATTCATCGGCTGGCGAGGAATGGTCGGCAGCGTTCTCCTGCAGAGGATGCGGGAGGAGGACGACTTCGCTGGTCTCGAGCCTGTTTTCTTTTCCACTTCTAATATCGGCGGAGCCTCGCCTAAAGAAGGTGACGGAGCGGCCCTCAAGGACGCGACGAACCTCCGTGACCTTGCGAGTTGCAATGTCCTGCTTAGTTCGCAGGGCGGTGAATACACAACCGAAGTGTATGCGCCGCTGCGCCAGAGCGGCTGGAAGGGATATTGGATCGATTCCGCGTCCACTCTGCGTATGAGCGACGACTCCGTGATCGTTCTCGACCCTGTGAACGCGGATGTGATCGAACGCGGGCTCGCGCATGGCGTTCGCACATTTGTCGGCGGGAACTGTACCGTCAGCTTGATGTTGATGGGTATCGGCGCGCTGCTGAAAGCCGGCTTCGTCGAGTGGATCACAACCATGACCTATCAGGCAGCATCCGGCGCCGGCGCCGCAAAAATGCTGGAGCTGGTGAAGCAGATGGAGTGCATCACCGACCCTACGCGAAAAACTCCATCCGCGAATGCGCTCGAAGTCGATCGCATGGTCATCGAAGCACAGCGTTCCGGCTCGTTGCCCGTCCGAGAATTTGCCGTGCCGCTCGCCGGAAGTTTGATTCCCTGGATCGATAAAGATATGTCCGGCGGCCAGACCAAAGAAGAATGGAAAGGTATAGCCGAAACTAACAAGATCCTGGGGCTCGACCCGCCCGTGCCCGTTGACGGCATTTGTGTCCGCATCGGAACCATGCGCTGCCATAGTTCTGCGCTCTGCATCAAGCTAAAGAAAGACGTTCCGCTCCTGGAAATCGAGCAGATGCTGGTTGCGGCAAACCCGTGGGTGCGCGTGATCCCCAACGATAAAGAATCGACCGTTCGCTGCCTCACACCCACGGCCGTTTCGGGAACGCTCGACATTCCCGTCGGCCGACTCCACAAGCTGAATCTCGGACCCGAATTTCTCGGGGCATTTACCGTCGGCGACCAGTTGCTCTGGGGCGCTGCCGAGCCACTGCGACGCATGCTCCGAATTCTCCGCGCACACACCGGGACCTAGCCTCCGTACGCCCGCTTGAATTGGCGGGGCAAACTAATAACGGCAATGGCGATGGAGTTTCTCGCGAAATTTTGGAAGACGGCTGGCTCAAGGACACAGCAGGGAACGCAGAAGAAAAGGAATGGTTGCGGGGGTTGGATTTGAACCAACGACCTCCGGGTTATGAGCCCGACGAGCTACCAGGCTGCTCCACCCCGCGAAAACATGATAGCGGATGTGCGCGATGCGGTCAAATCTGCCGGACTACCAATTTTTTCAGCGCCATGCGTTCGTTGCCCTCAGCGCGAAATCAGCGCCGCATTCAATACCTAGCGTCGGCTCGTCACCACGAGCTGTAAGGATCATTCTCGAAGGGGGAGATCTTGTCAGAAGACGAATGCACGTCAGTGATTCCCGAGCTGCTTTGTTCGGGGCTTACGTCCAAATCTTCCGAAGATGTAACCCAGTCTTTCGTACCCGTTATCGGATCGTTCGGAATCTGCCCGATATAATGCGCGCTCACCAGATCATCGAGTGAAGTCGGCGCCGCTTCTTTATCTTCCGTGTAATGCTGAATTGCATCGCGCATAACCTTCAGGTCGGTGTGCAACGTCGTTTCTTTGGCCCGCACAACTGACTTTTGATAGTTCCCGGCGGCAATCGTAGCGAGGATCATGATGATTGCGATCACGACCATCAATTCAATCATGGTGAATCCGCGCTGCGCTCTCCAACCGCCGCTAACGCGATCCGTTTTGCATTTATCCCGGCTTATCATTACCCAACTCCCATCCGCGCTTACCAGTCCGAGTACTTTGTTCCGTTCAGCGCGGTTCCCGATGACTTAGTGAATACATCGAAGACGTCTTGGCCGCCCCAGGAACCTGAATCGGTATCGTCCTGAACGGAGCGCAATCCCCAATCTTGAGTCCCCGTCATTGGATCGATTGGAATTCTGCGGAGAAACCGAATATTTTTGCCGGTCACCCCAGTCAACGCGACGCCGTGAACTAACGTCTGCAAGTCCGGCGGATATCCCTCGGTGCCGGCCTGAACTTGAATTTGACCCTTGTCAGCCGCATCTTTGTAGCGATCGATAGCGTCACGCATTTGCCGCAGGTCGTAACGAAGGGAATCCTCTTTGTGCCTTTTCACTGTGACCCGCGCTAATGGTATCGCCGCGGTCGCTAAGATCAGAAGAATCGCACAAGCAAGGATCAGCTCGATGAGCGTCATGCCTGCGGCGATTGGTCGCGTGCGCCCGGAAATTCCGGATGCTGATAAGCGCGGCCGCGGGGATCCGCGAAGAACTTGAAGGCTGAAAATCCCGATCATTTCGATCACTGCACCTGAATCGTGGCTTCTCCGGACACCATCGGAATCGTCCGCTGCTGCGAGTCATGCGCATTCACTTGCAATATTTGCAGCGACGAGTTGCCCGGTGCAATGGCGCGGATAACGAAGCCCAGCAGCGTCCCAGTGCCGTTTATTCCCGGCGTGTTGGGTTGGCGCGTGGCGGAGACAACCACTTCGCCGCGCTGGGAGTCGATTCGTTGCACGATGGCAATCTCCTGCGTTCCGCCTGAGAGAAATCCTCCGTTGCGGACCTCTTCCACTTGAATCACAGCCGGGTTGTAGTGCACCAGAAGAGGAATAGAGTAAAGATCGTTCACATTTGAAACCGCAAGGCCCAGTGTTGTGGTGTCGCCCACCTTCATCGTTGTTGCCGCGGGCTCGAAGTGAAGTCGCGCAGCGGCAGTTCCTGCTTGTGGTGCGGAAGTCGGAACCATGACCGCCGGAGCAACGGCCGGCGTCGGAGCGACCACCGCAGCCGCAGGTTGCGCCGGTCCACCCTCGGGCATCACTTCAGAATCTTCGTGATAAACGCGCACGTTCGAGTCTGTACCTGCTGCCATCGAACGGAGATTGCTAGCAGAAAACGCAGGCAGCCGAATGACATGAGGTGTCAAAACGATTAAAGTCTCGTCTTCCTCGACCTCATGGCTGTTGTCCGAAAACAAATAGCGGATTGCGGGAATTTCGCCCAGCCCCGGAATGCCGTTGATGAGCTTTGTATCTGTTCGCTCGATCAGTCCGCCAAGAACGCTTACCTCGCCCTCTTTCAAGCGAATGTCAGCTTCCTCTTTTTTCTGGCCGATGACCGGCTGATTGATTCCGCCGATGTTGCTGGTGCCGGTGATTTGAGAAACATCCACCGTCAGCTTCATGCTGATTTCGCCGTCGGGATGTACTCGGGGTGTCACCTCGATGTTCACGCCCACGTCGATGTACTGAAATTGTGTATTAACCAATGGATTCACGACGCCCGCGGAGCCAGTGACGCCCACTCCAACGCCCGCCTGAAAGCTTCCCGTTGCCACGGGAACGCGCGAACCGATTTTCAGAGTTGCCTTTTGTCCGTCGGTTATGCGTATTTCTGGATCCTGTACAATTTTCGTTTGGCTGTCGGTCAAAATGGCATTTGCCTGTGCCCCTGGCAGCGTGATGCTCCAATCCTGAAAGCCCACTTGCTTCAATAAGTTCAGCGTCACTTGGGGGGTAGTGGTCGTCGTACCCGTCGTCGTAGTCGTGCCGGTACCGGTAGTAGTGGTGTTGTTTGGCTGAAGACTTGTGCGGGGAGTGAACGCAACCGCGATGCTTTGGCCGGGAAGAACGCCCAGGTCGCGCAGTCGGTCTCTGCTCGCCGTCATGACCTGAATGTGAATCAATACTTCAGGTTTCGACCGGTCGATGTCCCGGATGATCTTCGCCGCCAGCGCCAGCTTGTCGGGCGTGTCGCGGATGACGATTGCATTCTGCGCGTTCACTTGCTGCAGACGGTGCAAATCAAGCAGTTGACGCAACCCATTCACGATCTCGGTCAAGTCTTGCGGGGTAATCGTGTTCGACAGGTAAAATGTTCTAACAACTTCGTCCTCGAGGTCCTTGCGCTTTTGCGGCTGGTCCTGCGCCACAAAAATTACGTTCGGCGTCACCGCTTTCCAGAAAGTCTTGCTTGCAAGTGACACGGTGTCAAGGGCTTGCTCTAGGGATACGTTCGGCAGCTCAATCGTGATCCGCTTCGCCGTAAGATCGGGATCGAAAACCACGCTCAGGCCCGCAAGCTTTGCGACCGTTTCATACACTACGCGCGCATCATTCGTCATCTTCATATTGATTGGTTCGCGCGAAAGTGGCTTCAACTCGGGAGGCCCCGAAAGTAACTGGTCATCCTCTTGAGGGGCTGGATTGACGGGCTTTGGGCTCTGCGCCTCGCTTTGCGCTATCAGGTCCAGGGTTCGCTTCACTTCTTGATCCGCCGCGGAATTAGAAGGGTCGATCATCTGAGCCTTTTGGAATTCACCCAGTGCGAGCTGGAGATCACCCCTCTTCTGAGCTACCTGGCCTTGTTGGACGTGGGCCATGGCGGCTTCATAGCGCATTTGCGCGGTGCGGAGCTTATACTCGGCGTTTGCAGGGTCTTGGCGGAGAGCTCGTTCGTAGTGAACCAGCGCAGTGTCATAGTCCTGAATATTCTCGGCCTTACGGCCGGCACTATAGTCCGAACCCGCACCGGATTTCGGGCAGCCGGCCACGAACGAAGCCACGACCAGCAACAGCGACAAATATCCTAATCGGCGCAAAAAGGTTCCTCCGCGCGGGTTCCCTGTGTCTTCGAGAAGTTTAGCACCCGCTATAAGATGCAGCAAGAAATGGTCCGTGTTGTGCTGCGTAAGTACATTAGACGAATCAAGTGTGGGTTTCGCTCAAAGCAATGTGAAAAATCATACGCTCTCTTGTGAAACCGGGCGAAATCTGCGACTTGCGGCGCATTGCTTGCGGCGGCTATCATGGTTGGCGTGAAATCGAACGCCAACAAATCTCAACACGAAGGGGTCAAAATTGTTGCGCAGAATCGCGCCGCTTCCTACAACTACCATTTGCTCGATAGCCTGGAAGCGGGCTTGGTGCTGGTTGGCACCGAAGTAAAAACGCTTCGCGAAGGCAAAGGAACTTTGCGGGATGCCTATGCGGAAATTCGCGGCGGCGAGGCTTGGCTGGTAAACTGTCACATTCCGGAGTATCTGCCCGGCGGCTTTCGCAACCACGACCCACTTCGAAAGCGAAAGCTGCTGATTAAGCGGCGCGAGATCGAAAGGCTTTTGGTGCAAACCCAGCAAAAGGGCATGACCGTGGTGCCCACAAAGATTTATTTCCGTGACGGCATAGCAAAATGCGAATTGGCGGTGGCAAAAGGAAAGAAGTTCCACGATCGCCGTGAATCCGAACGGCAAAAAGAAGCTAAACGAGAAGCCAGCGAAGCGATCTTCCGCTCGCGACGGCGATAAATTAAAAAGGGGAACATGCAGATACAATTGGAGACTCAGCCGTTTGCTTCTATTTCTACCGATGCGCTCGTTACCTATATTTTTGACCAGGAAAACAAGCTCGAAGGCGTGGGTGGCGAAATCGACCGCGCCATGAACGGCAAGCTTGCCTCGCTCGTAGAGAGCGGGGAGCTGACCGGCAAAGCGCTCGAACTTGTCTTCATTCATTTCCCCGAAGGGCTCGGGGCCCAGCGCCTGCTGCTGGTGGGAGCGGGAAAGCCGGGCAAATTTGCAACCTCGGATTTGCGAAAAATTGCCGGCACGGCGCTGCGCTACCTGAAATCGCACGGAGTAAAGAAATTCGTGTTCGTCACACAGGAAGGCGAGCGCGGACCAAACGCAGCGCAAGCGGTGGTGGAAGGGTTGATCGCCGCCGATTTCGAATCGAACAAATACCATACGGACAAGAAGCCGGACCGCGAAATCCAAACTGTGTCGCTCGCAAATTTTGACGCCGGCCTGGGCGCCAACCTTGCCGCCGCAATCCTGCACGGCCGGGTGCTCGCGGAGTCGCAGAATTTCGCCCGCGATCTGATCAACGAACCTTCCAACCGCCTTACCCCCAGCATGTTGGCGGTACGCGCCGAGGCGATGGCGAAAGAAGTGGGACTTTCTGTCGAGATTCTCGACGAGCGCAAAATTTCTGAGCTGAAAATGGGAGCGCTCCTTGGAGTGGCGCAAGGCAGCGTGGA
>PKWH01000119.1:1737-2682 GCA_003131985.1 Acidobacteriota bacterium | reverse complement strand
CCCGTGATCGCGGTGATTCCCGCGACGGAGAATATGCCGGGTGGCCGGGCGCAGAAACCGGGCGACGTGCAAGTTGCAATGTCTGGAAAAACGATTGAGATTATCAATACCGACGCGGAGGGCCGTCTGATTCTCGCCGATGGCGTCTGCTACGCGCGGAAGCTTGGCTGCACTCATTTGATCGACGCTGCTACGCTGACGGGAGCNNGGCGAAAAAATGTGGCCCATGCCGATGGACGACGAGTACCAGGAAATGATCAAGAGCAACATCGCCGACATTCGCAACACCGGTACCGGCAAAGGCGGCGGCGCGATCACGGCGGCGTGGTTCATTAAAGAATTTGCCGAGGACACTCCGTGGATACATCTCGACATTGCGGCTACGTGCTGGATCGATGAAGGCCGTCCCTGGCTCGCCAAGGGGCCGACCGGCGTCGCGATCCGCTCGATCGTGGATTTCGCGCTGAAACTGTGACCCATGGTTGGGGTCCGTGCTCGTGGCTCAGAAATACAAGAGCAGATCCCTCGCTTCTCTCGGGATGACAGCAGTTCGGCGGGACGAACAAGCAAGGTTTTTTCGGCGGCCAGCCCGCACGTGCTCATCACATTTTTTCCGGGGCGGTGATGCCCATGATGCCTAGCGTGGTGACTAATTGTTCGCGCACGAGCGATGTGATCAGCAGCAGGAAGGCGCGTTTTTCGGCGTCTTTCTCCGAGAGGATGTGGTGCTTGTGGTAGAAAACGTTGAAGGCTTGCGCGAGTTCGAANNGCGAGAAAGGGCGCGACATCGAGCGCGCCGCTCTTCAAACGCTCTATATTCCTGGAATTCTCCGCCCCGATGTCGGGATCTAGCTCTGCTCCCTTGCGCAAAATTCCATTCACGCGAACGACCGCATACTGAACGTAAGGGCCGGTCTCTCCCTCGAAGCTCAGCGCGTCTTCAAA
>PKWH01000119.1:0-1678 GCA_003131985.1 Acidobacteriota bacterium | reverse complement strand
TGGCCTTTGCGGCCGCTCACATCGACGTACTGCTTCTTGGCGTCTTCCGCGGGAATTTCGTAACCCATTTCCTGCGCGCAGCGAGGCGTGAGCGCGACCACGTTGTAAGCGAAATGCTTCAAGTGATCGGCTTCTTCGTCATAACCAAGTGCGCGCAAGCCCGCGACAACAACTTGCTGCGGATAGGCTTGGCGCGAGTCGATCACGTTGAAGACGTCGTGCGCGTGGCCGAAGGAAGGAGCGCCGGGATCGTCACGATCGCTGGAAGTGACCCATGCTTCGTGTCCGTCGGGATGCTTGTGAAAGCGCTGGTAATGAAACTCACGATCGAGCAGGCCGAATTTCCATAGATGATGCGCGATGTCTTTGCCGACATAGGTGACGGTTCCGGTGGAACGCACGATAATTTTTGCCTCGGCTTCCTCGGGAGGCTCCTCGGTCGCGGCGTCCGGATTTTCCGCGGCTTTCGATTCTTCGGCCGCGTCGCGTTGAGAAGGAAGCTGCATTACCCAGCAGCCGGCATTTTTCCCCGAGGTGGCGAGCTGAATCGCGTTGCGCTCCTTCAGCATTTTGAACGCGGCGTCCCAGAATTTTAGGTGCAGGATTTCGCTTTCTTGAGAAAGAAGGTCGAAATCGATGCCCAGGCGGTCGAGGGTGCGCAGGTGGCAGTGCACGATCGCTGTGGCGATCACTTCGCCGGCTTTTGCGGTGTCTCCATGCCCCTCTTCGATTTCTTTAAGGGTTTGATTGCGAATTGCGAGCCGCGCTTTGTCTTCAGCGAGCCATTGAGTGACGCGGGTATAAAGATCCCAGCAGAGGTAGTCAAATTTCGGTGCGGCGGCCAGCGCTTTTATTTCGGCGAGCGATTTTTTCTCGAGATGGAGGAAGCCGAGGACCACGTCAGCAACCTGCACACCGGTATTGTCGATGTAATTCTGGACTTCGACGCGGCGGCCGGCGTGGCGCAACAAACGCGCGAAAGTGTCGCCCAGGACTGCGTTGCGAACGTGGCCGATATGCGCGGCTTTGTTCGGATTGATGCTGGTGTGCTCGACGACAGTTTTTGGGGCGTTCGCGACGGGCGAGGCGGATTCGTGCCCGGCTTCTTCGCATGCGCCGCGAAAAAATTGGGCGCGGTCGAAAAAGAAATTCAGGTAGCCTCCGCCAGCCACTTCGATGCGCGCGACTCCTTGGACCGGCTTCAGCGAATTCGCGATCTCCTGGGCCAGGGCGCGCGGCGGCTTTCGCATCTGCTTGGCGAGTTCGAAGCACAGCGGCGAGGCTGCTTCGCCCATGGCGAGCTTCGGCGGGCGCTCGAGAACGACGGGGACATCGACCTTGTAGCGCTCGTGAATGTGGTGCTTCAGCGCTTTGCGGATGCGATTTTCGACCGTCTTATACACGAGCATCCTCTCGCGCGAAGAGACCGCCGACGTTCGGGAAAGCGCGCCAAAAAGTCGAAGGGCAAATTGTGAATTTTTGGCGATTTGAGCAAGTCGCCGTCGTTTGTTTTCTGTGAGTTACGAGGTGTTCTACTTCCGGAGTTTGGCGATTTAATATTCGCGTTTGCGAGGCCAAAAAACGGGATGAGACATTGAATTTGGAGCGGGAGGGAGTGGGCAACTTCTCGGCTTCGCCGTCCTTAATCGTCGATATTTTAATTTTAAACACGAGCGAC
>PKWH01000100.1 GCA_003131985.1 Acidobacteriota bacterium | reverse complement strand
TGGTTCGACGACTGCACCACCGCGCTATTCCTGGACGCTGGAATGCCCATTCAAACTTTATTCAAGCAGCAGGCCGTAATCGGCTTTCCTATCGTGGATCTGCGCGCGCGCTTCATCCTGCCGTCCAAATTTGGCGACGAATTAATCGCGGAGTCAACCGTAACCAAATTCGGCAAAAGCAGCTTCGTCGTTCGCCACCAAATTCTAAAAGCAGCCGCCCTGGTAGTAGAAGGTTTCGCAACCCGCGTGTGGACCGCCCCCGATCCAAACGATCCATCCAAAATGAAATCTCGCCCCCTCCCCGCAGAAGTCATCGACCGCCTTTCCGCCGCCAATTCCGCCCCAAATACCAAACGAAACCAATAACAAGACTCCTGTTACACCGATGGTAGTCAGTTTCCCGACAAGCGTTGCCAGCTCAACCGGTCGATGCAACACCACCTAAGCTCTTGGTCCGGCGATGCTTCCCACGAGAGAACCGATCGGTTCGGCTGTGCTCGACCAGACCCTAGCCAAGTAGGGGTTTCGGCTGAATCAACCCTCGCGAACGATCCTTAACCGCTGAAAGCCTTCTGGGCGGGTTCGAGTTAGTGTTGCATCGACCCATTGAGACCACCGTGCTAATCAGGCCTGTGGTTGACACCTATGACTGCGATCTCAATAGATATGCTGAACGACGTGGCGCATTGGGGCATAATTGCGACCGTGGACTCCGGTACACTCGCGATTCTCTTTCTCGCGCTTGTTGGTGGCGCTCGTCTACGCCGCACTTCACGCGTTGTTTGCCAAACCCTCCAGCTCACTTGGTAAGAAGCGGAAGCAGGAGATGGCGAACGGATTTCAGATAGCTGGTGGCCTCCTGCTTGGTTTCGCTCTGATGGGCAGCTTCGTCGCCTTTGCAGGGATTACACTCGGTGTTGCTTCTTCTACTAAATTTCAAGTTTCTCGGCTTCTTGCGGGATTGATTGCTGGCTCGGCACTGGTCGTCATCGGCCTGTTGGTTCAACGCTGGGCAAAATACTTCGCTGGTTGGATCGCATGGGGCATCCTCAACTCGCTTGTGATGGCGAGTTCCGGACACCTTCTGAACGATTCTGCGATACCTGTTGGTCGGTCGTTGGCGCTCACCATGGCAGGGCTATGTTTCGTCGCGGTGCTCGCGACTCGGCGTTTCACAAAAGAGTACAAACTGCATTGGGCCGAAAAGTTCGCCTTGATAGCACGGATAGTAGCCTTCGCGCTTTCGGCGAATATTGAGCGATTCTCGATTCCAGCGTTAGCCACGGGCACCTTTGCGCTGGTCATTGCGTGGTGCTGGCACCACTCCCAGTCGCGACGACGGGGCCATCAAGGCATCCATCGGCATTCGCCGACGGCAGACGGGCCCTGATTGCGTCGAATAATTGCACGCGCGTTACCAACGCGGCGGGCACGCTAACTTCCGTAGGGTCGGGTAATCGGAAACCGATCCAGTACCCTTACGTCATTTGCATAGGTTTCGGCTTAGCCGGATCGCTATAATCGTAAAACCCGCGTCCCGCCTTCCGCCCGTTCCATCCGGACAGCACCATGCGCTTCAGCAGCGGCGGTGAAGCGAAGCGCTTCTCCTTGAATTCATCGAACATGATGTTGGCGATGTAAAAGGTCGTGTCGTTGCCGACGAAATCCAGCAGCGCCAGCGGCCCCATCGGATGCCCGCAACCGAGCTTCATCGAGTTATCGATGTCCTCCACCGACCCCACGCCTTCCTCCAGCGCGCGCACCGCGTCCAGCAAGTAAGGCACCAGCAAGCGGTTCACGATAAATCCCGTGCGGTCCGTCGTGCGAACCGGCGTTTTGCCCAGTCGCAGCGCAAACGCAACCACTTCTTCGTTCACCTTCGGGTCGGTCGCAATCGTGCGAATCACTTCTACCAGTTTCATCACCGGCACCGGATTGAAAAAGTGCAATCCCAGAAAACGGTCGGGCCGCTGCGTGAACGTCGCCATCTCCGTAATCGAAAGTGATGAGGTATTACTCGCGAAGATCGTCGTCTTCGGACAAATTTTATCCAGCGCGTTCCACAATTCGCGCTTCGCCGGCAATTGCTCGATGATCGCTTCGATCACCAAATCGCAATCCTTCAAGTCTTCCAGATTCGTCGTCCCACGCAACCGTCCTCGCACTTTGTCGCGTTCCGCTTGCGGCAGCGTCCCTTTGTCCACCAGCCGCTGGAGATTCTTATCGATGGATTGCAAACCCTTTTCAACAAGCTGCGGCGAAACCTCTCTCACCGTGACTTGGCATCCCGCATTCGCCGCCACCTGCGCAATTCCCGATCCCATCAGTCCGCATCCCACCACTCCAACTTTCTCAATCGCCATCGGTTACCCTCCAAGGGTAATTGCACTCACAAATTTGTTTTGTTTGCCGCTTCCGGCGTGAACGTCTCAACGGGATTAAAGCTCGGTCGCCGCCAACCGCTATGCCGCCAGCCGCGAAGGCTCAGCGCCCCGCGTCCATCTCCGCAAAAACTTCCTGCGCAATATGAAACGCAGCATTCGCAGCCGGCACGCCGCAGTAGATTGCAGCCTGAATCAAGACTTCCTGAATCTCCTCGCGCGTCACATTATTATTTGCCGCAGCGCGAACATGCATCCGAAATTCGTCGTTGCGATTTAGCGCCACCATCATCGCCAGCGTCAACAAACTGCGTGTGTTCCGCGGCAGCCCCGGACGCGTCCAAATTTCTCCCCACGCATAGCGCGTGATCAAGTCCTGAAAAGGTTCGCTGAAGGGAGTCTTCGCCGCCTGCGCTTTTTCCACGTAAGCGTCGCCCAGAACCGCCCGCCGCACCTTCATCCCGGAGGAATATCGCTCGCGCTCGTCCATTATTTCGCCTCCGTCTCGGATAAGAGTTTCAGCAGCGCCTCGGTGAATTGCGGTGCAGCTTCGATATTCGACAAATGCGCGGCCTGCAACTCCAAATAGCTCGCGCCGGAAATACGGTCAGCCACAAGTTTTGTATCCGCTAACGGGATCACCGGATCCAGCGCGCCCGCAATCACCAGCGTGCTCGTCTTTATGCGTCCGAGGTCGCCGCTCTGGTCCGTATCTCTGATCGCCGCGCAGCACCCCGCATAGCCTTCCGGCGGCGCTTGCAGCAGCATTTGCCGCATAGCTTCCACCACCTCAGGCGATTTCTTCACAAAATTCTCGCTGAACCAGCGCAACACCACCGTTGTCGCAATCGCAGCCATCCCGCGCTCTTTCACTTCCTTGATACGCGCGTTCCACCCGTCTGCCGTCCAAATTTTCGCGGCAGTATTGCAAAGCGCGAGCCCTTTCACTCGATTCGCCGCATTCGCACCCAGCCAAATTCCAATCATCCCGCTCATGGAAAGGCCGCAAAAATACGCGCTATCGATTTTCAGCGCATCAAGCAACGCGAGGACATCGCGGCCTAACTGTTCTATCGTATAGGGCCCCGGCGTGACGGTAGAAAGCCCGTGCCCGCGCGTATCGTAGCGAAGTACGCGAAACTTCTCGCACAGCACGTTTGCCTGCGGGTCCCACATAGCCAGATTCGTGCCCAAAGAATTAGAAAGCACGACGACCGGTGCATTGTCCGGGCCGTCGAATCGATAATTCAATCGCGCATCGCCGATTTCAACGAAAGACATTTTCAGCACTCTCTGCGCCACATGTCATGGCTTCTGCTTCCGGTCCGATAAAACCTTCTCCACCATCGCCTCCGCCGACCCAGTGTAATTCTTCGGGTCCAGCAATCGTTTAATATCTTCCGCGGAAAAATGTTTCCGGACTTCCGCATCCTCCATCAGGACATCCAAGAACGGTCGGGAAGTTTCCGTCGCTCGCCGCGAAGCCTTCTCTACTATTTTGTGCGCCGTCATACGCCCGATTTTTTCTCCCAACGCGACCGCCACCGCCTCAGCAAGAATCAGCCCGTGAGTGATTTCCAGATTTGCGTTCATCTTCGACGAATTGATTTCAAGGCCGCCCAATACCTGCGTCAAGTGCGCCAGCGCCCCCGCGGTTAGCGTGCAAATTTCGGGCAGCGTTTCCCACTCAGCGTGCCAGCCGCCCAATCCCCGTTCGTGTTCCTGCACCATCGAGGTAAGCATTACCGAAACCAAAGCTGGCACACGAATCGCCGCTGCCAAAACGACCGCCGAACCCACCGGATTTCGTTTCTGAGGCATGGTTGACGAACCGCCGCGTCCCGGCGCCGCAGGCTCCGCCACTTCACTCACTTCCGTCTGCGCCATCAAAGAAATATCGCGCGCAATTTTTCCGAGCGAGCCGACTAACAGCCCCATCGTCGTCGCCACTTCTGCAAAACGGTCGCGGTGCGCATGCCACGGCAGATTCGGAAGCGCCAATTTTAATTCTTCAGCCAGAGCCGCCGCGACCGCTGGCCCGCGGTCGCCCAGCGCAGCCAGAGTGCCTACCGCTCCTCCAAATTGCAGCACCAGAACCCGCTTGCGAATTTCTCGCGTTCGTTCGCGATGCCGCTCGACAGCCGCAAGCCATCCTGCCGCCTTCAGTCCCAAAGTAACCGCAGGCCCCTGCTGCAACCATGTGCGTCCGGCGAGCAGCGTCGATTTATGCGTCTCGCAAATTCGCGCAATCGCATCGCACAGTTTCACGAGCGCCTGATCCATCAGCTCCAGCGCATCGCGCAATTGCAAAACGGTGCCCGTATCGATGGCGTCCTGGCTCGTCGCTCCCCAGTGAACAAATCCCCCAGCCTTCTCATCGGACTTGGTGACGAGCGTCGTGAGCTGCTTCACCATCGGAATCGCTAGGTTGCCAGCGAGAGCCGCCTCCTGCGACAGCGCTTCCATCGAGAAAAGTTTAGCGTCGCACTTGGACCCAATCGCCGCCGCCGACGCCTGTGGAATCACGCCCACGCGCGCTAGCGCCCGCCCCAGCGCGGCCTCAAAATCCAACATGGCTTGAATCCGCCGCTGATCCGAAAAAATCGCGCGCATCTCTTCCGTAGTAAAGAGGTATCCCAGCAGATAAGTTGGCAGTTGCGTGCTCATTTTCCGGTCAGAGCATACTCCAGCTTCCATATCCTCCGCGCTAAACTTTTCAGATCCGAGCCACACTTGGGCTCATGGAACATTTCCTTAATCCGCTCCCTGGCGTACAATGCCTTTGAAATTGTCCAACTGAGTGAGGGAGGAACTTATGCTTGCCGATCGCGTGGAACTTTCCTGGGATGCCGCCAAATCTCAGTGGCTGATTCGCATCACCGAGGGTGAAGAAGTAATCCGCCGTCATCTTGACTTGCCGAAGACTGCGGACGACCAGGCTTTACGCGCAGCTGCCTTGGAAACCGTCCAGGACGAAGGCTACGAATTCGACGCCTCGAAATTTACTATCCAGCGTTAGCCCCAGAAGGCATTCCGGTTTCACGGGCCCTTAATCTATTTGCACCGCCTCGAACTTCGGTTTCGAGACTCCTAGAATCGCCCACGCCTCTTTCTCGGTGCGAACCACGTGCAGGTTCGGGCGCGTCTCCTGTCCCTGCAACTCGAACATCCGCGCCATTCCGAAGGCTTGAGCAGACGCCGCAATAACGCAGCGGGGTCGGGAAGGGTCCGCTATAGCGGGTGGCGAATTTGCCAGTTCGCGAACCGTTTGCGGGGTAATTTCCAAGGAAGTCACGGAAGACATATCCAGAACGCTGGCTCGCGAATCTGTCAGTGCGGAGTACTTTCCGACATCTCGATAATATTCCCGTAGAGCCTCGTCGGTAATCCTTCCCTCGAGTCGGCACCGAAGGATCCGGCTCTCAGAGTCAAACTCGAAATAATATGGCATAGGACGTCCCAAGGCAGCCAAGGTGCATAGATACTCCCACCCGTTCAGATAAACTGCAATTAACTGACTTTCCGCCCAGGCAACCGCTCGAAATGCTCGGAAGTCTTTCTCTCGAAGCGACGCTGCAGGGGGCGAGTGAAATCCCTCTTTAGTTCTTTGCCCGCGCTCGCTTCGCCGCTGCGGATTGGATCAACGTATCGCAGGCTTCGTTGCAAGTACTGCGAAGTTGCCGCGACACTTTTTGGTGAACGCCTTCGGCCAGCAGCATCGTGGCCGTCCCGTGGATCAGCGCCCCCAATGCCAATGCCAGCCGCGCGTGTTCTTCCGGAGCGCCTCCCAGTTGCACCGCCAGACGCTTCTTGATCAACTCAAATGTTGGCCTCCGCTCCCGGCCCGATAGCTTGACGGCCCAGTCTGCTGTAACGAGGCGGTACTGGTGCGGATGGCTCGAGGCGAAATCCAGGAAACGCCCGCACGTAGCGGCCGGAGAGCAGGCCGGCTGCAAAACAGACACGAGCTTCTCCAGCGCCCGGTTGCGCAGCAGCATCATCAAATCCTTCTTGTCTCGAAACCTCTGATACATCGTGGGCGTTGTTGTTCCAGCCGATCTCGCCACCGCCCGCATGGTCAGAGCTTTTTCTCCTCCGTTGCTCCATAACTTGTAAGCGGCTTCCAGAACACGGCTTTCCAGTTCGGCGTCGGGTTTTCTGGGCATAGGGCTCCTTAGGAGTTGGCCATTGTGCCGCATTGTAACCTTTACATTGTTAATATAACAATGTATAAATTATAAGTTTGTTCGGCCCTTATTTGCGCGTCTAGAGAGATGCTGTCCGAAACTAAAGGAGCGAAAGAACCAGTCATGCATCATTTTCACTACACCGTAAAGACCCACGCAACGCCGGCCCTTGCCTGGGACGTTTTTTCCAACTGGAACCTGTGGCACAAATTCGCCAGTGTCTATGGAGAAATGAATTGGTCCGAGGGAAAACCCTGGGAAGTCGGAAGCCGTATGCAGATCGGAATCGTCCGGCCCTTCAAGACCGTCATAGACCACCTGGTCATTTGTTGCGAACCGGCCCGCGAACTCGGCTGGATCGCCCGTTGTCTCGGAATGACTATGAGCCAATGGGTCGAGTTCGAACCGCTCTCGTCTGGAGGTACCCAAGTCCATACCTGGGGCGAGCTCAGTGCGTCCGACCTCAAAGCCGGCGGCTGCACCGCGGCGGAACTTCACGCTGTCTTCACGGAGACTTGGTATGAGAATTATCGCCTGACCTGCGATGAACTAGCAGCGACGGATACCGCAGCCTTCACCACCTGAGAACACGCTTCCAACAACCGCACATCATTGCGGACAAGCGGGGAGCGCACTTTTGCTCCCCGTAAGTTTTCTTGAATCGCCGCGGCCACCTGCCTGCGAACTTTGGGGTATACTCCTGCCCTTCGCATCGATGGAACGAGGGCAAGCGCATTCATGAACCTCTACGGCTCGGCGTCGTTGGCGCTGTTATTTGGCCTCTTCGTTGGCCTGTTGGCTTGCCTTGAGCTTGGTTACCGTATCGGGCGCAACAGCTACAGAAAAAATCACGCAGTGGCATACGAAGGCACCGGCACGCTCGAAGGCGCGTTGTTCGCGCTTCTTGGCCTCCTACTCGGCTTCAGCTTTGCAGGTGCAACATCGCGTCTTGATGCCCGCCACCAGCTGATCATCCACGAGGCCAACGCCATCGAGACCGCCTACTATCGCCTGGACTTGCTGCCCGCAAGCGAGCAGCCGGCGATACGCCATTTATTCCGCGACTATCTCGACGCACGAGTTCAAGCCTACGAAAAGTTTGCTGAACAAGACGCCTCCGCGCAGGAATTTGCGCGCGCGTCGGAAATTCAGCAGCGGATTTGGTCTCAGGCGTTAACCGCCAGCCAAGGGGACTCGTCTCACAACGCAACTCGGCTTCTGTTGCCTGCCCTCAATGATATGGCTGACGTCGCTACCGCGCGCACCATCGCGCTGGAGTTGCATCTCCCGGCGTTCATTTTCTACCTGCTGATCAGCATCGCCCTTCTCACCGCCGTGCTCGCAGGCTACGCCATGTCCAAGCGCCAGAGCCGTAGCTGGCTCCACATCCTCCTCTATGCCGTGATCATCTCCACCACCATCTACGCCATATTCGACTTCGATAATCCGCGCTACGGCCTTATCAAAGCGGAGGCAGCCGATAAGGCTCTCCTCCGTCTCCGCGATTCAATTCGATAACCAGGAAATCAAGCGGATTCTACAGTTCGCTTGCCGGCGAGCCACAATCAGGAAGTGCGGGAAATGGTGGGGCTGGGGAGAGTCGAACTCCCGACACGCAGTTTAGGAAACTGCTGCTCTATCCATCTGAGCTACAGCCCCGCGACCATTCCTCAGAGTTTAACCGGATTCGCCTTGCCGGCCCAAACCGAAGATTTCGCGCTCGCGCGTACCCTCTTACCGCTCGCTCGTTAACTCTTCCCCGAAATAACCTTAAAAAATCAATCTTCCAAGCGTGCGTAAGCGCACAAAAATCCCCAATCCCGACCTAAGGGCAGAATCGTTTACGAATCGTTTGCCAAAAAGTGCCCCGGCCCGTCCTCAAGAAGAACTGTTTCTACGCAGGCATGCGGGGCCGGCACACCAATCTGAACGTGGTGGACTGGACAAAACAAGCTAACCCAGAAAGACCGAAAGAATTCCTGATTTGGGCGTAGACGATTTCGGCACGGGCTATTCCAGCCTTAGCTACCTGCGGCAGTTTCCCATTGATGTGCTGAAAATCGATCAGTCATTTATTCGTCAGATTACTTCCGATTTCGACGACTTAACCATCATCGCCGCCATAATTAGCATGGGAAAAAGCCTTAAGCATGTCGTCGTCGCGGAAGGCATCGAAACCGATCAGCAGAGAGCATACTTGCAATCCCACCACTGTGAGGAAGGACGAGGCTATCTTTTCAGTCGCCCAGTGGTCGCATCACAGCTTGTCGATTTGCTTCGTTTGAACGCAAAAGAGACTGTGGTCCACTGAACGGTTGGCACTTGGCAATTCTCGTCGCAATTTCTCCCGCCTATTCTGCTGCGTCAGATATCGAGAACGATAGACCGGGCGTCCATTCCAACCTGCGAATGAACATGCCCCTGCGCCAAACCTCGACGATCCGATTGCGGGAAATTCTAGGGGTGAATGAGCACCACTGCCTCGGGAATACCGGTCTTGAGTAGCTTGGCGAACTGCTTGGGAGGTAATGGCCTGCTGAAAAAGTACCCTTGCGCCTCGTCACACTGGTGAGCCTGAAGAAACGCCAGTTCCTGTTGCGTCTCCACGCCCTCAGCAACGACCCGCAGCTTAAGGCTGCGGCCCATGCTGATTACGGCCGTCACGATGGTCGTCTCGTCGGGAGCTGTGGTGATCTGGCGGACAAACGACTGGTCGATCTTGAGCGCGTCGATCGGAAACCTCCTCAGGTAGCTCAAACTGGAGTAACCCGTGCCAAAGTCATCGACCGCTACCTGAACCCCTCTCGCTCTTAGTGCCTTGAGGATGGATTCCGTGGACTCCGCGCGCTTCATCAGAACGCTTTCGGTCAGTTCCAGCTCAAGAGACCTCGGATCCAGGCCCGTATCTTTCAGGATTCCGAACACGCCTTCCAGAAAGCGCTCGTCCCGAAACTCGATTGCGGAGATGTTCACCGCTATGGTACCCCGAGGCAGGCCCGAATCCACCCAGGCGCGCGCTTGCTTGCACGCTTCGCGCAGGACCCAGTTGCCAATTGGCAGAATCAAGCCGCAGTCTTCCGCAACGGGTATAAATTGGGCCGGAGAAACCGGCCCTCGAGTCGGATGAGTCCAACGTATCAACGCTTCCGCCCCGGTAATCTCGCCTGTCCTTAGATTGACTATGGGCTGATAGTGCAGCGCAAATTCCTGCCGTTCCAGCGCGCGCCGCAGACTCTCCTCGATAGATTGCCGCTCCACGGCTCGTACATTCATGGCCGACTTGAAAAACTGATAACTCTGATGCCCATTTTCCTTCGCCTGATACATGGCCGTGTCCGCGTTCTTGATGAGCGTCTCGGCATCCAGGCCGTCGTCGGGATAGATGCTCAGGCCAATGCTAGCGGTCACGTGAAGATCGTGCTGCCCGATGGAATGTGGCTCCGCGATCGCCTGCAACATCCTTCTCGCTGTAGTAGCAGCATCGTCCGACTGTTCCACTTCTGAAAGCAGCACGACGAATTCATCGCCTCCCTGCCGGCTTACCGTGTCCGAGCTGCGCCCACAATCCACCAGGCGTTTCGCGATGGATTGAAGAAGTTTGTCTCCGATGGGATGTCCCAGGGAATCGTTGATGTGTTTGAAGCCATCCAAATCCAAAAACAGCACCGCGACTTTTTTCATGTGACGCTGCGCTAATACGATCGCCTGGCTCACCCGGTCGTTCAGCAGCATCCGATTGGGCAAACCGGTCAGAAAGTCGTGCTGAGCCGAGTGGGCCATCTGGAGCGCCATTGCCTGGGCCACACTCACGTCGCGGAAGACGATCACCGCTCCGGTGGCCTCCCCCTCGCGGTTGTGGATTGGGGAGACGCAGTCTTCAATCGGAATTTCAAATCCGTCACGCCGGACGAGCACGCAGTTCAACGGAAGATGCACAGTCCGGTTTTTCCCAACTGCCAACTCCATGGGATTTGGGACGGTTTCGCGGCTCGCGGCGTCCAGGATTCGCAAGACTTCGGCCATGGGCCGGCCTACAGCTTCCTCCCGCGAACTGCCCGTCATCTTTTCCGCGACGAGATTGAGGAAAGTGATATTTCCCGCGATGTCGGTGCAAGCAACGGCGTCACCGATGGAGTTGAGCGTAACTTGTGCGCGTTCCTTCTCCACGAACAACGCTTCTTCCATGATCTTGCGCTCAATCGCGTAGCGCAACGAGCGCAGAAGCCCGCGGGTCCCGATTTGGCCTTTGATCAGATAGTCTTGCGCGCCTTCTTGGAGGGCTTCGGCTGCCAGCGACTCGTCATCCAAACCCGTGAGCACCACGAGGGGGACGTGCGGCGCGGCTGCGTGGGCTCGCCGTACAGCCGCCAGCCCTTGTGCATCGGGCAATCCTAGGTCGAGCACAATAAGGTCAAACGTATGCTCCGAAAGATGCCTTTCGGCCTCACTCATGCACTCTGCGTGCGTCAATTCGGTGTTATGCGAGCCCTGCTCCTTGAACATCTCTCTGAGCAAACGAGCATCTCCCGGATTATCTTCGACTATTAGAAGCATTTTGATCGATTTCTTGCTCATCCGCATTGCCTCTGCTTCGGCAATTTCACTCTAGTGAGCCAGAAATCATTGATGCTCTTCACCAGGCTCTCGAAGGCGTCGAACTGCACGGGCTTGCTGAGATAGCAATTCGCCTGGAGCTGATAACTTTTCACAATATCGGCTTCTGCCTCGGACGTGGTCAGGATAACCGTTGGAATCGTCTTCAGGCTTTCATCTCCCTTGATACGAGCCAGAACCTCGCGGCCATCCATTTTGGGGAGATTCAAGTCCAGCAAGATGAGATCCGGGCGAGGAGCATGTATGTGGGGCCCTTGATGCCTCAGGAAGGCCATGGCCTCCACGCCGTCGAAGGCCAAGTGCAAGTGGACGGACTTATTAGCGTCGCGGAAGGCTTCCTGGGTCAGCCGGACGTCGCCAGGACTGTCTTCTACCAACAGAACCTCTATGGGCATACCATTTCCTCTGATGGCTTCGAGGGGCTCTTCTCACTTTCGCCCAAGGCGAAGCAAAAGGTGGAACCGTGCCCAAGCTGTGATTCGACCGAGATGCTGCCGCCGTGCCGCTCGACAATCTTCTTGCAAATGGCCAATCCTACGCCGGTGCCCTCGAACTCTTCGCGTTTGTGCAGCCGCTGGAACATGCCGAAAATCTTTTCGAAGTATTGCGAGTCAATTCCTAGGCCGTTGTCTTGAACCGAAAACTTCCATCTTTTCTCGCTGTCCCTGGCAGCAGAGATGTGAACTCGGGGAATTCCGGGGTTTTGGTACTTGATGGCGTTGCCGACAAGATTCTGAAATAACTGGATTAGTTGCATCTCGTCCGCTACGACAATCGGAAGGGGATCGTGCGTCACTTGCGCACCACTTTCTTCGACGGCGCCACGTAGGTTTATAAGCGCCTGTTGCAATGCTTCTTCGCTGGAAGTATCGAGGAGATCTTTTGTTTCCGTGCCCACGCGCGAATAGGCCAACAGATCCTTGATCAACCGCTCCATCCGGCTGGCCCCGTCCACTGCGAAAGAAATAAACTCATCGGCATCGGAGTCCAGTTTTCCCTTGTACCGCCGGGATAGAAGCTGCGTGTAACTGGCCACCATCCGCAGCGGCTCTTGCAAATCGTGCGAGGCGATATAGGCGAATTGCTCCAATTCCTCATTCGAGCGGTTTAATTCTTCAACCTTTTGCAGAAGATGCGCTTCGGCCCTTTTGCGCTTGGTGATGTCGCGGACTGCCGCCGTCACCAGGATTCCCTCGGAGCTTTCCAGCGGGCTCAACATGATCTCGATCGGGAACCCGCTTCCATCCTTTCGCCGTCCATTGAGCTCAATCCCGGTACCGATCTGCTGCGCGAGCGCGTCTTCCGCAGATCGGAGGGCGTCCGCGAGCAGCCGTTCCGCGAACCCCTCCGGAATGATGTTCTTCACCTTCTGCCCTACGAGTTCATCGCGCCGGTACCCGAACTGCTTCTCTGCCTGGACGTTTAGCAGAACGATTTCCCCGGCTTGATTTACCACTACCATCGCATCCGGAGCCGCTTCTAGCAGCCCACGATACCTGCCCTCCATCTGCGCCAAATGCTTTTCCGCATCCTTGCGCACGCTGATGTCGCGGATTGCAGCCGTCACTAGGATTCCTTCCGTGCTTTCCAGCGGGCTCAGCATGATCTCGATGGGAAACTCGCTTCCATTCTTTCGCCGCCCCGTGAGTTCAATCCCGGTACCGATCTGCTGTGCGAGCGCGTCTTCCGCGGATCGGAGACCGTCCGCGACCAGACGTTCCGCAAACCCCTCCGGAATAATGTTCTTCACCTTTTGACCAACCAGTTCATCGCGGCGGTATCCAAACTGTTTCTCCGCCTGAACGTTCAGCAACACAATTTCTCCGCCCTGGTTCACCACCACCATCGCATCCGGTGCCGCCTCCAATAGCCCCCGGTACTTCGCCCCTGACTCCTCGCTCGCGCTAAGATCGTGGCTGAACTCCGAAAACCCTCGCAGATTGCCGGCTGAGTCGTGCAAGGCTGTAAAGGTCACACTTGCCAAGAATCGTGACCCGTCTTTTCGCACACGCATGCCTTGTTCTTCGTGCCGACCGCTTGCGGCAGTCATCCGGAGTACCTCCTCCGGCCTTCCCCGCTCGATATCTTCCGGAGGAAAGAAGCAGGAAAAGTTGTGACCCATAATTTCGTCGGCTCGGTAGCCCTTAATTCGTTCGGCACCGGCATTCCAGCTCACAATCTGGCCGTGCGGATCCATCATAAAAATTGCGTAGTCCTCGATTGCATCGAGGAGCATTTGATATCTTTCTTCGCTTTCTCGGAGCGCCTCCTCCGCAATCCGGCGTCCGCCCTCAATTTGAGCCAGATGCTTTTCCGTAGCTTCGCGCGCGCTAATGTTTCGGCTCGCTGCCATCAAGATTCCCTCCGCGGCTTCCATGGCAATGCAAGCAGGTGCGCAATCACCTGCTTGATCTGCCGCGCCCATCGATTACTTTC
>PKWH01000093.1 GCA_003131985.1 Acidobacteriota bacterium | reverse complement strand
GCGACAGATTTCGGCGGCCCCGTCACTTCGCGCGTCGAATCCACTTGCCGCAAACGAAGTCCGCGAGCAATCACCGTGAGGCGGCGCGGCGCTCCAAAAGCTTCAATCATTCCTTCAACTGTCGGCCCGTCGACCAATTCTGCCGCCGACAAAAGTTTTACAAGAATCGCTTTAAGTTCTGTCGCGGCCCTCGCAATCATCCCCGCAGGAATTTCCTCGCATCCGATTTCAAAAAGCAGGTCGCCCGTCGCTCTCGATGTCTTCGTTGCACGAGACGCGCTCATTTCTGGGTCCCAGTGAGCTCAGCAGCAAGATGAGTTCCCGATCGCTGCCTCAACCAAAGATCTGCAACCCGGACGGCGAGCTTGCGCACCCGGCCAATCATGGCGGCACGCTCGGTAACGGAGATCGCCCCACGAGCATCGAGCAGATTAAACAGATGCGAGCACTTCAGCGTTAGCTCATATGCAGCCAAAAGCGGAAAGCGTTCAAGCATCGGAGTCTCTGATTTCGGCCACGCATCAAGAATGCGCTTCGCTTCAGCTTCATTCAATTCAAACTGCCTCCGTGTCGAGACGGCATCCGCGTGGTCGAAGCTATATGCCGAAAGTTGCTGTTCTTCCGCGAGACGCACTTGGCGGTAGCTCGTCGTGTTTGACCAGCGCACATCGAACACATTATCTACACCCTGCAAATACGCGGCGATGCGGTCCAGGCCGTAAGTGAGCTCCACGGAAATAGGATCCAGGTTCTGCCCACCGCTCTGCTGGAAGTAAGTGAACTGCGTGATTTCCAATCCATCGAGTAACACCTGCCAGCCAATCCCCCATGCGCCAAGCGTCGGCGCTTCCCAGTTATCTTCCTCAAATCGGACGTCGTGCTCCTTCAGATTTATGCCGATGGTCGCGAGACTCTCAAGGTAGAGATCCTGCGCGTTGTCAGGCGCAGGCTTAAGTATCACTTGAAGCTGTGTGTGCTTGTACAAGCGGTTCGGGTTCTCGCCATAGCGGCCGTCCGCCGGACGCCGACTCGGCTGCGCGTACACCACTCGGTACGGCTCCGGCCCAAGTACGCGCAGAAAAGTCTCCGGGTGCATCGTGCCCGCGCCGACTTCGATGTCATAGGGTTGCTGCAGAATGCAATCTCGGCGCGTCCAATATTCTTCAAGTCTTAGTAGAAGTTCCTGAAACGTCAGCCCTTTCTGCGCTTCCCTAGCTTTCGTTCGAGATTTTTTATTTTCAGTATGATGAGCTTGTTTCTTCACGCTGGCGACTCCAGGAGTTCCCGCGCCTTGAGCTTGCGGTCGATCTGGCGTTCGATCACATCGAGCATAACATCTGTCAATTCCCGTGCTGCAGTCGGCGAAATATTTTCTTCATTTAACCGGTCAAGCCGCACCGTGAGCATTTGGCGCGCAGCCACAAGCGCTGTCACCGAAATTATTCGCAGCCCTGGCTTGCGGCACTTTCCGCACGCGAGCGCCGAAGCGCTCCGCGAAAAATACGCCGGCTCCGCAGCGGTGAGTTGCCGTCCGCACTTCGCGCAAAGATCCAGAGGGGGCAGCCACCCGCCAAGCTTCACCGTCCATAACGCGAAATACGCAAGTGGCACTTCGGATTTCCCCGTGCGCTTCACGGCTTGCGCCGTCATCAGCAGTAAACGAAAATTCGCGTCAGACGCTTCGCGATCCGGCAGCACCGCTTCCGTAACCTCGCTCAAAATCGCAAGCGCAATGCCCGAAGCATAATCGCGAAAGGCGCTGAGAAACGACTCGATCAGTTCGCACTGGTTGATGCGAACCAGCTCCCGCGTTTCTTTCTCGAAGAACCAGATGCGGACATGCGAGAGCCGCTCGAGCGTTGAACCGAACCGGCTCTTCGTTCTGCGCGCTCCGGAAGCCACTCCGCGCACGCGCCCTATGGTGCGCGACAGAAAACTGACCAGCCGGTCCGCTTCTCCCAGCGGNNCACGCGAGTTCTCTCTTGAAAATCGCGCAGCCTCAGCTAGAGTTGCTTCGCAATGATCAGGCGACGCACGAAACGGCCGATAGACGTTCTGGGCATCGGAATCAACGCCACCGACACAATCATTCGCCTGCCGCACTTCCCTGCCTCCGATTCAAAAATAGAGTTGATCTCCGCCGAGACTAAACCAGGCGGCCAAGTTGCCAGCGCAATGGTCGCATGCCAACGTTGGGGTTTGCGGACCCGCTATGTCGGAAAGATTGGAGACGACGCTGCCGGTAATTTCCAGGAACGCGAAATGGCCCGCGAAGGCGTCGAATCCCATTGGATAACGGCTGCTAATTCCGCCAGCCAAACTTCGTTCATCCTTGTTGACGCCCAAACCGGCGAACGCACCGTCCTTTGGAAAAGGGATCCGCGCATCGCCATCGCCCCTTCCGATCTGCGGAGCCACTGGCTGCAAGGCTGTCGCGCGCTCTTGGTTGACGGTCATGACACTGCGGCCTCGACGCAAGCATCTCGATGGGCCCGCAAGGAGCGCATACCCGTGATCGCTGATTTGGATAATCTGTATCGTGGAGTTAAAGCGTTACTTAAATTCGTCGACTTCCCCATTAGCTCGAAAGATTTCCCCGCACGTCTGACAGGCGAACAGAATCTATTGAAGTCACTTCCCCAAATCCATGCGGAGTTCAAGTGCCGCTTGACTACAGCCACGTTGGGAAGTCTGGGTGCTCTCGCGTGGGACGGAGAAAGATTTTTTCTCGTTCGAGGGTTCAAGGTCCGAGCACTCGACACAACCGGCGCAGGAGATATTTTCCACGCCGGCTTCATCTA
>PKWH01000019.1 GCA_003131985.1 Acidobacteriota bacterium | reverse complement strand
ATGCCACTGCGGACGAGTGCAACACACAGCATGGATAGTAGCTACAGTGCACCGGCGGGTTCTGTCCCAATTCGCACACTATTCAAATGAGGTTGCGGGCGGCTAAAAAGGCCGCGTTGGCTGGAATGAAGGAAAAAGCGCGTTAGTTGAAGCAGCGCCATGAAAACCGCTTCTAAGTGCCGCGGGGGATGTTGCGGCTGCGCACTCGGAACGCTCGGAACTACTCGGTGACGGACAGAACTGTGTCGGCAGGCATCAGGCCAACGAGGCATTCATGCGTGTGGGTGGAGCAGGTGATCCAGGCGCGCCGCAGCAGCTTGATTTCTGTTGAGTCGGGAAAAGTGTTGGGGAACTTCACGGCGCGAATGTCGCCAGCGGTTGCGCGTAACTCGTCCGAGCCGGTAACGAATTTCATGGCGTCCACGTTCGGCCCGGGTTTGAACACGAGCCAAGCTTCTCCGTTGCCGTCAACATTGCCGGGATTTTTGAATTTGATGCCGGCGTCGGCGGCGCGCTTGATTTTCGCTGTGGCGACCGTGGCGTCAAGGTCAGTTCCAGGTGGCAAAAGGGTTGCAAGGCGCGGACGGGTTTCCGGCGGCGCCGCAAGCTTTCCAAGCGTCAGTTCGTATTGAAGAATGGCGTCCGCTTTGCGGCCCTCTTTTTCGTAAATCTGGCCGAGGTGATCGCCGATGTCGGTATACTCGCACAATCCCCACGCCGCGCCGATAAACTTTTCGGCCTGCGGCAGATCGCCTTTCTGAAATTTGATCCAGCCGAGCGTGTCCCAGTAGGCGGCAACGCTGCACATGCGTCGGGCATCGGGCTTGGAAAGATTGTCGAGGTCCATGGCCAGCGTCTGCGCTGACGTCGTCGCGATAGCGGATCTAACTAACATTTCGGCGCGATCCATCTGCACATTCATCTCGGCTAACGCATAAGCAATGCTATTTTGGGTAGCAGGACCGGGCTCGATTTCCAATGCGTTGGCAAAAGCTTTCTCGGATTTTTCGGGCTGGCCCGCTTCCGCATAGACACGCCCGAGGTTCAGGGCGATTCCGGTGTCGTCCGGTTTGGCCCTGGCCGCGATTTCGAATTCAGCGGCTGCTTTGTCGTACTCCTTCGTTTGCATGTATAGACGCCCAAGAAAGGGATGAACGTATTTATCGTCGGAGTCGATCTGCAGTTGCTTTTGGAGCTCTGGAACCGCTTCGTCGTATTTCCGCTGGTAATACAGGACGATTCCCAAATTACGGTGGATGGAAGGGTGCCCGGCATCAATCTCGATCACTTTGCGGAAACTGGCGGCAGCTTGCGGATATTGTTGCAATCGCATGTATGCGAATCCGAGTTCGTCGAAGGCCCAACTGTTGTGCGGGTCGCGCGCGGTNNCGGAACTTTCCGGCTTTGAAGGCGCTGACCCCTGAGGCGTACGACTGCCGAGCCTCTTCTTCGTGCGTGGAAACAGGCGGGACAGTAGATTTCACGGAGCTGGAGGCCGCGTCGTCCGGCTTTACCACACGAATCAGATGCTTAAGCCCGTCGATCACCTGAGTTCGAAACTCGGTGTATTGCGCGATCTGATCTGCTGGAATCTGCGAGGCGAGGATGTTCAAGTCCACGTCCCCGGAGAGAGTGTTCGCGTCCATTGATCCGTTGGCGGTAAATTCGGCAAAGTCTTTCTTGACGTGCANNACTTCTTCTCCGGCAAGTCCACTTTTACTTTGAAGACAAATCTCTCCGGCCCGGAAAGGGACAGAGGCTCCTTCGCGGATGGTGCGTTGGGAAGGACTTTGGAAACAATGTCATCCACATCCGACGCAGAAAATGTCGGTCTAGAGGACGTATTATTGATCGCCGGCTCGTTCCGGCTCATGGTCATGTGAAGTTCCATACGAAAAGGTTTGCTAGTGTCGAACGGGTCGCCCGCTTTGAAGTCGGTGATCGCAGTATCGGTGTTTGGATCGGCCTGCCTCGCGCCCGCCGAGACAAATTGAGAGAACTGTGAAGCAGGCATCGCAACCAACCCTGCTCGGAAAAGTACTTCGAAGTCTCCGCGAGTTTCAAAGGCGAGTTGCAGGTCAAGTTTCTTTTCCTTGATGCTACCGGTAACTTCCAGGCCGTAATATTTCGCGAGCTGAAGTTTTTCGGGAGTTTCTTTTAGTTCTGCGGGCTGCTGTGGAAACACGACCAAGGCTTCCTTGCCTCTTAGCTGGGGAAAGAGATATTCGAACGGCGCCACCTGCGCGGTGGAGTCGAGCCAGGTATCCTTGCCGCCGACCGAGACGAAAGTAATGGCGTGGTCGAATTGGAAAGGAGTGGGGACGTCGCGGTCGATTGCGTACGTGCTGTTGATTAGCGCCGTCGAACTGTGAATGCCCTCCGCTTCCAGCAGGGCATCGAGCAGAGTGGCCTTATCTTTGCAATCGCCGTAACGGTTGTTGAGAACTTCCGCCGCGGCGTGCGGTTGGTAGCGGCCCATGCCGAAGGACAGGCTCACGTAGCGGATATTTCGCGTGACGTATTCGTACAAGGCTTGCACCTTGTCGAGGTCGGTTTTCGCGTCCTTGGTGATTTCGTCGGCCTGCGTTTTCAGCTCCGCATTGGGCGCGCGACGGTCGCGTTCGAGCCCGGAATACCAACTGCCGACCTGTTGCCAGTTTTCAAAAGAACTCAGCAAAATGTTACGTGAAGGCTTCGGCTGAGGGCCTTTGAGGAGCGCCTCGGGGTCGAAATGGCGCTTGGGATCCATCAGCGGCGGCAGCGGAGCTTCGGCGGCGTGCTCGGTGGTCGTCTTCCACGTATATATCTTTCGGTCGCCATCGATTCGATCGCTCGGCGTGACGTCCGGCGGGCTCTTGATTTTGATCTGGCGATTTGCCGGCACGTTTAGTTGGACTTGCTCATCGAGGCAAGGCGCATCGTTGATGAACTTCCAGGACTGCCAGAACTGTCCCGGCGTGAGCGGTTTCTCCAGCGTGTTCAGGCTGTCGTACTCCAGAATGTCGCCCGCCGAGAGGCCCGAGACCGTGACGTGCTTCTGCCGCGCGTCACTNNACTTCGCGCTGTTGTAGTCGAGAACCAGCTGTCCGAGTTTTTCCACCCCCAGGGAAGACTGAACTCTTACGCGAACTTTCCTTTCAAGCGTCCCGGTCCCGTCGTTTTCGTAGCGCAGAAATCCGCGCACGGTTTCGTAAATATAAGGTTCGCTGGATGCGTCCGACGATTTCGCTGCGGGTTTCGGCGCAAGTTTCGCCGCGGAAACATCTTCGGAAGGATGGGAGCTGGCGGGCGGTTTCGCTTCTTGTCCCCAAGCAATACTTGGAAGCAGGATGGCGAAAGCCAGAAAAACTGCGGGAAGTCTTAAAATGTTGGGCACGGGGCAAGATGATAACCGCGGCTACGGTTTTTTGCCATAGCCAGTTAGGTTGTGATGTTCCATATCGGGGCGGGCTGTTAATGCTTTGGCAGGCGAGATTTGTGGGCGTTTTT
>PKWH01000037.1 GCA_003131985.1 Acidobacteriota bacterium | reverse complement strand
GATTTCCGCGGCTCGAAGCTTATTGCCACATACCATCCTGCTTATTTGCTGCGAAACCCGAACGCGAAGGGCGAAGTCTGGAAGGATTTGCAAAAAGTGATGGCGGTCCTCGGTCTGCAGCCAAAACGCAAATAGCCTGCCGTAGTGGAGAATTTCATTGGGCATCATTCTCGGACTGACCGGAGCGGTGTGCTGGGGCATGGCGGATTTTGCTGCACGGTTCGCCTCGCGACGAGTGGGCGCGTATCGCACTCTGTTCTTCATGCAGTTCTTCGGCTTTCTCGCGCTTAGCGTCTATCTGAAATTCACCGGCGGTTTTTCGCACGTGGCTCCCGGATGGCAGCCATGGGCGCTCACTGTGGTCGCGGGATTGCTGAATGTCACCGCTTCGCTCTCGCTTTATCACTCGTTCGAGATTGGCGTGATGAGTATCGTCGGCCCGGTTTCGTCCAGCTATCCTGCGCTTACGGTTGCGCTGGCGCTCGCAAGCGGCGAACGGATTCATGCGCTCCGCGGAATTGGAATGGCAGTAACGCTCGCGGGCGTGATCCTGGCGGCGATGTCGTTCGCGCCAAAAGCAAGTGATGCGTCAGCTTCGAGTGGCACATCCTCCGGAGGGTATTTATCACGAGGCGTGGGATGGGCGATCTTGGCGGCGGTAGGTTTCGGTTTGATGTTTTGGTTTCTCGGTTTTCACGTGGTGCCGCTCGTCGGCGACGCCGTTTCAGTTTGGGTCATGCGGCTGACTGCGCTCGTCTCGCTCGCTGTATTTGCGCTCCCGGCGCGACAAAGCATTCGCCCTCCGCATGGAGGAGTTTGGTGGATGCTCGCCGCCGTNNGGCCCGGTCTCTGTAGTCAGCGTCCTCGCGTCGCTGTACGGCGCTGTCACTGTCCTCCTTTCGTGGATTTTTCTCCGCGAGCGGCTCGAGCGCAGCCAGTGGCTGGGAATCGTCCTCATTTTCGTCGGTATCGTCTGCGTTAGCATCTGAGGCCAAGAGTCCATTCAATCAGGCCAGATGAGCGGTCGCGCGCGGACTGCTACACTATGCTCCGTCCATGATTCCACGTTATTGCGAGGTCGCGCTTCCCGTTCCTCTGCGCTCGACGTTTACCTATGCCGTGCCCGAATCTTTTCAGGAGGAAGATCTCGTCGGCCGGCGCGTGCTGGTGCCGTTTCGCAACCGCGCCATCGTTGGAGTTGGGCTCTCTGTCTCCGAGCGTGCTCCGGCATTCGCGCGCGTTAAAGAAATTTCCGAACTTCTCGATCCGGTTCCCGCGCTACCGGCAAAGCTGATCGAATTAGGGCACTGGATCAGCCGCTACTATCTCGCGCCTATGGGTGAAACATTTCGCGCGATGCTTCCTCCGGAAATCGAACTGCGCCATGACCGCGAATACTGGCTCGCAGATGCAGGCCGAGCGTATTTACAGGGACTTACCGCTAGCGTCGAGAGAACGGATGTAGAAAGCGCTGAACTGGATTTTCTGCGCCGATTCGACGGCACGGACGAAAATAACAACACGATCAGTTCTGCGGCGGTGCGGCGAATGCCAGGTGGCGAAGCTGCGGCGGAAAGATTCGTTCGGCGCGGCCATCTGGCAGCACGGGAAATGGTGCACCGTCGCAAGACGCGCACGCAGAAAATTGTCGCGTGGAATCCCGCTAAGGAAGAAGCGGGCGCAAACGCCGCCGAAGGAAAGATTCGCGAGGTCCTAACGGCGACTCGCGGCCCGCTGCCGTTGGCGCTCTTGATGAAAAAAGCGGAAGTATCCCGCGCCGTGATCCAGCGATTGGAAAAACAAGGGCGCGTGCTTACTTGGGAAGAGCCCATTAGCGTTGAAGAGGATTCCTGGGACACAAATTTCGCTCCGCCTACCAATATCTTGAATGCCGAACAAAAGCAGGCGCTTGCTGAGATCTGGCGCTGGCTAGTGGCCGGGAAATTCGCTGCGGGACTGCTTCATGGCGTCACAGGCAGCGGCAAGACGGAAGTGTACCTGGGCGCGATCGAAGCAGCGATCTCGCGCGGAAAGACGGCAATCGTTCTGGTTCCTGAAATTGCGCTCACTTTATGGGTGGGCCGATTGGTGCGCGCGCGGTTTGGCGAGAGGGTCGCGGTGTTGCACAGCGGCTTGCCGGACGTGGAACGCGCTCGCGAATGGTGGCGCGTCCGGCACGGGCAAGCAAGCATCGTGGTTGGAACGCGCTCCGCCGTTTTTGCGCCCCTAGAAAATCTCGGCTTGATCATCGTGGATGAGGAGCAAGAGACCAGCTACAAGCAGGAAGAAACCCCGCGCTACAACGGCCGCGACGTCGCTGTCTATCGCGCGCAGTTGGAAGGTGCAGTTGCTCTTCTGGGTTCCGCGACTCCTTCGCTGGAGACCTATCACAACGCGCGCTCGGGAAAATACAATCTGCTTCAATTGACTTCGCGGGTCGAAAACCGTCCTCTCGCAGATGTTCGCGTAGTTGACCTGCGCGAGGAATTTCGCCAACAGCATAAGGCAGCGCCCGTGTCCGAATCTTTGCGCGCCGCGATTGCGTTGCGGCTGGAAGAAAAAACGCAGGCAATGGTGCTGATCAACCGGCGCGGATATTCCTGGTCGCTTCTTTGCCGAAGCTGCGGCGCGTTCGTGCAATGTGAAAATTGCAGCATCGCGCTGACATATCATAAAAGCCGCCAGCGACTGGAATGCCACTATTGCGGCTATTCCATTCGTCCGCCGAAGAAATGCCCGAAGTGCAATGGCGAGTATATGTATTTCGTCGGCGACGGGGCGGAGCGCATCGAAGAATATCTGCGAGAAAAGTTTCCGTCTGCGCGCATCGCGCGGCTCGATCGCGACACCGTTCGCACGAAGCGGGAATACCAGCAAGTGCTCGGCGCGTTCGCAGACGGCGAATTGGACGTGCTAGTCGGAACTCAGATGGTGGCAAAGGGTCACGATTTCCAGCGCGTAACTCTGGTCGGTGTGGTTGCGGCCGATCTCGCGCTGGGACGTCCGGATTTCCGGGCGGCCGAGAGAACATTCCAATTGCTCACGCAGGTAGCCGGACGCGCGGGGCGCGGCGAGCTTGCCGGCGAAGTCCTCGTTGAAACGTATTATCCGGAGCATTACGCGATTCAGCTCGCCGTGAAGCAGGACTACGTTTCATTTTATGAAAAGGAAGCGCATTTTCGGCGGATGCTTCATTACCCGCCGTTCACCGCGCTAGCCAGTGTGCTGGTGCGTGATCGCAAAATTGAAAACGCAATTCGATGGTCGAAGGCGCTGGCAGGTTATTTCGCTCCGTTCGAGAATCGCGGCGTAAAAATTCTGGGACCTGCCGCAGCTCCGCTCGCGCGTTTGCGGAAAGACTATCGCTTTCAGTTTGTGCTGAAGTCGCCGAAACGTTCGGCCCTTTCTCTAGCTCTCAGCGGAGCGCTGGATTTCTGCGATGCCAAGAAAATTCCAGATACTGCCGTGATCGTTGATGTCGATCCCACCAGCCTTTTCTAGCTTGCCTGCTTTGATACGCGCGTGCGCCAGATCAGGTAAGCAGGCACCCCGGCGAAAACGACGCCGAGCCCTTCGATTGCGCCCGCCGGTCCCGAGAAAATCGCGTTCACCACCAGCGCCGCAGTAGCCAGCACGAAAATCGCGGGAGTCCAAGGATATCCGGGCACGCGATACGGCAGATCGGCGCCGGGCATTCTCCGGCGATAGACGAATATGCTGGCGCCGGCGAGCCCGTAGAAAATCCAGCCGGTGAAAATCACGTAAGTAAAAAGCTGTTGAAAGCTGCCCAAGCACGCAAGAATTGCGGCCCAAATTCCTGCGGTGAGAATTGCGAAAGCAGGAGTGCGAAAACGCGGATGCACTTCCGCCATCTTGCGAAAAAATAAGCCGTCGCCGGCCATGGCGTAGTAAACACGAGGGGCTGTGAGCTGAATGCTGTTCGCCGCGCTAAAGGTGGAAATCATCACAAGGAAGGCGACAGACTTTGCCGCGGTCGGCCCAAGAATCACGGCCATCGCGGTGGCGGCAATCGTATCGGAACGGGCCGCTGCTGCCGGGCCCAGCGCTGCCACATAGGACAATGCTGCAATCACATAAATTACTGTCAACGACAGCGTGCCGTAAAAAAATGCCCGGGGAAAATCGCGCTGCGGATGTGCCGCCTCTCCAGCGCTGAAGGAAGCGAACTGCCAGCCCTCGTAAGACCAGAGCGCCGCGATCATCGCCAATCCGAAGTTAGAGATTAGCGAACCACTGATTCGTTCCGGCCACAGAATATTTCCAGAGCCGTGAAATCCATGTCCGAGCCACAGCAGCACGGCGCTCATGCCGAGGATTAGCGCAATTTTGGTGTAGGTGGTCCAGTTTTGCAGGTCCGAACTCTCGCGAGTGCCATAGATGTTGACGCCGGTGATGACGCCGATCATGGCGACCGACGCCAGCTTCGTACCAAATTGCGTGAGCGGCACAACGTTGCTCAGGTAAGCGCTGAAGGCTACCGCCAAAGTCGCTATTCCTCCGGTTGCGATGACGAGAAATAACGNNCGAAACAATCTCGAATGTAAACGTAGAGACCGCCTGCCTCAGGCTTCATCGCCGCGAGTTCGCCGTATGTGAGAGCCCCTACGAGCGACAACATCCCGCCCGCGACCCACACCAGCATCGCTAAGCCAACGGAGCCACTTACTTGCCGTTGAATTGCGCCGGGCACCAAAAATATGCCCGAGCCGATTACGCCGCCGATGACGAGCATGGTCAGATCGCGCAGCCCAAGCGTGCGAGCGAGCGTTGCGGGCGGCGAAGGAACGGAAGCGAGAGAAGGATGGTCCATTTATTATGCGCGCATCATATCCTTCTCACGGTGATGGTCAAGGAAGCGAAGATTGCGGGCAGCGGCTTACGGGTTGCTCACCGGCCAGGGCGTGAAGCACAGAACGAAGATTGCGACCGCTACGATGGTCAATAACTTTCGCGACGCGTTGAGCTGTTGCCAGCGGTCATATACGGGCGGGTGGCGGAAGCGCAAGGACAGCACCAGCAACACGATTCCCCATAGCGCCCAGCCGCGCCAGCAGTAAATTCCCAGCGCCACAAGCGCCAGCGAAACAGCCAGCGATATCTCTTTGTGTTTCTTACTTACCAGGCTGTAGAGAATGT
>PKWH01000138.1 GCA_003131985.1 Acidobacteriota bacterium | reverse complement strand
GCGCGAAAGCAAAAATTTACAAGTCGAAGTCACTGTGATACACACGTCGGAGCGAGGCTGGAGAGGTTCCAATTGTGCGATAACTCAAAGGAAACAGCTCGAATTCAGACGCGACTTTCCACTACATCGGGGGTTATTATCGGCAACACTCTAGTCCAGAAGGGCTGGCTGTGGGTCGGGAATTTATAAGCGACCTGAAGCGATTGCGGTGCATCAAAGCATTACCCGGACAACGGGAGGAGTTATGTGGAATAGGCGAGATTGGGACGATTTCTTCAATATTGTAAGGAAGCCGGGCAGCACGCACAGGCCGCCCCGCCCTGTAGATTTGTCCCGTCGCAATCGCTTGGTGCCCACGGAAGGCTATAGCCTCGCTGAACTTGACGATGCCGGCCTCAGTATCGAAAAGGCAGAGTTTCTGGGGCTGCCCGTGGACGCCGGCCGCGTAGGCTCCTACGGACCAAACGTCGCTGCGCTTCGCGAGTTCATTCGTTCCACTCGCTCGCGCTTCTAAGTAACTTTAGCGCCCGGCACCAATATTTTCCCTTCAGCGCATTCTACTAGTCTGCTGGATCTACGCTTGCGCTCCGGCTCGACGGCCAAAAACGCCCGGCGAGTAGCGCAAAAACCCCTCCCGCTATTGCGCCGCCGATCGAAATTGCATCCCAAGCGATTCCAGCTGCAACCGCCAGCACTGCCGTCGCGCCGAATGGAACGAGCAACGCCGCCAACGCAGCTTCGCGCACTCCTATGCCCGCTTGCGTGATCGGGATAGCCGCTGAAAGCTTTGCGAGCGGCCACGCAAACAGCCATATGCGAAAACGAAGATGCAAACCACAAGCACCTGCGAGCACGACGTTGAGAAAGATAAAAACAAGCTGAACCGTCACGCTCATGCTCAGCGCTCTGAGCATTGTTCCAGGCTGCTTTATCGTTGAGTGGAACGCGCCTCGCAAACGAACGAACCTCCGCCTCATGCGGTAAGAAAATCGCCGCACTGGAAGCATCGCGATCGCGCTGGCCGCAACCGCTATTCCGATGATTGCGATTCCTCCCGCAAGCTCGAAGATTTTTCGACTCCTGGGATCGAGCGTCCCCGGCACCAGTGCTGCTCCGATTCCAGCCAGCAGCGCGAGCGCGGCAAAATCCGAAAGCCTGTCCACCAAACTTCCCAGCAGAACGCCGGCCCGGCTTCTTGCGACACGCAGCGCCATCGCCACGCGCAGAATATCTCCGCCGATCAGCGAAGGCAGAAACAAAGAACCAAATAGTCCGGCAAAGTAACATCGCGCTGCCTGCCGTACGTTGATGCCCGCTCCGCCCAGGTTCAGCACCAGCCGGTATTTCGCCGTTCCAATGCAGTGCGCAGCGAGATACCCAGCCAGAACCAGAATCCACAGCCGCGCCGGTAAATGACCGAGGGCTTGCCAAACCTGGCGGCCCGGCAGAAGCCGAAACAGAAGGTATAGAACGAGCGCACTGCCTCCATACTGCAGAATTACTTGCAGCGTCTTGCGCGGCCAATTTCGTTTGGGGGATCGCGTTTCGGGCTGGAGTGTCACGGGAGCGTCGGCACATTATGCTGCTCTAAGCTCCACGCTACAAGTGCTGTGCTAGCAGATCATTTTCCGAGTTACACGACCATCAGGTACGAGCGATTCTCTTCAACGATTTCGTAGAACGCGATTTTGCACCGCTGGCGGCGTTTACCGCACATTCTCTACCAGGAAAAGGTCCGACAGTTCGCGATCGAAGGAATATGCGTAGGTTTTGCCGTCGGGCGTCATGCGAACGTTTAGAATCGCGGTTACGCCAGCCGAGTCGTTGGGGGCGAGCGTCATCACAAGCTCTCTTTTGCCGGTTGCCACATCGAGCCGGTACACCAGCGCGAACGTTTTCTCGTCGTGGTACACAAAAGCCGAGCGACCATCCGCCGACCATGTGATCCAAATATCTTTCGGCAACCAGCCCGGAAGGCTCTGGGGTTCTCCCCCTGCGAGGGGATAAAGCTGACCTTTGCCGTTCAAATCTCGGGCGAAAGCAAACTTGCCGTCGGGTGAAACCATGTGGGACTCGAAGTGTGCCGGCTCCACGGAAATCAGAGGTGTTACAGCACGCGGCGCGCCACCAACAAGATCTTGGACATACATTCGCCATCCGTGACCGTCATCGCTCGCGAAATAGATGGCCTTCCCATCGGGCATCCAACCCTTTTGACCAATTTGTTGCATTCCGTTGGAGCTTAGAGTTTGCGTTTCTCCTACTCCGGTCGGCAGCACAGCGAGATGTATCCCCTGACCTACTAATGTGGCTTCGGACGCTAACACCCGCGTCCCGTCCGGGGAGAGAACAGGCGCAGACCAGGTGCCCAACTTTACCGCCGGCGACCCATCGGTTTTTCGCAAGTAGGCCAGACCCTCAGCGCCAGCGGCTGATCCCCAATCGTCAAATGCGATCTGTGTGCCGTCCAGTGAGAGATCTCTGAGTTGCGCATAATCGAGCCAGGAGAGGTCACGTTCTTTCGTGTCTCCAGATCCCCGAAATTGCAACCCGCTGCGCCACGATTCTCTCGAGATAAGCATACGACCGTCGCGCGACACATCATGCAGCCGGAGCATGCCTGGTAGCCGAAGAACGATCCGTTCTTTGCCCTTTAACGGCAGAGCATGGATCGCATCCGCCCAGCCCTCGTGCTGCGTGGCGGCACACCACACTTCTTCGCCCGAGGGTGGCCAAGCGACCCCTTCCACGCTGATAAAAATCGCCGAACGCATCAGCTCTTTTCCGTTTCGGTCCAGGGCGACCACCAATCCCGCGTCGCCGTCAACGCTAACAAATTCCGCAAATGCTACCGCGTTAGCTTGCGGCGAGATCCGCACGTACCCCAATGAGCGGACGCTCTCGTAAATCACCTTTCCACGCGGAAATTCCACGCGGTACTTTCCGGCAACCTGGCGGATCACGGCCATCTCGCTTCCGTCGGCAGTCCAGTCAGCAGAGAGGGTATCCTGCGCGATCTCCCGAGGCGACCCGCCGGAAACCGGCACAGTGGCTAAGGTGCCCTGGCAATTTCCGATGTACCGATCTTCGCAGCCGAGCGAAATGGCCAATTCCGAAGCGGAGGCTGCGAACAATGTGGAGTTGATCAGGTTTAGCGGGCGTGATTCCGGACTGTCCGGGACAGTCGAATAGAGCTGGACGGGCTGGCCATTCCAGCTCGCGCTGTAATAAATCGAGCGTCCGTCGGAAGCGAAACGCGCAGCGTAGATTAAGCCGCGTTCAAATGTTAGTTGATGATATGAAGGCGGCGAGGCGGAACCGGCGCCGCGAAGGAACAACCAGCCTCCCGCCGCCCCAACAATGAGCAGGAGTAAACCTGCAGCGAGCGGCATGAGCGACTTGCGCGGGTTCGTTTCCGCGGATGCCGGGATAACCTGCGCTGCGCTCGTCGATGTATTTCCCGAAATGCCTTCGAGATTAAACGCCAAGTCTCGCGCCGATTGAAATCTCTGCTGCGGCTTTTTCTCCAGGCACCGCCGCACGATTCTTTCGAGAGCGGGCGAGATTGGCTTGCCCGATGTAGTTAGCTCCGGCGGGTCTTCCTTCAAGATCGCCGTCATGGTCTCGGCCGAGGTGTCCCGGCGAAAAGCGCGCTGACCCGAAAGCATTTCGTACAAAATAGTTCCTAAAGCAAAAATGTCCGAGCGCGCGTCGGCAGCCTCGCCCTTCACCTGCTCGGGGGACATGTACCCAACCGTCCCGAGAACCATGCCCGGCGACGTGTCTTGCGGCGTGGCGTCGAGAGTTGCGTTTTCGTCCGCAGCAGCTTGCAGCTTTGCCAGCTTCGCGAGACCGAAATCGAGGATCTTCAGGCGGCCGTCTTTCGTGACAAAAACATTTTCGGGTTTCAGGTCGCGGTGAACGANNTCCGAAACGAGAAAAGGCGCGCCGTTATATTCGCCGATGTCGTGAATCGCAAGGATGTTCGGGTGATTCAATGCGGCGACAGCGCGGGCTTCTTGCTCGAACCGCCGCAACCGATCCGCGTCCCTCGCAAAGCCCTCGGGCAAGACCTTGATCGCTACGTCGCGCCCCAACCGCGTATCTTTCGCGCGGTACACTTCTCCCATTCCACCCGCGCCGATAGAGGCGACGATCTCGTAGGGACCTAGTTTGGTGCCGCTGGGAAGCGCCATTGTGTGACGGCATTATACCGATTCAGAAACTAAAAGCAGCGAGAACCGTGGCGATGTGAACTCAGCGCCTGATAAACGCGCCTCGGAAACCGGCTCAATACTGAGCCGCGAATACGGTTGCAGTCACTGACGCAAAACTTTAAGGTATTGGCTCTTCAAGATTTCAGGGGGAACGAGTGAAGAAGATTCGTGTGGTGCAATTTGGCGTAGGCCCCATCGGAGCGTCGATCGCTCGCTTGATGCGGCAGAAGGCGACGTTGGAAATCGTTGGAGCGATCGACAAAGACCCGGCTAAGGTTGGGCGCGACCTCGGCGAAGTGGCGGGAGCGGCGGATGCGCCCTGGGGCGTCATCATTTCCTCGGAATCGCAAACTGTGCTGGCAAAACCTGTGGATGTTGTCGTGCATTCCACTTCGTCGTATCTACCGAGTGTGATGGATCAATTGCTGGAATGTCTTGCCGCAGGCTGCTGCATCGTTTCCACTTGCGAAGAGTTAGCGTATCCATGGAAAAAACACCCGGATCTATCGAAGCAACTCGATTCCGCGGCGAAGGAGGAAGGAGTCGCACTGCTCGGAACCGGCGTGAATCCGGGTTTTGTGATGGACAAGCTGGTCTTAACGCTTTCAGCGGTTTCGCAACGAGTGGATTGGGCCAGCGCCGTGCGAGTCGTGGACGCATCGAAGCGCCGCCTCCCATTGCAAAAGAAAATCGGCGCCGGCATGACGCCTGAAGAATTTCACGCGCAAGTTGCTGCTGGAGTGATCAAACATCACGGATTGCCTGAATCGATTGCCATGGTCGCTGACGGGCTGGGGTTCGATCTGGACGATATTTCAGAGACGATAAACCCGGTAATCGCGGAGGAAGAGGCCAGGACCGAATTCCTAGTGGTTGCGCGCGGCCAAGTGGCCGGAGTGCATCAAATCGCTCGTGGAACTGCCGCGGGCAAAGGAAAAATTTTTATGGAATTGAAAATGTTCGTTGGCGCAAAGCAGCCCTCCGACACGATCGAATTAAAGGGCGAGCCAAACCTTTCGCTCGTCATTCCCGGCGGCACGCATGGCGACGTGGCGACCGCTGCCGTTATCGTCAACGCAATTCCCGCAGTTCTTGCCGCTCCTGCGGGCCTGCGAACCGGGCGCGACCTCCCTTTCAGCTTTTTCCCGTCTGTGGCAGGCAAGTAGGATTTCCTCGCTAAGATTTTTTCCAGAAACGCGCGACAGCGGCGAAGTCGGGGTCATCGGTCGAGGATTTTTTCACCGCGTCATAGCTGGAATAAGCAGCGGCCGCGGCCGGAAGCGTGATCGCGTGCTGCTTGGCCAGGTCGAGCGCGAGCCCAATGTCTTTGTGCATCAGGCGAAGTGGAAAACTTGGCGGGTATTCGTTTTTCAACATCAGAGGCGCTTTCACGTCCAGCACTCCCGCGCGTGCCATGCTGGATTGCAGCACTTCGATCAGACGCTCGCCGGGAACGCCGGCAGTCGTAACGAGTGCGAGTGCTTCAGCCAGTGCGTCGACCTGCAACGCCAGAATCAAATTCATGGCAAGTTTCACCGTCTGACCGGCCCCGTTTGGTCCCAGAAGAAAAATGTGTTTCGCCATCGTTTGAAGCGCGGGCCTGGCGCGCTCGAGAACTTCTTTTTCCCCGCCGACCATGAAAACAAGCTCGCCCTTTTCGGCGCCCCAGGTGCCGCCTGTGACCGGCGCGTCGAGGAAGCCCACTCCTCGTTCCGTGCAGGCGGTTGCTATTTTGCGAGCGAGCGCAGGAGAAACGGTGCTGGAATCGATGTAGGTGCTCCCGCGCCGCAAACCTTGCATCGCGCCGTCGCGGCCCCACAAAACTTCCTCCAGCGCAGGCGGATCGCTAACGATCGTGATTAGGATGTCTGCCTTCTCCGCCGTCTCCCGCGGATTGGCCGCGACTTTCACATCGAACTGCGCGCCTTCGCGCGCGAATTCTTCCGCCTTTTCACGCGTGCGATTCCACAGCACCACGGGAAATCCCGCTTTGAGCAGGTTCTTCGCCATGGGGTTGCCCATCAATCCGAGTCCTATGAATCCGACTGTTGTTTTCATCCATGCCTCCACAGAGAAGAGTCGAATATACGCGCGCGACGGTGAGAATGCTGTCGGAAAATGCCATGGAATCATTTCGAAGAAGGCGGTTCAAAACCGAGCTGAGGCCTAACGTTTCTTCTTGGAAGGATGCGCCGGAAGTGGCTTGTGGCGGGAAGGTTCGGCATGAGTTTCGTTGACGCGAATGACGAACTGGTAAGGAATTTCAACGCGCACGGTTTTCTCTCTTCCGCCTTGCGAAAACCGATCTTCCAGGAATATCGACTTCCCCGAATCGGACACGAGCGTGCCGACCGCCGATAAGTGAACATCGGCTGTGCGATAGCGGGCTTCCACGCGCTTGCCTACGAGAGCCGAATAGCGTCCCATAATTTTCCAGTCTGATTTGTGTGCCTAAAACGGTCAATGGTACGACTGGGTATACTACGTGGTTAATTCTATTACTAAGGGACTAGTGCGAGGGATGCGGAGACGCAGGAGTTTCATATTGAAACACAATCGAATCCAGAGGCTTCAAGTTCAGATCGGCGGTGAAGATCAAAACAAGCGGCGCTACCACGCTGAAAGCCAGATAGCTCCAGAGCAACGGCATTACCCAC
>PKWH01000024.1 GCA_003131985.1 Acidobacteriota bacterium | reverse complement strand
CGAGCGATTTGCCGGTGTCTGCTGATTTGGAGAAATGTTTTGGCGATGAGCCGGAGATCGTGGCGGAGACGATACGCAAAGCGGCGGCCGTGGGGCTGGTGGGCGGTTCTGTGGAAGACGCGAGTGGTGATCCGGATCGTGCAATCTACGACCATGTCCTCGCCGTTGAACGCGTTGCAGCGGCTGTGGCGACGGCTCGGGCGCTGCCGTTTCCGTTTGTGGTGGTGGGGCGGGCGGAGAATTTCTTGAACGGGCGCGCGGATTTGAAGGACACGATACGGCGGTTGGAAGCTTATGCGGAGGCGGGGGCGGAGGTCCTTTTCGCGCCGGGGTTGCCGAATCTGGAGGCCATTCGCGCGGTTTGTGCGGCGGTGTCGCCGCGTGCGGTTAACGTGCTCGCGGGCGGGAAGGGGAGCGGGTTCACGGTTGCGAATCTTGCGGCAGCGGGAGTGCGAAGGATTAGCGTTGGGTCGGCGCTGACGCGCGCGGCGTTTGGAGCGTTTTTGCGAGGGGCGCGCGAAATCGCGGAGAAAGGGACGTTTACGTTTGGGGATGAGGCGGCGTCGTTTGCGGAGATGTCGGAATTTATGAAATGAATTCCGGTATGGCGGTGCGAGCGCGGTCTGCTGTTATGCCGCCCGACGGGCGCGATAAAGGCTGCCGAGATTCCCGATGAAATGATAGAAAAACATGGGAATCAAAGACCCGGACCAAAGAAAAAGGAGGGCTGAAATGGTCCCTTTAAGGGCCACAGCAAAGGCACCGCCAAGTCTATAACCGTAATGCACCGCTGCGAAGACAATCATCGTCATTGCAATAGAAAGGACGGTCGAATGTCCTGTTGCCCTAAGCGTAAGGAGGCAGAACGCAATCCATAATTCTTCCGAGAACACACCAACAAAGAAAATTACCACCCAGAGCAGCACTGAACCTTGCCGAACACGATCTGTGAACGGGTTCTTGGAAGTGCCCAGAGGAAAAAATCGGGTCAATAAACCCTGCGAGACAATGAGCAGCATCCCCGATGCTATCCCAATCACGGCGTTGGTTGCCCATTTGTCGAGGTGCATGCCGACACGGGCTGCTGGAACCAAATTTCTCCGCATCAAGGCAGCAACAAGACCTAAGATGAGGGTGTCCATGAGAAAGCTAGCATACCGCCTAATGGTCTCCGCTCTATCTCTCACCTCTTTCGGCATTGACTCAAAACCGTGATGAAACGCCCAGCGAAACTCCACGGGATTGAAAGAAAACCCCAGCAAGAAGGCGACAGGAAGAATCGAGAGGGCCTCGTAAGGAGTCAGAAAGGGCACGTCATGCGCTCCAAAAAAGACCGCGATGCAATTCCGGCAAGCTACGTCGCGTACGCCTCGACGGGCGCGTGCAATGCAGCTCATCAGGCCGTCGTAACTTTATCAACGGGGTCCCGACCGCAATCGTAGCCTCGTGTCCTCCGGCAAATAAATCTCGATCTTGGGAGGCATGACGTACTTTACAAGATGGAGTGCCAGATAACCGACAGGAAACCAAGTTAACAGGATGGCGTAAAGCAGATGAAGGCCCCCGAAACCCAACGCCCAAAAAACAACAGCAGGCAATAGAAGACTACCCAAAGCGATCCATCGCCCGTAAGATTTGGGGGCCTGGAGCCGCGCATTGCAGGTCGGGCATGGGAAAGGACCCGCTGAGAGGATCTCCTCGTATTTCAGCGGATTGCCACACACAACACAACTCCGGAGCAGGCTCTTCATCAAAAGAGGCCCAGGAATCTGTTAATTACAGCGGAGAGTGGCAGACTCTTTCGCTTCGATAATTCTCGCCACTGACATGAAAGCATGATGGATAGTACCACGCAGGCAGTTCACTACTAAGATCTCTGACCGAATCCGTAAGCAAAGGCAAAGCAAAAGCAGGTCCTCGCAGCAGCGCCACCTAGAACGCAAACCGCCAACACGTTGCTAAGGCTCGGGGGGTTCGGCGATGGGGACGTCGAGGATAGCGATTTTGCCGTCGGGCGTGCGTTCTAGGGCGGGGGAGTATTCGCCTAGGAGATCGCGGCGCCACCAATTGCCGGTGGCGCGCTTGGTGCGTAGGTCGGTGAACCAGTACTGGTAGATGACGGAGCGGACCTGGCGAGGCGGCGCGGTAGCGAAGGGGTTTTTGGCGAAAAGTTCGAGCACGTCTTCATCGTTTTTGATTAGGCGCTCTTCGGTCCAGACTACGAAACGGGATTCCCGCCAGGGGCCTAGCGAGGCGAACCACAAATTCCACTCGAAGCGGGGCTGATAGGGCGCGTAAATTCCGGGGGCTTCGTGGATGTCCTGGGGCTTATAGCGGAAGGGATAGGGGGTCCAAGTTTTTCCGTCCTGCGAACCTTGGAATTCAATTTCGTAGCGGCCGTGAGTCATTACGGCGAAAAGGCCGTAGCGATTGGCGATGCGAAATGGCTCGAGCGCGCGCAAGGGCGATTGCGGGAGAGGCGCGCTGGGGGCGAGCATCCAGATAAGCTGCGCGGTGGCGCAATAAAAAACGAAGGCGAGGCAGGCGCCGGCAACTGTCATGCGAAGTGGAGTGAGGCGCTCGCGCCAGGTTATGCGCGGGACTTGATTTTCGGGAGCTTCGATCGGCATGGGCGCGTTGCGGAATTTCAGCGAAGTTATTGCTTCTACGCGCTCGCGGATACTGCGCGGGACGAGCCATTCGATTACGCGGTCGTCGAGGAGCAGGAAGCCTAGTAGGAAAACTAGATAATTCAGGAAGGCGTAATTTGCGGTGAGGATGATTGAAATTTCGAATGGCGTGACGATGCAAAAGCAGAGGATGCGGAAACGTCTTGGGAGAAAGAGGAGCCAGACGAAAACGAGTTCGGTGGCGAGAGTGTAGAAAACGGTGGAAGCGTGAAACCAGTGCGGTAACTGCTGGACGTACCAGCCAATCCAAGTGGGGAGGGGACCGTTCTGGTAATAGTCATCCATGGCGGTGAAATTGCGCCAGGCAACGTCGCCGCTGGCGATTTTCGCGACGCCCGATTCGAAGTAGATGCGAAACCATTCCCATTGGAGAAGAAATAGACTGGCGCGAGAAGGCGGATTTGCGCGGCCTAGGCCCGGCAAGAATCCCGGAGGGGAGAAAAATAGGGCGAGGAAGCCGGCTTCGAGCAACATGCCGTCGGATTGGTAATTGGAAAAATCCTGGGCGGCGCAGACGAACGATAGAAAACAGACGAAGCAGATTACGAGCGAGGCGCGCGGCCAGAGATTTGCGACGAGCAAGATGGAGGCGATGAGTCCCAGCCAACAGACGGCCATCAAGGCGCGGTCGCTGCCGCTGAACCAAAAGAGTGTGGGCGCAAACCAAAATTTTTGTGCGGGAAATGCGGCAGAAACAGCTTTCAGATAGTCTGTGGCGGGAAGAATTCCGTTCGGGCCGATCAGGCCCTTGATTTGAAAGAGCAAAGAGTAGAAAGCGGAGAAATAAATCAATCCGAGGGCGCGGAGGAAAATCCAGCGGGGCCAGAGATGGCCGGGGTGCTTGGCGTCTATAGGCTCAGGGCCCAGGAGCCAGGCGAAGGCGGACTGGAAGTCCAATTCCACCGGGGGATTATAACGACTTCGACGGCGGCTGTTACAAACTTAGATATGCATCGGCTTTAGGGCCTTTCCTTTGGGACTGGGGAGTTGCTATAATCCACGGGCCCGTCCCTCAGTGCAATAGTCCGTAGTTTCGGTACTGCTTGGGAAAAACCTGTGCGAGCACGTGGATGCTCACAGCGCGCCGGAAAGTTCAAATCGTTTGGGGGTTTCAATCATGGTAGGTCTGCGGCATTTTAGCGTTCGATGGACTTCGGTCCTACTTTCTCTTTGCGCTCTGCTTTTATTGTCCAGCTGTGCAGGCACGCCTCCTTCCAGTACACCGGCCCTTAGATCGATCACTGTGATGCCTGCAAATGCGACTATTGCTACCGGTACGACGGAACCGTTCACCGCGACTGGGAACTATAGCGACGGTTCGACGAAGAGTCTTACCGGCTCGGTGAGTTGGCAATCCCAGAACACGAATGCAGCGACGATCACGACGGGCGGGATGGCCACGGCAAAAGCCGCAGGGTCGAGCACGATTATGGCAACTTCGGGCAGTGTAAGTGGGTCCACTTTGCTGACGGTGACTTCCGCCACACTGGTATCGATTGCGGTGACGCCGGCGAATCCTTCGATTGCGAAGGGCACGACGAAACAATTCACGGCGACGGGGACTTTTTCAGATAATTCGACGCAGAACTTGACCAGCACGGTGACATGGACTTCGCAGACCACCGGTATAGCCACGATTGCCGCGGGCGGGTTAGCCACAGGGGTGGCGGCAGGGATGAGCCAGATTCAGGCTGGATCTGGAGCCATTAGCGGAACGACGACTCTCACGGTGACTTCCGCGACGCTGGTATCGGTTGCGGTGACGCCGGCGAATCCTTCGATTGCTAAGGGCACGACGAAACAGTTCACGGCGACGGGGACGTTCTCGGATAATTCCACGCAAAATCTGACCAGCACGGTGACATGGACTTCGCAGACCGCCGGTGTGGTTACGATTACGGCGGGCGGATTGGCCACCGGCGTGGCGACTGGGACGAGCAAGATTGAAGCCGCTTCTGGAGCCGTGGACGGAACGACGGAGCTCACGGTGACCGCGACTGCGCCCACACTGGTGTCGATCGCGGTGACGCCGGCAAATCCGTCGATTGCGAAGGGCAAAACGCAACAGTTCACGGCGACGGGGACNNCGCAAAACCTGACGAGCACGGCTACATGGACTTCGCAGACTACTAGTGTGGCGACGATCAGCGCGGGCGGTTTAGCCACAGGGGTGGCGGCAGGAACGAGTACGATTAAGGCTGCTTCGGGAGCCGTTAGCGGCTCAACGACTCTCACGGTGGCCGCGACTGCGCCCACACTGGT
>PKWH01000134.1 GCA_003131985.1 Acidobacteriota bacterium | reverse complement strand
GCCGCCGCAAGCAAAGGCTTGGGCCGCGCAGTCGCTGCAGAATTCGCGAAAGAAGGATGCGAGGTTGCCATCTGCGCCCGAACGGCAGCCGATCTCGAACGCACAGCCAACGAAATCGGGCACTCCGCTAGCCGCGCCATATTTTGGCGCGCCGTCGACGTGACCAAGCCGGACGCCGTCCGCGCTTTCGTGGAAGAAGTAGACAAAAAATACGGCCGCATCGACATCTGCGTCACGAATGCGGGCGGCCCTCCAGCGAAAAAGTTTCTCGAAATCAGCCTCGAAGATTGGCGCGCAGCCGTCGAGTTAACCTTGCTGAGCAATGTCTATTTCGCCCGCGAAGTGCTCCCTCGCATGCAGCGCAATCATTGGGGACGCCTGCTGACCATTACCTCCATATCCGTAAAGCAGCCCATCGACGGCCTGCTGCTTTCCAATTCCCTGCGCGCGGGCGTAGCGGGCCTGGCCAAAACTCTCGCAAACGAATTCGGCGCCGACGGCATCACCGTGAATAATGTCTGCCCCGGCTTCACGCTCACGGAACGCCTGGATGAGCTCGTAGAGCTGCGAGCGAAAAACGCGGGCGTCAGCCGCGAGCAGGCCATCAAGAATATGACCGCGCAAGTTCCCGCCGGCCGCCTCGCTCAACCTGAAGAGTTCGCAGCGCTGGTCGCATTTCTCGCCTCCGAGCGCGCGAGCTATATCAACGGCACCACGATCGCCGTCGACGGCGGCCTCGTGAAGGGTCTTCTGTAACTTCCCAGAACAGCTTCGCGAACTTCGTACCAAACGCCTCTCGTATTATAATTGTCAGTTTGCTATACGCAGTCGTTCGTCCAAGGGGGAAGAATGAATCATACATCCGGGTCCGCGCACCGATATTTGGCGCTGGTGAGCTGCGCTTTTGTATTTGCAGCAGCCTCGTTATTTCCGGCCATTGCCCGCGCTGATGAACCCTACGCCCGGAGCAAGGACTACGATTTGCAGAACGTCAAGACCCACCTGTGGTTCGACGTCGAACAAAAAAAAGTGCGTGGCGAAGTGACTGAAAGTATTTCCATGCTGCGGGACGGGACTGAACAGATCAAGTTTGATTCCGTGGATCTCACCATTCAGAAGGTAACGCTGGACGGCAACAACGCGAAATTTTCCACTACCGATAAAGAACTCATCGTTTCGCTCGCAAACCCTTCGAAACGCAGCGAGCATCACGACGTTTTCATTCGCTACGATGGTCAGCCCAAGAAGGGCCTTTATTTCATTCTGCCGGACAAGAATTATCCAAACCGCCCCAAGGAAATCTGGACGCAGGGCGAAGCCGAAGACACCCGCTATTACATTCCCATCTACGATTATCCAAACGACCGCACCACCTCGGAAATGTTGCTCACCGTCCCCGCATCGTGGATCACAGTCTCGAATGGAGAGCTCCTCGGCGCCAAGACTGAGCCCGATGGCATGAAGACCTGGGATTGGAAGCAGTCCCAGCCTCTTTCCACTTATCTGATATCGGCGGTAGTGGGCGAGTTTGTCGAAAAGAAAGACACTTGGCGCGGCATGCCGCTGCGATTCGTAGTGCCTCGCGGTGACGAATCCAAAATCGATCCGACGTTTGTGAACACTAAGCAAATGCTCGATACTTTCTCCGACCATCTGGATGTGCGTTACCCCTGGGCGCAATACGCACAGACTTCGGTGAACGACTTCGTCGTAGGCGGCATGGAAAATACCAGCGCGACAACGCTGACCACTCGCGGTCTTATCGATCCGCGGCTCGCAGGCGAAACTCCCTCAGGCTCCGACAGCCTTGATTCGCATGAAATGGCGCATCAGTGGTTTGGAGATCTCGTTACCTGCAAAGATTGGGCGAATCTCTGGCTGAATGAAGGCTTCGCCACATATTTCGAGCATTTCTGGACCGAGCAGAAATACGGCGAAGACGCGGTCGCCTACGAATTTTGGCGCGACCAGAGCCAGTGGTTTCGGAACCCGCGGCTCTTCAACAATCCGATCGTGACCCACGATTTTGACGACTCGCTCGAGAATTCCGGAAACATTTACACCAAGGGCGGCTGGGTGTTGAAGATGTTGCGCACCAAGCTCGGCGATCGGAATTTTTTCCGCGGCCTGCATTATTACTTGGAAACCTATCGCGGCCAGAACGTAGTAACCGCGGACCTGCAAAAATCCATCGAGCAAGCCACCGCGACGAACGTGGACCAATTCTTCCAGCAGTGGATTTATCGAGCCGGAGCGCCGAATTACAAGGTGAGCTATGCTTACGATGACGCCGCCCATCAGATCAAACTCACCGTGAAACAAACGCAGAAAGTGGATGGCCTGGTCGGATTATTCGACATGCCGGTGGACGTTGAAATTGCGACGTCAACCGGACGCAAGACCTACCCGATCGAAGTGAGCAAATCCGAAGAAACCTTCAACCTCGCGGCGGACAGCTCTCCGCTCATGGTCGTTTTCGACAAGGGCGACAAAGTCTTGAAGACTTTGGATTTCAAGCGCGATGCCGCAGCGCTGATTTATCAATTGAAGAACGGCGAGACCGTGCCGGATCGCGCAGAAGCCGCGGCAACTCTGGCCACTCCCGGCATCCGCGATAACTCGGGCGTGATTCCTGCCCTGGGCGAAGCGGCGCAGCACGATCCTTTTTGGGGAGTTCGCTCGGAGTCTCTGCGGACGCTCGGCAAAATTGGCGGAGCCGACGCGGAGAAGCAGGTTCTCGGAGCCGTGACCGACGAAAAGCCCTGGGTTCGCGAGGTCGCCGTGCAGCAGTTGGGCATGTTCAAAGACGATGCCTCGCTCGGCCCAAAACTCATGGACATAGCCGCAAACGATAAAGCTTTCCGCGTTCGTGCTGCTGCTCTGCATTCTCTCGCCGGAATCAAAGCTGCTAACGCTTTCGATTTACTCACCGCAGCGGTCAAATCGGATTCGCCCGACGACATTCTGCGCGAAGCCGGGCTCGGGGGCCTTGGAGAACTGAGCGACGACCGTGCAGTTCCACTATTGCTGGAATGGTCCGGACCGGGCAAACCGCTCGACAGCCGCGGCTCGGCCATCAGCGCTGTCGCTACTCTCGACAAGAAAAATGAGCAAATAACCCAAGCCCTCATTTCATATCTGAAGGAGCCCTATTTCGACGTGAAACTCACGGCGCTGTTTTCTCTGGGCCGGCGCGGCGATCCCGAAGCCATTGCCCCGCTCGAGGACTGGCTCAAGAGCGGCGACTTGCCAATCGGTACAACGTCATTCGTAAAGGCCCAGATCGCGGCCCTAAAGGCGCAAGCTTCCGCCAAACCGGCGGGAGCCGAGAAAGCCGCGAACGGTCCGCCGGCTGCGACGCCATCGGTCGGGCCAGATGCAGCAGCGCAGCCTTCCCCGAATCCGATCGGCGGATCAGATACGACCATGGACGCGCTAAAAAAACTACAGCAGCAAATGACAGAGATGAACGCGCGTCTGGCGAAGATCGAATCGCAGCTCGCAACTCCCAAGGCGGTTATCGAGAAATAATTTCCGGGACGCCGGGGAGCAAGCTTCGCCAAGAAACAATCAATATGCGAGTAGAATTCGCAAATCGCGCAGATTATTTCCGGTGGGGCCTGTGNNCCCGCTTCTCGCGAGCGTTCGAGCGTTTCACCATCCGCCACTGCTCCGGCTGCCGGACTGTTTCCGTCAATTCCGTCTGTTCCCGCGCTCAAAACCGTAATCTTTCTTCCCGCGATCTTCGGAACGCACGCCAGCACGAACGCCAAATTTCGCCCGCCGATTCCTTCGCCCGTCACCGGACTGCTCACTTCCCCGCCGGCCAGCAGCGCAACATGCCTTTCTGGATTGTCCTTCTTCAATGCGTCGAGCAGCGCGAGCAAATGATCGGCAGCCTTTTCCAGCGGCCAATTATCCGTGGTGTTATCGGCGAGGCTGACGAACCCCTCCGCTTCGCAAGCGTGATGGCCTGCGTGCATTAAATCGTGTTCGCGCAGCAACAATTCAAAACGGGACCGCGCGAAAGCAGGATCGCCGAGTTTAGGAGTTTCCGAAAGCGCGTGTCGTTCGAACAAGCCGCGAATGGACACCGGCAGCTTCGGAAGTAAATCGTACTGACGCGCGATTTGTTCAGCGTCCTGGTTCGTCGTAGGGTCCGGCAACGTCGGCCCGGAAGCCAGCGCCGATTCTTCCCCTTCGGGAACGTCGCTGATTGCCAAAGTAATTTTCATCGCGCGCGGCGCCGCAGTGGCCAGGCGTCCCCCTTTTGTGGCGGACAGCCGCTTTCGAATTACGTTGATTTCTTCAATGGGCGCGCCGCAAGTAACCAGCGCGAGGTGCAACTTCTGGAAATCCTCTAGTGTGATATTGCCGTCGAGCGGCTGCTCCACCAGCGCTGAACCGCCGCCGGAAATCAAAAAAAAGATTAGCGAGCGCTCGTCGCACTGCGCAAGCCGGTCAAGGATCGCGCGGCCTGCTGCAAAGCTCTCCGCCGAAGGAATTGGATGGCCGCCGACAAACGATTTCCATCCCGGCAGAGCGCCGGGAGGAGAAGCGGGCCCAACCAGGATTCCATCGACCTGAAATTCCGGCGCCAGAATTTCGCTCAAAGCTTCCGCCATCGGAAGCGAGGCCTTTCCGAATGCGATGGCGACTATCTCGCGAAAATCGCGAAGATCGATCGAAGCGCCTCCCGCATGGATAACAGAGCCCGCACGGCCAAGTTTTCGCGCAAGAACTGCTGGGATTTGAATCGCCGCCAGCGTTTCCAGAAAAACGCGTTGCGCTGTCTGTTTCACGATTTTTTGCCCGCGTTATCACGGCGGGGAAAATTCTGAGATTTCAGCGGCAAGTAGAAACAACCGATCTGAGGCATAGACGCAAGACCTGTTCCTCTAACCCCGTAAACCGACGATCCGCGCTATTTCAGCCCCAAGGCATCCGCATTCAGCGCGTTGGGCGGCCGCCGTCCCTCGAATAGCGCGACCACATTGTTCGCCGCCATCACTGCCATCTTCGTTCGCGTGTCCAGCGAAGCGCTGGCCATGTGCGGCGTCAGGATTACGTCCTTACGCGTCACCAGCGCGGGATGAACTTTCGGCTCATGCTCAAAAACGTCCAGCGCCGCCCCGGCAATTTTCCCGTTTTCCAGAGCTTCCGCCAGCGCCGCTTCATCCACCACCGGACCGCGCGAAGTATTCACCAGAAATGCGGTGCGTTTCATCTTCTCGAGATTATCTTTCGAAATCAGGTGCCGCGTATCGGGCAGCAGCGGAACGTGCAAGCTGATGAAATCCGATTCGCGAAACAGCCGGTCGCGATCCACGAATTCCGCGTTCAGTTCCTTTTCTACATCCGCCGGTGCGCGAACAGCGTCGTTATAAAGCACGCGCATCTGAAAACCCTGCGCGCGGCGCGCCACTCCCCGGCCGATTCGTCCAAACCCCACAATGCCCAGCGTCTTTCCCCAAACGTCTCCGCCAACGAGCTGATCCAGGTCCCATCCGTTCCAAGAGCCGGACCGTATCCAGGAATCGCCTTCGAGCAACCGCCGTGCAACTGCCATCAAAAGCGTCCACGCAAAATCGGCGGTAGTGTCGTCGAGCACCCCCGGAGTGTTCGTAGCTACAACTTTGTGTTTCGTGCAGGCGGGCACATCGATATTGTCATAGCCGACAGAAACCGTGGACGCGATGCGCAGTTTCGGCGCCGCTGAAAGCAACTCCCCGTCCACTTTTTCCGTCAGCAAACAGACCAGTCCTTCCTTATCCGCTACGTGTTTCAACAGCTCTGCGCGGGAAAGTTCAGCCCCCTTCCAATAGTCCACGTTGAAATGTTCGTCAAGGATCGTGCGTGCGGCTTGAAATAGTTGTCGCGTGGAAAAGATCGCCGGCTTGCTCACTGCGCACCTCGCAAAAATGCTCCGTTCAGGACGAGTAGCATACACCGACTAGCGCCCGAGCGCAGGTGCGCAATCAATAGTAGTCCGCGATAAGTTTTTCTTAGACCGTCACCACGATCTTGCCGACATGCTCGTTCGATTCCATGTACCGGTGCGCTTCAGCTATCTGGCTCAGTGGAAATGTCTTGGCGATACGCGGCTTGAAATCGCCCTTCTCGATATGGTCGAAGATGTATTTTTCCGCGTGCGTCCGCAGCGCCGGCACCGAGACAACCTCGAATATGGAGTACCCGCGCATGGACAGACCCTTCGGAAGAGTGATGAGCAGCGGGAACGGGGTCGGTTCCATCGACAGGCTGCCATATTCGTAGATCGTTCCGCTCTGCGCCGCTGCTTGGCATAGCAACTCGACACCCTTACCCGCGATCGAATCGAACACCACCCTTGCGCCCTTGCCTCCAGTGATCTCTCCCACTCGCTTCACCAGATCCTCTTCTTGAGTGGCAATCACATGGTCCGCACCCAACGACAATAGTTCCGCCTTTTTCTTCGATGTGCGGGTAGTCGCGATACTGACAGCGTCCTGGACCTTCGCAATCTCGATCGCCGCAATTCCCACGCTGCTGCTCGCCGCCGTAATCAACACAAAGTCGCCCCGCGCGATCTTCCCCAGTTGTACCAGCGCGCCATATGCCGTCAGGTACTGCATCCATATCGAAGTCCCTTCCTCGGGCGATAGCTTCTCCGGATAGGTCGCCAAAGAATACGCCGGAACGATGGCCACTTCGCCATACACGCCATACTTGTCCGCAGCAAAAGACGGCACGGTACTGAATCGCTTGCCAAGCAATTTTTTGTCAACGCCGTCACCTACAGCCTTCACCACTCCCGCTGCTTCATAGCCAAGTGTGCATGGCGGATTCGACCGCACCACATACTTGCCCTGCCGGAAAAGCACTTCAGCGCGGTTCAACCCAATCGCCTCCACGCGCAGGCGCACTTCGCCGTGACCCGGTTCCGGCGTTGGAACCTCCTCCAACTTCAAAACCTCTGGCCCGCCGCATTCATGAAAGCGGACAATTTTCACAGTCGCACCAACGCTTGAGTTTGCCATGATTTTCCTTGTACAGCGTTTCAGCCTAGGATGCAACGCCAACTCAACGAGATTCAGACTGCGGTCAGATGGTCGTCGGATCGCATCAGAAACGTCGCGCTTTCGGCACTTCGCTCCATCCGCATCGGCGGTCCTGCCGGTCCCGTTGACGTCCACCGACGCGGGCGTCTATAGTGACCGTGAAGGCCGCGCGACCCATTTCGCCGCGCAAAACTATGGATTCCCGCGTCATCACTGACCTAAAAAAGCTTCTCGGTGCCGAAGCGGTTCTGCACCGCCCGGAAGAATTGTTGCTCTACGAATACGATGGCTCGGTGGAAATCGCGCGGCCGAACTGCGTCGCTTTCCCTCGAACGACTTCCGACGTCGTCGGTATCGTCCAAATCGCGAATCGTTATCAGGTACCCCTCGTGGGCCGCGGCGCCGGCACCGGCCTTTCCGGCGGAGCGCTTGCGCGCCAGGGCGGCATCCTGGTGCCCTTTTCGCGCATGAATCGCATCCTTGCAATCGACGCCGAAAATCAGCGCGCCACTGTGCAGCCCGGAGTTGTGAATGCAGACGTAAGCGTCGCAGTCGGCCACTTGGGTCTTCATTTCGCCCCCGATCCCTCCAGCCAGCGCGCCAGCACAATCGGCGGCAACGTATCCGAAAATTCAGGTGGCCCGCACACTCTGGCCTACGGCGTCACCACCAACCACGTGCTCTCGCTCGAAGTTGTTCTGCCCACCGGTGAAGTCGTCCGCCTGGGCAGTCCCGCCCTCGATTCTCCCGGCTACGATCTTGACGGCCTCTTCGTCGGCTCCGAAGGAACGCTCGCACTCGTCACCGAAATTACCGTGAAGCTCACGCGCAATCCGGAAGCCGTGAAAACCCTGCTCGCCATTTTCGATACCGTGGACGACGCCACCGAAACCGTCGTCGACATCACCGCGCGCGGAATCACTCCCGCAGCGTGTGAGATGCTCGATGGCTGGACAATTCGCGCCGTCGAAGCCTACGTTCACGCAGGTTTTCCGGTTGATTGCGCCGCCGTCCTGCTGCTCGAAGTGGACGGCTTGCGCGAAGCCGTCGAGCAGCAAACCGAAGACGTTGCGGATGTTTGCCGCCTTCACCGCGCCCGCGAAGTGCGCGTAGCGCGCGACGAAACCGAACGCGCTCTGCTCTGGAAAGGCCGCAAAAATGCCTTTGGCGCCGTAGGGCGGCTCTCCCCAACCTACTACGTTCAAGACGGCGTGATCCCGCGCACCAAACTCCCGGACACCCTCCGCCGCATCAACGAGATCGGAACAAAATACGGTTTTGAAATCGGCAACATTTTTCACGCCGGCGACGGCAACCTCCACCCGATAATTCTTTTCGACGCCCGCGAAGAAGAGCAATTTCGCCGCGCAGTCGCCACTGCTGACGAAATCATCGGCTTCTGCATCGAAATGGGGGGCTCCATCACCGGCGAACACGGCGTTGGCATGGAAAAGGACCGCCTGATGCCGCTCCTCTTTAGCGAGGATGATCTAAATCTAATGCGCCGAGTCCGCGATACCTTCAACCCCGCGGGCCTGTTGAACCCCGGCAAGATCTTCCCCACCGCGAAAGGCTGCGGAGAAATTCGCGTCCGTCCACTGCCCGTCGGTGCTTCGCGCGCATGAGCACGGCTGGCGCAACCGTTGGATCCCGTCTGGCAGATATCGTCGGCCCGCAGCACGTCATCGCCGATCCCGCTCTCCTCGCCCCATTCGCGGTCGACAACAAAAAACCCTCTGCGGCGGTTCGTCCGCAATCGACTGCGGAAATCGCTGCCATCGTCAAATTCGCAGCGAAAGAACAACTAGCCGTCATTGCAACCGGCGCCCGGACGAAGCTAGGAATCGGTTTGCCGCCGCGCCAATACGACATCGCGCTGGACATGACTCGCCTCGATCGCGTCGTCGCCTACGACCCGGGCGACTTGACGCTGAGCGCCGAAGCCGGAATTCCATTGCGCACTCTCGGTGGAATTCTCGCCGAGCACCGCCAATTCCTCCCGCTCGCCGTGCCTTATCAATCCCAAACCACAATCGGAGGAACCATCGCATCGGGTGTCGACAGCCCTCTGCGCCAACTCTATGGCACCGCGCGCGATTACCTGTTAGGCATGGAATTCGTGACCGGCGAAGGGGTAGCCTCAAAAAGCGGCGGCCGCGTGGTGAAAAACGTCACCGGATACGACATTCATAAATTAATGATTGGCGCGCTCGGAACGCTCGGCGTTATTACCCGCATAAATTTCAAGACGTTTCCGATGCCCGCGGCAAGCCGCGCCTTCGTTGCCACGTTTCAAACCGTCGAGCGCGCCTGCGGAATGAGGAATCGCCTGTCGCAGTCGCCGCTCGCTCCGATGACCGTGGAACTCTTCAGCCCCGGCGTCGCCGATCTTTTCTCCAGCGAAGCCGCATCTCGAATCGAGCCCAATCCCATGCCGGAAAATGTGATTTCCGGAACGCGTTGGTCGTTTACCACTGGTTTCGCCGGAAATGAAAATACGCTGAAACGCTACGAAACGGACCTCCGCAAAATGGCGGAAGAATGTGGCGCTGTCGACGTAGCCATTCTCGGCAGTTCTCAAATCGGTCCGGCCTTCGCGCGCAAGCGCGAATTCGTTCCCATTGCGTTATCGTCATCGCCGGCGGCTACAATCCTCAAAATATGTGTCGTTCCTATCAAGATGTCGGAAGCGCTGAAAGCTGCAGGACAAGCAGCCGAAACCAACCACTTGCCTTGGGTCGCCATGGCCCGTGGAGTCGGCGTGATTTACTTCGCCCTGCTTCCAAAGGAACGCAATGACGAAACGAAACGGCAATCTGCGCAGGCGTCGAACCAGATTTTTGCGGCGTGCGCGGCATTAGGCGGGCACGCAGCGATCCCCTGGTGTCCCGCCGAATGGAAAGACGTTCTAAAAGTTTGGGGACTCGATCGACCCGATTTTGCGCAAATGCAAAAGCTGAAAACCGTTTTCGATCCTCTGGCCATGTTAAGCCCCGGCCGATTCGTGGGAGGAATTTGAACCAATGGCTGAGAATCCTCTGCAATCTCACGAAGACGCCCAGCGCGAATTCGCGCTCACCCTCAGCGGCTTCTCAGCCACGGACAAGCCCGAATACGAAGATTATTCGCGCTGCGTGCATTGCGGCTTGTGTTCGAATAATTGCCCTACCTACCGTTTATGGGGACGCGAAGCGGATTCACCCCGCGGCCGCATCCGCCAAATGGCGCTCGTCGATCAGGGCCGCCTCGAAATCGGCGAAACGTTTGTCACCCACATCGATCGTTGTCTGAATTGCCGAAACTGCGAAAGTGTCTGTCCCTCGGGCGTCGAGTACGGAAAGATTCTCGAGCTAACCCGCGCGCAGATCGAACAAAAATACAAAAGACCTTTCCCCTCGCGCGTTCTCCGCGATTTCGTCTATCGCCGGCTGCTTCCCCATCCTCGCAGAATTGCCGGGGCCGCGCGGCTGCTCCGGTTTTATCAACGCTCGGGCCTCGCGTCCTTCGCGCGAGCAACAGGAATTCTGCGCCTCATGGGCCTGCAGGACCGCGAGCAATTAATGCCCAAGATCGACTCGGATTTCTTCTTCACCGAACTCGGTAAAACTTTTCCAGCTCGCGGACAGCAGCGCGCTCGAGTTGCTTTCTTCGCCGGATGCGTGGCGCAGGTAACATTCAGCGAACTCAACCGCGCAACCATCCGCGTCCTCCAAGCGAATGGATGTGAAGTGGTCGTTCCTCCGCAGCAACTCTGCTGCGGCGCGCTCGCGGCACACGCTGGCGTGCGCGATGTCGCGCGCAACCTGGCGCGCGCAAACTGCCAAGCGTTCAACGTGGACGAGTTCGACGCCATCATCACCAATGCCTCCGGCTGCGGCTCCACGTTGAAGGAATACACGCACTTGTTTGAAGCCAACGGCGCCGATCGCGAAAGCGCCGGGAAATTCTCTGCGAAGGTCCGCGACATTTCCGAATTCCTGGCTGACCTCGGCCTCGTGGCGCCCTTGCGCCCTCTTCCCATGCGCGTCACCTACCAGGATTCCTGCCATCTAGTTCACGGACAGAAAATTCGCGAAGCTCCCCGAAAGTTGATTCGCGCAATCCCTTCAGTGGAACTCGTGGAGATGGCGCTCTCCGATCTTTGTTGCGGCTCAGCCGGCGTTTACAACGTGACCGAGCCGAAAGCCGCGCTCGATCTTCTGACCGACAAAATGGCTAATGCGAAGCGGACCAACGCTCAAGCCATCCTCACCGCAAATCCCGGATGCATTTTGCAGTTACGCGCAGGCGCCGCGATTCACAACACGGGACAGGAAGTCCTGCACGTCGTGGAACTTCTCGACCGCGCCCTTGCTAAATTCTGACGAGTCTCTCCCGCCGTCTCACTATCTGTGGATTGACTCCGGGAGCGCCAATCTCCTGATTGGCGCCCCTTCAAATCTCTAGTGGGTGACCACCGCAAAGGGGGGGCTTGCGGGCGAAGCGTGGGTGGGGGTTCCGCCCGCAAGTATTGGCTGCATCGGGGTAAATTCGTTCGCTGGAACCAGCCGTTATTCCTCGGCTGGCGGCAACGGTGGAGTGGTATTGCGCCCGCCGCGGCCCTGCTTTACCGTGTAATCCGACGGCACCTGGAAGAGCGTAGCCGCCGGCTCTTGCTTCTGAATATTCGTCAACTGCGAAACTGTCTCGCCCATGCGCGGATCGGTGCGCTTGGTCATGACTGTTATCTGCAACTCGGGCGAATACCAAGTCTCCTTCACAATAACGATAGGCTTCTCGTTGCCCATTTCACCCGCAGGGATGGTGCGCGTGGTGCGCGTGCCCTGTGCTGAAATCCCGTTGATCGTTTGCGTGCCCAGCGATTCGGTCGTTGTGTTCTTCTGAACTCTTGCCGCCATGCCGGCCGCGCGGGCAGCATCGGGCCCGTGGTTGTGAGCCGACATTTGGTGCGCCGTCTTTGTGTTTGCTTCGAGAACGTAGTGCGTTCCCGCCACCGGATCATTGATGAACGACACCTGCGGCGGAGTCTTGCCCGAAGCCGCCCACGGCCCGATTGCCGGGAGCGTCATGTCGCGGCGAGTGCGGCCTGCAGTGTCACGCGCAACCGTGCCCGTCGTGTTACGCTCGATTTTATTTCCATCAGTGAGCGTCTGCGTCTCCTGCGTTGAAAAGCTTGCCGAGAAAGGTGCGCCCGTCACGGTCTTACCTGCCAGCCCGGCCTCGAAACCCTCAAACCCCATGCCGTCGAATCCCGGCCCCATTCGCTCGAACATTGCTCCCCCATGGTGAGGCGGGGGCGGCGGAGCCTGTTCTGCCGGCGCGGAGGATTGGGCCCACCCGCTACTGCTTGCCATCAAAAACAACGTCGCCGTTGCGGTCATGCCGAGAAACCTGTTCCTGGCTTTCATTCGAATTTCCTCCAGATGTTTTTTCTAACTCTCGAAAATTAATTCGGATTTGTGTCAGACACTAGCCGGATAGCCTGCGGCGTCCCGTCTTCGCTTACCACCAAGTCCGCGAAAACTGTGTCCGTTCCGTCACTCTCCGTAATCGGCAACCCAAACGATGGGAGCGCCGACCGCGGAAGCGTCACTCGCACAATCGCCCCGCCTTCCAGCGCAGCAGGATCATCGGCATAGGGCACCGGCACGAACTCCGTTGCNNGGGACGCAATCCGGTGCTGCACGCCCAATCCCAGCGCCAGCAGAATCGCAGCTGCAGCGCCAAGCGCGGCAAGCTGCTCATGAACTCTCCGCCGCGATCCTGCAAGTTTCGCCGCCCGGAATTCGCGCAATAGCGCTGCTTCCACTCGAGGCGGCGCCTCGCGGCCCGCATTATGCTGAGTCAAATTACGCAGAGCGAAATCCAGCGCTTCCCCATCGGTAAGCAGCAGGCCGCAGGCTGAGCAGGATTCTGCATGCGCCAGAGCGCGCTCGCGAAACCGAAACCCCGAAGTTCCCGGTCGGTCCAGATCGTGATAAATCTCGTTGAATTCGACGCAATCCATAAAATCTGCCTGTTCCTTCATTCACCCACCGCCGACGCCCGCCGCACCGGCTGGCTGTCGTGCAACTTCTCAACGAGCAGCGCACGCGCGCGATGCAGTCGCGACCTCACCGTACCCACCGGGCAATCCAGCGCCGATGCCGCGTCTTCGTAACTCATTTCTTCCAGCTCGCACAGAATCACAACTTCCCTGTAATTCTCCGGCAGTGTCGAGATGGCTTGGCGCACCCGCCCCACTGTTTCCAGTGACGTAAATTCATCCCGGCTCAGCAAAAATGGCCCGCGGCCCTTGCCGTTTCCGTTTGAGAGTCCGTTCCTCCCAACGCGCGCAGAAGCGGACAATAGCGAGTCGAGTTCGTCCGCGTCATCTGGAAGAGGCAACGAGTGCCGCTCCTGCTCCCAGCGCCTGCGAAGATGATTCCGCGCAATCCCAAAAAGGAAGCCGCCGAGAGTGCCTCGTTCCGGGTCAAATCTCTTCGCGTCTCGAATCAGCGTCA
>PKWH01000084.1 GCA_003131985.1 Acidobacteriota bacterium | reverse complement strand
GTGCCTCCTCCTTACGGCGGACGTTACCGGCAGATCATGGTGAATGTGGACCCGCTGAAATTGCAGGCGCACGAATTGAGTCCCATGGATGTGGTGCGCGCCATCGATCAATCAAACCTGATTCTTCCGGCGGGCGACGTGCGCATCGGCCCGATGGACTACAACATTTATACCAACGCGCAAGTAGCGAACGCGGATGCCATCAACGGCATCCCGTTGAAAACCGAAGGCGAGAAATCTGTGTTCGTCTCCGACGTCGGAAAAGCCGTGGACAGCTCGTTTCTGCAATACGACATCGTGCGCGTCAATGGTCAGAAATCCGTGTACGTCCCGATTCTGAAGCAGGGCGGCGACACGAACACAATCGCGGTGGTGGACGGCATCCGAAAGGCGATCAAAACGCTTCGTGATATCCCCGCGCANNGGAAGCTTTCGCGCTACGGCAGCCGTCTTCCTCTCCATTCCTCTTTCCGTGCTGATCACGTTTTTCGTGCTGCATTCCGCCAACAAAACGATTAACAGCATGGTCCTGAGCGGACTGGCGCTCGCTTTCTCGAGGCTGATCGACGATTCGGTTGTAGTTCTAGAGAACATTTACCGCCATATGGAGCTTGGCGAAGATCCCAGGGATGCGGCCGTAAATGGCGCGAATGAAGTCGCATTGCCGGTTCTAGCGATTATGTTGGTCGCGGTTGTGGTGTTTTTTCCCGTGACCTTCCTTTTCGGCGTAAGCAAATATCTATTCTCGGCGCTGGCTTTGGCCGTGGTGATCGCGTTATTCGCCTCGTATTTTGATGCCGTGACCGTAGTGCCGCTTTTCTGCGCGTATTTTCTGAAGCCTATCCACGTGCTGGATGAGGAATCGGCGAACTCGCCCAAGTCCTGGAGCGAGCGTTTTCACGCAGGATTCAATGCTAGATTCGAACGGATGCTGAACGTTTACGAGCGCTGGGTGCGCAAAGCCCTCGACCGGCCACGCGAAGTTGTCTGGGGTTTCGCGATTTTCTTCCTTTTGTGCTTTGTGTTTACGCCGCTGATCGGCGTGGCCTTCTTCCCGCGCGCCGACGCGGGCCAGTTCGTCATCAACGTCAAAGCGCCCACTGGAACGCGCATCGAACTGACCAACGATTACATTAAACAGGTGGAAGACATCATCCGGAAAGTCGTCAAACCTTCGGACCTTACCACCATTGTTTCAAATATCGGAGTTTTCCCCGACCTGTCCGCGTTGTTCACTCCAAACTCCGGGATGCATACGGCCACCGTGAATGTGGGCCTCAAGGAAGATCACAGCGTCAGCAGTTTTGTTTACATGCGCGAGGTGCGCGAGCAGATAACGAAACAGTTGCCGCAATTGCGCACGTATTTTCAATCGGGTGGCTTGGTCGATGCCGTCCTGAATCAGGGCATGCCCGCGCCGATTGATGTGCAGGTAAGCGGGATGGATCTGAAAACGGGCGACGCCCTTGCGCAAAATCTGGCGCGGCAAATCCAGAAAGTTCCGGGCGTGTCGGACGTTTATATCCCGCAAGACATGGATTACCCGGCGTTGCAGCTGAACGTAAATCGCGAGCGCGCCAGCCAGCTCGGCCTGAGCCCCAAAGAAGTGGTGGACAACGTGATTACCGCGCTTACTTCGGACGTGATGATCGCACCAAGCTATTGGGTGGATCCAAAGACCGGCAACAACTATTTCGTAAGCGTCCAGTATCCGGAAAATCAGGTGAAGTCCATCGACGACTTGAAAGCCATGCCGCTGCGATCTCCCAATCTGAAAATGCCGACCTTCCTTAGCCAGGTCGCCGACGTGACGCAGATTCAGACGCCCACGGAAGTGGACCACTATCAATTGCAGCGAACGTTTGACGTGTACGTAGCACCTACTGGAGAAGACATCGGCGGCCCGGCGAAAGCAATTTCCAAGATTATCGCCAACACGCAAGTTCCGCCGAACATCCGCGTCGATGTGCGAGGCCTGGTGGTCACCATGGAATCTTCGTTCAAGAGTTTCGGTCTGGGACTTCTGCTGGCGATTTTGCTCGTTTACCTGATTCTCGTCGCGCAGTTCGCTTCGTTCACCGATCCGTTTCTGATCGTGCTGGCTGTTCCGACCGGTCTCGTGGGCGTGATTTTCACTCTGGCGTTCACCGGAACGACCCTGAACATTCAGTCGCTCATGGGAATCGTGATGCTGCAGGGAATGGTGGTTTCCAACAGCATCTTGATCGTCGATTTTGCGAATGTGCTGCGCAGCCAGGGGCACACGTTGGTGGAAGCGGTGGCGCACGCATGCCGCATTCGGCTTCGGCCCATTTTGATGACGTCGCTCGCAACCGTCGTCGGCCTTCTTCCCATGGCTTTCAAACTGGAAACCGGCAGCGAAGCGTATGCGCCGCTGGCTCGCGTCATCATCGGTGGATTAGTTTCTTCCATCATTCTCACCATCTTCGTGGTCCCGGCGGCATACCTTCTGATCTATCAGCGGCGTGCGGCTCTTAATATCGAAAGTCTTCCAGAGGAGGCGCATTAATGTCCCCGCGTCATTTATTTCTGAATTTAGCCGCGCTCGCGCTGATGGCCGTACCGTGTGCGGCGCAGGATACTCAGAACTTGTCTCTCGCTGATGCGGAGAAAATTGCTATCCAGAATCATCCGCAAATTCAGGCGGCGGGATATTTGGCCATTGCCGCGCAAGCGCGGGTGACGCAAGCGCGTTCCGCTTACTATCCGCAAGCGGTCGGCAGCCTGACCGGCGCGGAAGCGGAGAACAACAGCCGCATTTCCGCCGGCGCGTTGAACAACCCGATTATCTTCGACCGCTACGCGAACGGCGTTGCCGTCAACCAACTCGTCACCGATTTCGGCCGGACTCATGAATTGGTAAAAAGCTCGAGCTTGCACGCGGCGGCGCAGAAGGAAAATGTGACCACTTCGCGCGCGGACGTTCTGATCAACGTTGACCGGTCTTACTACTCCGTGTTGCGGGCGCAGGCTGTTCTGCGCGTTGCGCAAGAAACGGTGAAAAACCGCCAGCTTGTCTCCGATCAAATTACTGCCTTGGAGCAAAACAAACTCAGGTCTGGCCTGGACGTGAGCTTCGCGAATGTGGACTTAGCTGAGGCACAGCTCTTGCTCATTCAGGCGCAAAACGGAGTGGAAGGCTCCTACGCGGATCTTTCCGCGGCGCTCGGTTACTCCGACGAAAAAACATTCACGCTGGCGGAGGAGCCGGTGCCGCCGGCTCCTTCTCCAAATGTTTCCGAGCTAATATCGCAAGCATTGCAAAATCGGCCGGAACTGGTCAGTCGGCGGCTTGATGTCAGTTCGGCGCAAAGCTACGCCACAGCCGAGCGAGATTTGTGGCTCCCAACGATCTCAGCAGTGGGCGCGGCAGGCCTCGCGCCCGTTCACGAGGACCTGTTGGGAAGCCGCTATGCTGCTGCGGGCTTCAACGTAAATATTCCGCTCTTCAACGGACACGAGTTCGGTGCATTGCGCGCCGAAGCGAATGCGCAAGCGCAGGCGCAGGAGCAATATCTTCGCGACTTGCAGAACGGCATCGTGCGCGAAGTCCGCAAGGCGTGGCTGGAATCCAACGCAGCGTTTCAGCGGCTTTCGGTGACGGACCAGCTCTTGGCCCAGGCCACGCAAGCTCTCGATCTCGCACAGCAACGCTACAAGCTCGGACTGAGTTCCATCATCGAACTTAGCCAGGCCCAGCTAAACATGACGCAAGCCGAAATCACGCAAGCGAGCGCGAAGTACGATTACGAAACCGCAATTTCAGCGCTGAATTACCAAATCGGCGCGAGCCACTGATGCGCGGTCACCAGGGGTCACGGGTAACTCCTGCTAAGTCGTGCCAGCTCAA
>PKWH01000331.1:787-4999 GCA_003131985.1 Acidobacteriota bacterium | reverse complement strand
GTCCGGAGCTGCCGATCTGGCGGTCCATGGGGAGCCAGCCTTCGTCGCAAATCGGGCGGGAGGCACAAATTTCTCCGCCGAGGAGTTTCGCGAGTTTTTCGACCATCGGGATATTTTCGGGAGCTTTAATACCGCGACCGATTGAAATCAGAATGGGAGCTTGCGTGAGATCGACCGCTTGCTTTGCTTCGCGGAAAAGCTCGAGCGGCTTGGTGCGGATTTGTTCCGGCTTCAAATCCACGGAGACGGGCTTCACCGGCGCTTTGCCGCTTGGGTGTTTTGTGGCGAGGTCGGCGCGGAAGGCGCTGGCTTGAAAGGTTGCGATCCAGGGAGCGTCACCCGTGAATACGACGTCGGCGTTGGTGCGGCCTTGAAACATTTGGCGGACGAAAATTAGTTTCCCGTTTTCGTAGCGGTAGTGGATGCAGTCGCCGATCATTCCTTTTCCCAGCGAAGCGGCTAGCTTGGGAGCGAAATCGCGCACCTGGTAGGTGTGCGGCATTAGGACCAAGTCGGGCTTCGCGGATTCGATCAGCTGATGCAGGGCTAGAGAGAATCCGTCGGGCGTGTACTTTTCCAGCAGGTCGTGCTCGACGAGGAGGACTTCGTCGAGTTGGAACGCGGCGATTTCGTCAGCGAGCGGGGCGACGCCTTTGCCGACGACTGCCGCGGTGAGCGAACCTTTAGTCTGCTGCACGATTTGCTGCGCAGCGGCGAGAGTTTCGAAACTTACTTTGTTCCACTTGCCTTCGCGCTGTTCGGTGATTAGGAGAATTTTCATGGCTTATAGCACCCGCGCTTCGTGCTTTAGTTTTTCGATCAGCTTTGCGGCGATTTCCTTCGGCTGGCCGGTGATGAATTCGGTCTTCTTGGTTTTTTGCGGGATGTAAATTCGCTCGATTCGCTGCGTCGGCGCGTCGGCGATGCGCAGCGACGCGCGGTTCACCGTGGCGATTTCTTTTTTCTTGGCGGCCATGATGCCTTTCAAGGTGGCGTAGCGCGGCTTGTTGATGCCGGACTGAATCGAAAGGACCGCGGGCAGCGGCAATTCGACCCACTGAAACCAGCCCGCTTCCAGTTCGCGCTTCAGCTTCATGTGGCCTTCCACGATGTCGATTTGCATGATGATTGTGGCGTGAGGGAGGCCGAGCAATTCGGCGAGGAGTACGCCGGTCTGGCCGAAGCCTTGATCGTCGCTCTGGAGGCCGGTGAGGATCAGGTCGAATTTTTCGTCCTTGATTGCGGCGGCCAGCGAACGCGCAGAGGATAGCGGATCGAGTTTGTAAAATTGATCGTCGGAGATGTGGATTCCGCGGTCAGCGCCTTTGGCTAGAGCTTCTTTGATGGTTTGTTTCGCGCGATCGGGGCCCATGGAGATGGCCACTACTTCGCCGCTGTGTTTTTCTTTCAGGCGCAGAGATTCTTCGAGCGCGAAGCTGTCCGGCTCATTCGTTTCGAAGCCGATGTCGGATTCGCGGATCCATGCGCCGCCCTCGGCGATGGCGAGAGGCGCATCCTTGGCGGGAACTTGTTTGACGCAGACTCCGATTTTCAAGAATGCCTCCTGCGATCAGTACGCGATGCGTAACGCAAAAGAAACAAAGACGCCCGCCTAAAGGCGGCCGCTAGAAATGCAAACCAAAATCAAGAACGCGGCGCCGCGACGTTAGACGCCGAAGGTAATTTGAAGCGGCGAAAGCGGCGGCAAGCCGCCGCACTCCAAAGTAGAGCAACTTCACTTTCCGTCCCAGAGCTTGAAGATTAGGGACGCATTTGTACCACCGAAGCCGAAGGAATTCGAGAGCGCGTAGTGAACTTCGGCCTTGCGCGCGTGATTTGGCACGTAGTCGAGATCGCACGCGGGATCAGGGTTTTCGTAATTCACGGTGGGTGGAAGAATCTGATCGCGCAGCGCGAGGACGCTGATGCCCGCTTCCAAGCCCCCGGCGCCGCCCAGCAGATGTCCGGTCATGGATTTCGTCGAGCTGACGGGAACTTTTTTCGCGCGCTCACCGAAGACGCGTTTGAGCGCGGCGGTTTCGATGGCATCGCCGATGGGAGTAGAGGTGCCGTGCGCGTTGACGTAACTCACGTCGTTGGGAGTGATCTTCGCGTCGCGCATGGCTGCTAGCGCCACGCGATATCCGCCATCGCCGCCTTCGGCCGGTTGGGTGATGTGATACGCGTCGCCGGACATGCCGTAGCCGACAATTTCGGCNNCGCGTAGAGAGCGCGCGCATGGCCGCGAATCCGCCGACGCTCATGGGAGTGATGGCGGCTTCGGTGCCGCCGGCAATCATTACGTCCGCGTCAGAACGCTGAATGATTTTGTAAGCGTCGCCGATGGCGTGGGCGGAAGCGGAGCAGGCGGTAGCCGTCGCGGAATTGGGGCCTTTCGCGCCGTAGCGGATGGAGACGTGGCCGGAAGCAAGATTGACGATGGTCGCAGGAATGAAGAAAGGCGAAATCTTTCCGGGACCGCCAGCCAGATATTTTGAATGTTCGCGCTCGATGACGTCGAATCCGCCGATGCCGGAGCCGATGTAAACGCCGGTGGAATCTGCAATGTCAGGAGTGACTTCGAGCGCCGACATCTTCATCGCGAAATCCGCAGCGGCCAGCGCGAGTTGAATGAAGCGGCCGGTTTTCTTCAGCTCTTTTTTCTCGAGCCAATTCAGCGGATCGAAATTGCGAACTTCTCCGGCGATGCGGCAATCAAATCCGGCGGGGTCAAAATGAGTGATGGGGCCGATACCGCTTTTGCCTGCCAGCAAATTGCGCCAGACCTCGTCGGTCCCAATGCCGCAACCGCAGATCAGCCCAACGCCTGTAACGACAACTCGGCGGCTCAAAAGAAACTTCTCCTATACGAATGGGGATTGCCAGCGGACTACTTGCTGCCTTTGGAGTGCTTCTCGATGTAATCGACGGCGTCTTTTACCGTGGCAATTTTTTCGGCGTCTTCGTCGGGGATCTCAATGCCGAAATTTTCCTCGAAAGCCATCACCAGCTCGACAGTGTCGAGCGAGTCGGCGCCCAGGTCGTCCACAAAAGAAGCGGTCGGAGTGACTTCGCTTTCATCCACACCGAGCTGCTCGACAATAATCGTTTTCACGCGTTCTTCGACGCTGGCCATTCTGGTAGTTCCTCCGGTATCGGCGATCGTAAGCGCCCTGGGCCGCACAGCAGGCAGGATAGCGCCCCAAAACAACTTGCCCATTCTATGCGGGCTGGAATGCGGGGTCAACCTTTTGGCGCGAAAGTGCGAAAATCGCAACTTCTATGCAGCAGTCAAAAGAATAGGGGCTTTTTCGGTAATCACGATGGTGTGTTCGAAGTGAGCCGAGAGGCTGCCGTCCACTGTTCGCTCCGTCCATCCGTCCTTGGCGGTGAACGATTCTCCCGCTCCCGCGGTGATAATGGGTTCGACCGTGAGAACCAAACCGTTGGTCAATCGCTGCGTGGCGAAGGGATCTTTGTAATTCGGAACGCTGGGCGCTTCATGAATCGTGCGGCCGATCCCGTGACCTCCGAGCGCGCGGATCACGGAGAAGCCGCTGCGCTTCACTTCGCGCTCGACCGCGCGGCCGATTTCGTTAATGCGGTTGCGCGCGCGCGCCACTCGCATGGCTTGCTGAAATGCGCGCTCGGCGCACAACATCAGGCGGCGGGCTTCGTTTGAGATCGGTTCGACGGGTACGGTGATGGCAGCGTCGGCCATGTAGCCGTCTTTTTCGAAAGTCACGTCGAGTTTTACGAGATCGCCGGATTGAACTTCGCGTTCGCTGGGGATCCCGTGGACGGCTTCGTCGTTTAGGCTGATGCAAACCTCTCCCGGGAATTTATAAACGATCGCGGGGGCGGAGCGCGCGCCGTTTTCCCGCATCACTTTCGCGCCAACTTCGGCTAATTTCGCGGTGCTCACACCGGCACGAACTTGGGCCGCCATCGCTCGCAGAGCAAGATGGCAAATTCGACCGACGGCCTTCAGAGCCAGCAATTCTTCGTAAGATTCGATGGACATTCTTCCTCCCTACCGCTGAATCTTGATTACCCCATGTGCAGGCCGCCGTTGACGTCGAGAACCTGGCCGGTGATGTAACCGGCTTCGTCGCTTGCGAGGAAGACGATGGCGGCGGCGACGTCGCGGTCGGTGCCGAAACGGCCGAGCGGGATCATCGATTTCATTTTGTCTTTTATTTCCTGCGAAAG
>PKWH01000331.1:0-768 GCA_003131985.1 Acidobacteriota bacterium | reverse complement strand
ACGTAATTCGCCTGGCCCGCGTTGCCCGTTTCGGCGACGACGGAAGTGATGTTGATGATGCGGCCTGCGCGCTGCTTCAGCATGGCGCCAAGCGCTTGCTGGATGCACAAATGTGCGCCGGTCAGATTGGTGCGCAACACGGCGTCCCAATCTTCGAGCTTCATGCGCAGAGCAAGAGTGTCGCGNNTTTCACTTGCGCGGGGTCCGCCACATCCATGGGAATAGAGAGAGCTTCGCCGCCTGCGGCTGTAACTTCAGCCGCGAGCGACGCGAGTTTTTCTGTGCTGCGCGCTGCGATGGCTACTTTTGCGCCGGCTTCGGCGAGCGCCAGAGACGTGGCGCGGCCGATGCCTTGCGATGCTCCGGTGACTAGAGCAACTTTATCTTTGAGCGAGAACATAGGATGTGACCCTATCGCATATCAAACATAGTGCGCAACTGCTCGTTCGTGTGGCGATGATGAGCAACTCTTTAACGGCATTGTGATTCAGAATGCGGTAAGGGTGATCCTAGAATGCATATGCTGAACGGAAGTTTCCAACTTTTCCGGCAGGCTGATTTTGCCGTAACACTTGTAGTTTTCGGAATCCCGGCGGATGTGTTCTGGCCNNTGCCGTTCGGCCGTTTGTTCTTTGCCATGCCGATGGGAGTGTTCGGCACGGAGCATCTGGTTGACGCGTCGGACATGGCGCAAGCGGTTCCATCCTGGATGCCGGCGCACCTATTTTGGGCCTATCTAGTGGGCGTTGCTCTGATTGCCGCGGCGCT
>PKWH01000010.1 GCA_003131985.1 Acidobacteriota bacterium | reverse complement strand
CTAGAGCCGCGAACAGTTCCGGTCGACGTCATCTTCGATTTGAACCGCATGAACATGACGTATTTCCCGCACTTCCCTCGCGTCCAGCAGACGCTGCTGCCGCCGGTGAGCCGTCGCAAAACGCAGGAAGAAGTGATTCAGCCGTTCTCGGAAGAGCAGGCCGTCGAGGAAGCCAACCGCTGCTTCAGTTGCGGCACCTGCAATGCCTGTGACAATTGTTATCTGGTCTGTCCCGAGCCCTGCATCGTGCGCGACGTTCGTTCGAACGGCCTCTATAAGATTCTGGTGGACTATTGCAAAGGTTGCCGCGTGTGCATCGAAGAATGCCCGACAGGCTGCCTCGAAGGCGTACCAGAACTCGACTTTGATTCCGGCGTAGTACGAATGGATACGGCGTTCGCCGTCTCGCCGGGACTGCACGGACGGCAAGCGGAAGAGCTGAAGAACTTGGGCGACCGGGCGGCGAAGAACATTTAGTATCGGAGCGAACCATGGCAACGGTTACAGAAGTAAAAAAGAGAACCGTCCGGATAAACGGCTGCGTCGCTGCGGCGCAGGCTGCAAAGTACGCCGACGTCGATGTGATTACGGCTTACCCCATCCGGCCTTACACCGCGACCATGATGGCGCTCGCGCAAATGGTGGCTAACGGAGAACTCGACGCCGAGTACATCGTGGCCGATAGCGAGCACTCGCAGTTGAGTATCGCGCACGGAGCGGCTTCCAGCGGCGCGCGCGTGTTCACCGGAAGTTCGGGTGTTGGCGTGCAATTTGCCTACGAGCTGTATTCGCCGATCTCCGGCAGCCGTATGCCGGTGCAGATGATGATCGCCGACCGCACGCTCGATCCCCCCGGCGATTTCGGTTCCGAGCATACCGACGCGCTTTCGACGCGCGACATGGGATGGCTCATGGGCTGGTCCTGCGACGCGCAGGAAGCATTCGACAATCACCTGATGGCCTATCGCATCGGTGAGGACCCGCGCGTGCTTTTGCCCCAGATGGTCTGCCAGGACGGCTTCTTCGTCTNNCCGCAGATCATGCCCGAGCAGGGGCCGCCGCTTCAGTTGGAACGCGCGCGCGCCATGGAAGATTCGATGGCGGTGATCGAGCAGGTCCACGACGAATTCGCGAATATCTTTGGCCGGCGATACGACCCCTGGATCGAAGAGTTCATGACCGACGGGGCGGAGGTCGTTTTTTTCCTGCAAGGCGCCCACGCGGTGACCGCGCGTTTTGCGATTCAGCATATGCGCGATAAGGGCCTGAAAGTCGGTCTCGTAAGGCTCCGAACCATCAGGCCATATCCGACCGAACGAGTGAAGGAAGTTCTCAGTGAGTTCAAAGTGGTGGGAGTGGTCGAGACCAACATGGGACTCGGCAGCGTGAGCAGCGGCGGCGTGCTGTATGGCGAAGTCTGCGCCGCTCTATACGAGAGCCAACAGAAACCGCTCGTCGTCTCATTCATGGCTGGTATGGGCGGAGAGGCGATTGTGCTAAAGGAATTTTACTGGATGGCTGAGAAAATGGCGCAAGCGCAGAAGCGCGGAAAAATCGAAAAGCGCACGCATTGGGTCGGATTCGAAGAGTAAGAAATTTTTACGACGGACGCAAGGTCCGCACACAGTTCTGCTATTGGGAGGAATTGATATGCCAACGATTGAAGTCCAGCGCCAGGTATTGCCGATTCTCGGCAGCCCGAATCAGGGGGCGCGTTTCTTCAACCCTGAATTGCCTTCGTCCGAGCCGTTCGTCCCTGGCCACCGCACCTGTGCCGGCTGCGGGCCCTCAATCCAGTACCGCATGACGACCAAAGCGGCCGGCGACAACACCATTCTGGTGGGCCCGACGGGCTGCATGTATGTCGCGAACAGTTCGTATTTGTGCACGCCCTATAATGTGCCCTGGGCGCACACCCAGATTGGCAGCGCGGGCAGCTTCACCGCGGGCGTCGCGGCCGCCTATGAAGCCATGATTCGAAAGGGCAAGTGGAAGGGCACTTTTCCGAACATTATCTGCGAAGCGGGCGACGGCAGTGCGTCCGACATCGGCCTGGCCTCCATTTCAGGCGCGCTCTATCGTAATCACGACTGCCTGATTATCTGCTATGACAACGAGCAGTACGCGAACACCGGCATTCAGGCGTCGTCGCGCACACCCTACGGTGGCATGACGACTTTCTCTCCTCCAGGCCCGATGGTTCCCGAGGCGAAGACGCTTTTCCCTAAGGACCTCGCCCGTATGATGGCCGCCGGCCACCCCCACTGCTACGTGGCCACCGCGAGCGTCGGCTATCCCATCGACTTGATGAACAAAGTCCGCAAGGGCCTCAACCACAAGGGCGCCGCATACCTGATGATCTACACTCCCTGCCAGAAGGGCTTCGTGTACGAGACGCCGCGCTCGATCGACCTCGGCCGGCTGGTCGTCGAATGCGGGCTCTACCCCATCTGGGAGTGGAACCCCGAGAAGCGCGCGTTTGATTACAGCTTCCGNNCACATCGCCAAATTGCAGAAGTTTGCCAACGAGCAATGGCGAATGATGGGTGTCGCACTGCCCGAGGCCTTGATTCAAGCCGCGGATGCGAAAAACCTGGTCAACATGGCCGCGGCGGCCGAAGCCGAGACGGTGGCGCAAACTCTATGAACACCAAAGCAACAGTACCCCCTGCGCCTGCCGCTCCCGAGGCGCAGGAAAGTTATATCGTCAGCGAAGGCAAGAAGCGCGGTTCGACCCGCGAGGTACGAGAGGAAGCGGCGTTCGACCGTTACTACACCGTCCTGCGCGTGCATGGTGGTGACGCGATCCTCACGGACAACTGGCACACGAACGAAGTGCTGGACCACGCGCGCAACAACTTCGAGGGATACACGTTCGCGATGCGCACGCTGGAAGCCTGGGGCGCGATGTTTGAGAACGACCGTCGTGCCTATTACACAGCCGGCGGCCGGGTGTGGGTAATGGATCTGGAGCCTTGCGAAGGCAAGAAGAAGCGGTTGCCTGGCTTCGGCGTCCCCAAGAAGTAGGGATACGCTTGCGCCGCATCCTGCTCATCGACGATACGCCGGAGATTGCCGAGCTTCTTACGTTTTCGCTGCGTGACCTGGGTTACGAGGTTTTTGCATCGGGATTTACGGTCAGCGTCAACGAACTGGTTCTGGAACACCACTCCGATGCGCTGGTGCTCGATTGTTCCGCCTTCGATATGAGCGAGTCGCTCTTCGATGCCGTCCGTCATCACCCGGATCACGCCGAACTTCCCATCGTCATTATCAGTGATACACCGGAGGAAGCTAACGCGAGCCTCCATTCCCGGAACGCGCGAAAAGTCCTGCTGATCCCGAAACCGTTCACTGGGTCGCAGGTCGGACGCGCGCTTGAGCAGCTACTGGAATAAATATGCCGCTGTGGAGCATGGACGAGTGGGAGTTTCTCGAGCGCGAGGTCGTCACCGACCCCAAGGGTGTGCAATGGACGGTCGCGCTGATGGACGTGCTGGGACAAGTAGGGGATCCCGACATGCCGAGCAAGTTGCTCGAACTTCAGTATTCAGCCGGCCGCTACTTCACGCTCATCTACTCGGCCACTGGAGCGCTCCAGCGGGAACGCGGCTACGGGACATTGCCAGAAGCTACGAACGCATACGGAAACATGCTCGTCGGCGTCATCGATGGCAGCCTCAATCCATCTCA
>PKWH01000018.1:879-3597 GCA_003131985.1 Acidobacteriota bacterium | reverse complement strand
GGAGAATTCCATCACGCTGCATGTGGGGTACGGCAGGCGCAGAGCCGGGAAAGTGGGTACCGGCCCAGGCTTCAACGCAAACTTCATCCGCACATCCGCGTCGCCGTGGTCAGCTACCGGATTGCGTTTGGAAAAAACCGGCAAGCAATATTATTTTGCGGTCACGCAGCATCAATACATCATCGACCATCAAGGTCACGGCTCGGAAGAAGCGAGCGACGCCGCTTTCCATCGCGATCTGGTGCAGGTAGCCACGCTGGAAGAGTTTCGCGCCAATCCAAACTTTGCCAGAGACCCCAATGAGGAAGCCACTCGCGGCCTTACGCTTTATCCCGGCTTCAAATACGAAGGCTATGCCTGGGGGATGTCGATTGACCTGAACAAATGCGTCGGGTGCAACGCCTGCGTGGTTGCTTGCCAGTCTGAAAATAATATCGCCGTGGTAGGCAAGGAACAGGTGATGGCCGGGCGCGCCATGCATTGGATCCGAGTTGATACGTATTTCCGCGGCGGACTCGAAAACCCGGAAATGTACTACGAGCCGATGCCGTGCATGCAGTGCGAAAACGCGCCTTGCGAAGTCGTATGTCCGGTCGGAGCTACCACGCACAGTCCGGAAGGACTGAACGAGATGACGTACAACCGCTGCGTCGGAACTCGTTATTGCTCGAACAACTGTCCCTACAAAGTGCGCAGATTTAACTTCTTCCTTTTCTCTGACTGGCAAACGCCCAGCCTCTACGGCGTGCGCAATCCAAACGTCACCGTGCGCAGCCGCGGCGTGATGGAAAAATGCACCTACTGCGTGCAGCGAATCAATGCCGCGAAAATCCGCTCCGAGGAAGAAAACCGATCTGTCCACGACGGCGAGATCGTAACCGCTTGCCAGGGCGCGTGCCCTGCCGACGCTATCGTTTTCGGCAATATCAACGACCCGAACAGCCGGGTCGCAAAGCTTAAAGCGCAATCGCGGAATTACAGTTTGGTGGGAGAGTTGAACACCAAACCGCGTACCACCTACCTGGCGCGCGTGCGAAATCCGAACCCGGAGATTCACGAATAGCACATGAAGCGCAAAGCCATTTACGGACTGCTGGCGGAATTCGAGACGCCTGAACAGCTTCTCGTAGCGGCGCAAACCACGCACGACGCCGGCTACAAGAGTATCGATGCCTTCACCCCCATGCCGGTTGAAGGCATGGCTGAGGCGGTCGGGTTCGAGCACACCAGCCTACCGGCCGTGGTTTTCACCGGCGGATTGCTCGGCGGATTGTTCGGCTTTTTCATGTGCTACTACGCGAACGTAATCAGTTATCCGCTAAATATTGGAGGTAAGCCGTATAACAGTTGGCCAGCCTTCATCCCGATTACCTTCGAGCTGACCATTCTCGGCGCAGCTCTTTCAGCTGTTTTCGGCATGCTTGCTATGAACGGCTTGCCAACGCCGTATCATCCGGTTTTCAACGTCGCAAGATTTGCACTCGCGTCGAAAGACCGTTTTTTTCTTTGCGTGAAGGCGCGCGATAAGAAATTCGATTTGGTTAGAACGAAGGACTTTCTGGAGAGTTTGCATCCACACGGAGTGTTCGAGATTGAAGTTTAATTTCCATCGCGGCGGGAAACGGGACGCTCATGCGGGTATCGGCCGCATATTGCTGCGTATGAGAAGACTGGCTTGCCTCGGCGGTGTCGCCATGCTGCTGGCCGGCTGCCGGCTCGACATGCACATTCAGCCGAAATATCTTCCCGACGAACCCAGCAATTTCTTCGATGATGGCCGTTCCGAACGCCCAGTAGTCCCCGGAACCGTAGCGCGCGGGCAGCTCCACACTGATGAATTACTTTACACCGGCAAGGAGAACGGCGTGGTGGCGGACAAATTTCCGTTCCCTATGACGCGCGCGGATTTGGAGCGCGGCCGCGAACGCTACAACATTTACTGCACTCCTTGCCACGACTACACCGGCGGCGGCCAGGGCATGATTGTCCAGCGCGGCTTTCCCTCTCCGCCCTCGTTTCACCTTGAAAGCTTGCGGAAAGCGCCTGCGGGACATTTTTTTGAAGTCATAACGAACGGCTTCGGCTCCATGTACAGCTACGCTTCACGTGTAGAGCCCGAAGACCGCTGGCGCATAGCCGCGTATATTCGCGCTCTGCAACTGAGCCAGCACGCCACGATGCAGGATGTCCCGGAAAACGAACGAGCAAACTTGGCGGAGAAAAATTCCGTCAAAGCGCCAGGGCAACCATGACGAACGCGCTGGAACAATTTCAGCCGCAACTTGATCGCCTGCAACGAGTCGCGCTCATCGTGGGAGGATTTTTTCTACTCGGATGTGTTTTTTGGGGGTGGCTGCTTGGTCCGGAGGCCATTAGAGGAGTTTTTCAGTCCTACCTGTTCTCCTATATTTACTGGTTCTCAATTCCGCTTGGGTGCATGGCGCTTTTGATGATGCATCACCTGACCGGCGGCTGGTGGGGCTATCCAATTAGGCGGCTGCTGGAGGCCGGCACCAGAACGTGCCTGGTTATGACAGTTATGTTCATCCCAGTGTTGTTGGGGATAAACAAACTATATCCGTGGGCGCAGTGGGCGACTGACAAACCCGTCGATCCGAACCTGCATTTCAAAGTGCTGTACCTCACCAGGAATTTCTTCGTCCTTAGGTCGGTAATCTATTTCGCCATCTGGCTCACCATCGTCCATTTCCTGAACAA
>PKWH01000018.1:0-780 GCA_003131985.1 Acidobacteriota bacterium | reverse complement strand
TTCGTGATGCTGTGGGCTTATATGTCATTTTCGCAATTCCTGATTATTTGGGCCGGCAACCTGAAAGATGAAATCCCTTGGTATATGGCGCGCGCATTCGGCGGATGGGGAGCCTTGGCTGTATTTCTGATCGTGATGCACTTCGCGGTGCCGTTTCTGCTGTTGCTCCAGCGCGGAGTGAAACGGCGCCTGCACCTGCTTTCCATCGTGACGGGGATGCTGGTTGTGCTGACTCTTGTGGACGTCTACTGGCTCGTCGTTCCGGCCTTTGCAAGCGAACGAAAAAGCCCGCAGTTGCATGTGTCGGATTTTCTCGCCGTAATCGGAATTGGCGGTATCTGGGTCGGCACGTACATTTGGCAGCTCAAGAAAATGCCGCTATTGCCCTTGCACGACCCCCGGTTTGAAGGAGCGCTCCAGCATGAGCATGGAGACTAACCCTCCGGTTGGGCACATTCCTCCGGGCGGCCGCCAATCCGCGGTCGATCCGTCGGAAGAATATGAGCACAGGGATGCCGACACTGGCAGTCTGCTGAAGTTCGGCCTTGGTCTTGTGATCGTGCTGATCGTCGTTTCTTTTTCGATGAAATGGATGTTCTCTTACTTTGCGAAGTCGCAGACGCTGGGACCGCCGGCATCTCCGTTCGAGAACGTCCGCGTGCTGCCGCCGCAGCCGCGATTGCAAGTGAAACCGGGAGCGGATTTGCGCACTTATTGCAGCGATCAGATGCAGAAACTCGGCACCTACGGGTGGGTTGACCCGGAGAACGGCGTGGTTCG
>PKWH01000066.1 GCA_003131985.1 Acidobacteriota bacterium | reverse complement strand
GAGAAAATGCGTGAAACCCTTGCCGGCTCCGAGGACGTCTTAACATTAATCCGGTTTATCGAATCGGCCGAGCACGGCCTGATCAAATAGGACGCCGTGGCCGCACCTGAAAAAAACGTCACATCCGGCTGGGGNNCGAAACGCCTGCACTGGGTGAGCCTGGGCGAGCTTAGCCGTACGATTGAATTATTGCATCAAGAAGGTGTGAAGCGCGCTGTGATGGCCGGGCAGGTGAAACACAATAAAATCTTCAGCGCCATCCGGCCCGATTGGCGCCTTGCAAAATTGCTGTTTTCTCTGAAGGCAAAGAATACGGACTCGCTGATCGGCGCCATTGTCGGCGTGCTCAGTGAAGAAGGCATCGAACTCGTAAATTCAACGAAATTTCTTGGACCGCTTTTGCCGGAGGCGGGGGTTCTGACGAAGCGAGCCCCGAATGACTCAGAAGCCGCTGACATCGCCTACGGACACAAAGTCGCCCGGCAGATTGCCGGACTGGACCTGGGACAAATGGTCGTGGTGCGCGACCGCGCTTGCGTTGCGATAGAGGCTATGGAAGGCACGGATGAGACAATCGAACGTGCAGCGCGCATTACGGGAGGCCAGAAATTGGTAGTAGTGAAGGTAAGCAAGCCGCTGCAAGACATGCGATTCGATGTGCCGGTGATCGGACTCAAGACCATTGAAGTAATGCGGCGCTCGAATGCCACCGCTCTCGCGATCGATGCCGGCCGCACGCTGTTGTTCGATCGCGACGATCTGATTCGAGCCGCGGACGATGCGGAAATCGCAATCGAGGCATTCGCGCCGGAAAGCGATTTGGCGAGCCCGTCGGAAAAGCGCCCACCGAAAGGAAATCGTGACCGATAAACCTGTTCGCGTTGCCGTCGTCGGCGCCGGCGAGTTTGGCCGGAACCACGTCCGCGTGTGGCGCGAACTTCCTGGCGCGGAGCTTGTCGGCGTGGTTGACGCAAATGCCGCGCGCGCGGAAAAAATTGCCGCTGAGTTCGGTACGCGAGCAATTCGGGATATTCAGTCGCTGGCGGCGGAAGGCGTGCAGGCCGTCAGCTTGGCGGTGCCGACGAAAGAACACTCCCGCATCGGTTGCCAACTGCTGGACAGCGGCCTCGATGTATTGGTCGAAAAGCCCATGGCGGCATTCCTTAGCGAAGCCGATGCGCTGATCGCCAGCGCCACTCAAAATCGCCGCGTTCTGCAAGTAGGCCATCTGGAACGCTTCAACCCTGCTATCACGGCTGTGCAAAAGATTGTTTCGCGCCCGATGTTTTTTGAGGTACATCGCTTGGGAATTTTTACCCCGCGCAGCCTCGATATCGATGTAGTTTACGACGTGATGATTCACGATCTCGACATTCTTCTCTCGTTGGTGAACTCGCCCATTGTGGATTTGAAGGCTGTTGGTATTCCGGTGATGACCGACAAAGTGGACATCGCCCAAGCCCGTATCGAATTCGAAAGCGGCACGGTCGCAAATCTTACCGCCAGCCGCGTTTCCACCGAGCGCGTCCGCAAGATGAGGTTTTTTCAGGAGCACGAATACGTCTCGCTGGATTTCACGCGGCAGGATGTGTTGCGTGTACACGTGGAATCGGGCGGCGCACAACCTGAAATCAAGTTCGAACAAGTGCCTACGACGCCGGAAGAGCCGCTGCATGCCGAGCTTCGCGAGTTTCTTGAATGCGTTCGCACGCGCCGCGCGCCGCTGGTGGATGGTCCCGCAGGACGACGCGCTCTCGGACTAGCCGATCGTGTGATGGCAGCAACCCTGGAGCACGCGCAACGCGTCCAATTGGGGACTTTTGCCTCACAGGATTCCCGATGATTCCGCGGACGCTGGTTCCGACAGATGTGCGTCCTCTCACGGAAGAAGAGGCTAAGAGGCCCTCGCGCCGTCTGACGACCTACATGGACGACCGCACGGTCGTGCCTTCCGAGCTGACGGATGGCGCGGTTCCGCTCGACGGAAAAACTACCATTCCGTCGCATCTTCCGCTCGGCGTTCTCGTTGACCGCACTCTTGTCTCGCGCTCGATGCCAGCCAAGCAATTCGAAGGCTTCGGTCCCATCACCGAATATCCTGCACTCGATATTCTGGATTCCCGCATCGTGGTGCCCGCTTATGTGGAACCGCCAGAGCAGCGCGAGATAGATAAATTCGACAAGCCGCCGCAAATGACGGCGCAGCTTCGCGAGCTTGTTGAACCGGACATGTTCAACACCGGCGAAGCGAACCTGCTGGTTGAGCCGGAAGAAAAGCGGGATGCCAAGGAAGATCTGATCACCAGGGCACTCTCGATTGCGTTTCACATCGCCGCGATCATTTTCGTGATTTTCCTGCCGAAGATCTTTCCGCCTCATATCCCCACGGCTGAAGAGGCTATACAGGCAGGCAAGTCGCTCGGTGTTGTGTACTTGCCTTCGGACGCCGGATCATTGTCGAAGGCGCCCGCTTCTGAGCCAGCGCCGAAAGTTCGCATTAACCCAAAAACTTTAAACAAGGTCGCTCCCCCGCGTGCGGAATCGCACGCGATCGAAGCGCCGCCCGCGGCAAGTCCGGAGCGCCCACCCTCCGATTTGCCTTCGGCTCCAACTCCCCGGGTGTCGACCAACACTGCGCCAAGCGAGCCGGTGCCTGCGACTGAAAATCCCCCGCCGTCGAAGCTGTTGTTGCCGAGCGAGCCTACCTCGCAGCCCAGAACCGGATTGAATTTGGGTTTGCCGAGTGGTACCCCGGGCAAGCAGATGCAGGATCAGATTCAGGACGCAATTAAACGCAGCCCCGGAGGGACAACATACGGCGGAGACTCGACGATTCAAGGAGGTAACGGTCGAGGAGGCGGTGGGCACGGTCCAGGCGCGGGAACGGGCATGCAGATCCTTACGGACACTCAGGGCGTGGATTTTGACAGCTATATGAGGCGGCTACACGACATCGTACAAAAGAACTGGGGCGCCGTGCTCCCCGAATCCTTCTACATGGGAGATAAAGGAATCGTCGTGATTACATTTTACATCGACCGCAACGGCGCGATACACGTGACGGATCCGGTTTTGGAGCGAACTTCGGGAAAAGAGGCGCTTGACCGGGCGGTGTTTGCCGCTATTCGCACATCGGTTCCGTTTGAACCTTTGCCTTCACAGTTCCCAGGTCCAAATATCCAAATACGGGCAGCTTTTTACTATAATATCCAGCCGGGTTCTCAGCCGTAACAGTTCCGTGAAATTCAATCGCTCGCAAGTCTCCGGGACGCTTCTTTTGGCCGCAGTGGTGTTGCTCTTGCTAATATGGCGCTTGTGGAAGTTCTCTAGATGAGCGTGCTCGCTCCTCTCGTCGTCATTTTGGGACCTACTGCCTCCGGAAAATCCTCTCTCGCGATTTGGCTGGCCCAGCAGTTAAACGGCGAAGTCCTCGTATGCGATTCCACCCAGGTTTACCGCCATTTTGATATAGGCACGGCGAAGGTTCCTCTCGCCGAGCAAGGGGGAATCGCACATCATCTGGTTGACCTCGTTGAACCCGACGAACTTTTTACCGCTGGCGAATATCGACGGCAAGCGCTGCTGGTTCTCGCCGAAGTCACTGAGCGCGGAAAATTGCCGATTTTAACGGCGGGCACTGGCCTTTACTTGCGCGCACTGCTCGAAGGATTGGCGGATGCGCCTGAACGCTCCGAAGATTTGCGCGCACGCTTGCGTACGAAAGCGCAACTTCACGGATCGGATTATCTTCATCGCGCACTCGTGCGTTTGGATCCCGAAAATGCCGCGCGAATTGGCCCTCGCGACACCCAGAAAGTGATTCGCGCGATCGAGATGAGAATCCTGACCGGAAAGCCGGTCCGCGAAATTCATCGCGCTGGACGCAGCAGCCTGGAAGGTTATGACGTTCAAAAAATCGGGCTCTTGCCTTCGCGCCCCGCCCTTTACGCAAGAATCGACGCGCGCACCGTCGCCATGCTCAGTGACGGCTGGCTCGACGAAGTGCGTAAGCTGTCATCCAGCGGCATTCCAGGCCATGTAAAACCTTTCCAATTCATTGGCTATGCTGAACTGCTCGCTCATCTGGCCGGTCGATCGACTCTGGAAGCCGCTCTAGAAAAGATTCAACAGGCCACCCGCCAATTCGCCAAGCGACAACTTACATGGTTTCGCAAAGAACCGTCGGTACAGTGGCTCACAGGTTTTGGCGATGACCCGGAAATCGCCGCAGCCGCCGTCGCATTTCTTAGAACACCTCGCGCATAACGGCGATGAACGCATCAGTGCTTGACCCTCGCAACCCATGTTCGCTATTGTGCAGGCAATATACGCAAACGTATGGCGTCCCCATCTCCAATTCGCGAATCCCCGCTTCAACCGGACGATTGGATTCAAGCTGCTTTCTCGCGCCTCTCGGCGCAAGGCGTCGAATCCGTGCGCATTGAAATTCTAGCTCGCGACCTCGGCTCGACGAAAGGCAGCTTTTACTGGCATTTTAAAGACCGGGAAGACCTGCTTTCGCGCATGCTGCTTCAGTGGGAAGACGAAGAAATGCGATGGTTGGAAGCGGCGCGCGAAGTTAATTCGGGAGCGGCTGCGCGCTGGGCACATTTTGTTGAGCGCAGCGCAAACCCTGATCGCGCCCGTTTGGAAGTTTCCTTTCGCGCGTGGGCGCGTAGAGATGAGCGCATCGCCAGTCATATCGCGGCCATCGAGGAGAAACGGCGCGCGCACATCGTCAGCGTTCTCCGTGACGTTGGCTTCACTCCTTCGAGCGCCCAAAGATGGTCCGAACTCGCGCTGCTCGTCTATCTCGGATGGATGGATAAAGCCACGCGCGATCCTGGATTTCAGTTAACCGGCCGCGGGCTTGGGGAATTCCTCTCTGACCTGATCCTGGCCGCTTCCGCGCCGTCCGATCGCTAACGCGCATTTCTGCACTTTTCTCGGATACGCTCAAACGGCGTATAATGGCTCGTAGATGAGAAGGAATCCTCCCACGTTCCGCGCGGTCCGGCATCGCGCTGTCGAATGAAAACAGCCCAGCCTGTAGATAACCGAGAGCGAGTCCTGCTTGTCGGAGTCGGCCTGAAAAAAGCTCCGCGCGGACGCGCCGGCGATCCCACTGCGGCCGGACGCGATTCACTGGAAGAGCTTCAAGAATTGGCAGAGAGCGCGGGAGCCAAGATCGAAGGCTCGTTGTTGCAGGTTCGCGATACGCTTGACCCCGCCACCCTGGTGGGCCGCGGCAAACTGGAAGAAATACGCATTGAGGCGGACATGCGCCACGTTCCGCTCGTGATCGTGGATCATGACCTCACACCCGGGCAACTCCGCAATTTTGAGAAAGGAGTCGGCCGCCGTGTGATCGATCGCACGCAGCTCATCCTGGATATTTTCGCCACGCATGCGCGCACGCGGGAAGGCCAGTTGCAAGTCGAGTTGGCGCAACTGAATTATTTGCTACCCCGCCTCACAGGCAGGGGTGAGGAGCTTTCCAGACTTGGCGGAGGAATTGGAACGCGCGGTCCTGGAGAGCAAAAGCTTGAGACGGATCGCCGCCGCATTCGCGATCGCGTCCGCAAAATTCAGGAATCCATTGAAACGGTTCGCCGCCAGCGCACCACGCGCCGCCGGGCGCGTCAGGCGCTTCCGCTTGGTATGATCGCTCTGGTGGGATACACGAACGCGGGGAAATCCACGCTGTTCAACGCGCTCACTCATGCCGACGTCCTGACGTCTTCAAAAATGTTTGCCACTCTCGATCCCACCGTCCGCGCCGTTCGCTTGCCGTCACGCCGCAGAGTCTTGCTTTCCGACACGGTGGGATTTCTCCGCGATCTTCCGCCGGACCTGATTGCGGCTTTCCGGGCCACGCTCGAGGAAGTTCAAGAGGCCGCTGTCATCATTCATGTGTCAGATATCTCCAATCCCCATCACGCCGAACACGATGCGGATGTCCTGAAAGTTCTCGCGGATCTGGGCGTCCTAGATCGTCCGCGTCTAAACGTCTTCAACAAGACTGACCGGCTCCCGGAAGAAGATTTAGCCATGCTGAAAAAATCAAATGAGCGCCGCGAAAATGCGATTTTTACTTCAGCGGTCACAGGTGCTGGCTTAGACGAACTCCTCGCGCGAGTTGATGTGGTAATGCCTGTCGATCCTCTCGTCCATCTGCGCCTGCGAATCCCCATTTCTGATGGCAGGCATCTCTCGCTGGTACACGCCTGTGGCCGCGTCCTTCACTCCGAAGTCTTGGATGGGCATATGGACCTGGACGCGGAACTGCCCGAATCGCTCGCGCGACACCTGCAAGATTTTGTAAGCCCGCCAGCCAAAGTATGACTTAGAAAATTCGAGCGCAGCATTTGCGCGGTGTCGCATGGCTAGTAATCGCAATATTCCATGGTATTTGCAAACATTGTTGCGGAAATTGGCAGAAGTTGGGGGAGGTTTGCAAGAACAGCAAATCCAATTACTAGTGACCCTTAGCTCACAAAATGCTGCAAACCTGTGCAAATTCCGTAAGCACTTAGAAAGAGCCCACTCGTCGCTAGATTTGGCCCAAATGGGACGCTACCTTTAGCTAAATGGCCTATTATCAATTGCTTGAGATTAAATCCTTCCGATCGCTATCTGCCAATCCCCGCTTTTCAGCTCAACTCTCGCGAATTGAAGCTCGTCCTTTTCCACAAGGATTTCCACAGTACGGCGGCAAAGTGCCTATATTCATGAAGAAGCGCCCGCACGTTTCGCACACAAATTCGCGCCGTTGACTCGTTTCTATTGCAGGACTATAGTGAGGCGAGCATACGGTGGCCGCGGAATCATCACCGAGGTTCTTGCAGACATTAAAATGAACCTGCCAAACAGTCTCACAACCCTCCGAATCTTTTTTGTTCCGCTCTTGGTGGTTGTTCTGTTGACCCGCCAACCCAACTGGGATGTGGAAGGTTTTCCCATACATTTTGAAGTTTGGGGCGTGCTGATTTTGTTGGTTGCAGCAGCGACCGACGTAATGGATGGCTATATAGCCCGCAAGCGCCGCGAAGTCACCACGCTCGGAATTCTGCTGGATCCCATCGCCGACAAACTCCTGATCTCTGCGGCTTTTATTTCCCTGGTTGAGATGGGCTTGGTGCCGGCCTGGATGGTGGTGATAAT
>PKWH01000077.1 GCA_003131985.1 Acidobacteriota bacterium | reverse complement strand
CCCACAATTCTTTTATGCCGATTCCGTAAACCTGCGGATTCAGGCCGTCCAGCTTTAGATTGTCGACGAGTTCCTTGGTGAGAGAACCGCGCGGGCCTTCGGCGAGTACGGTGACTTTTGCGCGCAGCTCGTAGCCCGGAGTGAAGTTATCTTTGGGCTTGCCGTTTTTGTCCACACCTTTGTCTTCGGTGAGGACGCCGGAGATGCCGTTTCTGCCGGCAGCCGTGTCATACAAAAGATTTCTGCCGGCAAATTGGGTGAAAAGATTCACNNGAATCTTTTTCGGTGAAGTAATAGGCGGCGTCGCCGGTGACGGGTGTGTCGAGCGGCGCAGTTTTTTCGAAGTCGGGGACAAGCTCGCGAAGGCCGCGCGCGTCCATGATCGCGCCGGAAAGCTGATGCGCTCCAATTTCGCGCGCCTTTTCCAGGACATAGATATTCTCGGCGGAGAGCACGGGTGATTTGTTTGCCTGGGTGTGCTGCTCGATCAGGTTTGCGAGATGAAGCGCGCAGGCCAAGCCTGCCGGCCCCGCGCCGATGATCAGAACGTCCGCTTCGAGTTGTTCGCGCTCTATAGTCATGGCCTCATTCAGCGACCTGGGAAATAGGCGAAATATCGAGAGGGCATTTTTGAATATTTTGGCTATTTGAGCAGTTCGTCGCTCTTTGTTTTCTATAAGTTACGACGTGTTCTACTTCCTGAGTTTGGCGATTTAATTTTGCGAGTTTGGAGCCAGAAAATGGCTCAGTTGCAAGTAGATTCCGAGAGAGAAAAACGCCGCTCGCGTGATTTGTTGAGACTGTGCCAGGTGAGCAGGCGGATAAGCTGGTCTGGCGAACTGAGAGTATCCCAGAAGATTCAAGCTGCTTAGAGCAATCAAGGAGGGGGTGCGTGTTACTGACCGCGGGACAGACGCGTACGAGGCAACTGCGTTCTAACCGCCCTCCGCCAAATTTGCCAAAACTAATCACGAAAAACGCTAGCACGTTGTTTGGCGAATTTCAAGGAGTCGTGTGTGTGAGCATACACGTGCCGCGACGCGGTTAAGGGCTGTGTCGGGAAAGGGATTGAAGCCGGGGCGAGGGACTCAAAGCCCGTGTCTTCAGATAAACAGCTGCGCATTTTACCCTGAAACCTATATTGACGTTTGTCGATTGATGGTATAGCCTTGAATTTGAACGGCAATGGCCGCCAACACGAAATGCACAACGTCCGGTTGTTGCCCCGAGGTGAATTCTCCCAAGCTTACGCAGCCTCGTGCGGAGGAGTACGCCTGTTGTTTCAAAGCGCTTGCAGATCCGATCCGTATTCGTATACTCAACCTACTGGCGACGAACGATCAACCAGTCTGCGTTTGCGACATTGTTAAACATTTTCCGATCGGGCAGCCCACGATATCGCATCACCTGAAAATTCTGCGCGGCTGCCGGTTTGTTCTGGCGGAACGGCGGGGAACATTTATGTATTACCGCGTGAACCGCAAGTGCGTTGCTGGATTCCCTCAGGCCGCACGTCTGATCATGAACGTATAACGTATAGGAAGAACAGTTCGGATGCGTAAAAGCTTATCCCAATGCATCGAATATCGTCAATGTTCGATGAATGGTCCTAGGAGGGCCGTCTCAGTTTTTCCCAAAACACAGGACACCGCTTTTTGGAGGAAGCCATGAAAAGGAAGGGACTCACCAGAAGAGCGTTCTTAGCAACCGCGAGTGCAACCCTCGGGGCCGCGGCTATACCTCCAGTTGGCTTCCCGCAGGAATTGGGAGCGCCACGACGCGCTTACGGGGAACGGTCGCCGTTCGAAAAATCCGTTCGTTTCTTTCCAGAATCAATCACACCGGCATCAAGCTATAGCAAAACGCCATTACAAGACCTGTTCGGCATTATCACGCCCTCCGCGTTGCATTACGAGGTTCATCATTCGGGAGTGCCCGAAATCGATCCTCGCCGTCACGAGATAATGATCCATGGCTTGGTAGAGCGGCCGTTGATTTTCACGATGGAAGACTTCCATCGGTTGCCTTCGGTCTCGAGAATCCACTTCCTTGAGTGCGCAGGCAATAGCGGAGGCGAGCAGATAGGACGGCCAGCCGCCAATCCGCAGAGGAGCCACGGCCTTCTTAGTTGCAGCGAGTGGACCGGCGTCCCCCTGCGGACTCTATTAGAGGAAACAGAATTGAAGCCGGGGGCCACCTGGATCGTGGCGGAAGGCGCAGATGCAGGCCGACTGGCACGCAGCATTCCTCTTGAGAAGGCACTTGATGACGTGTTGGTAGCTTATGGACAAAACGGCGAAGCCCTGCGCCCTGAGCAGGGATATCCCGTACGACTCGTGGTTCCGGGCTGGGAAGGGAATGTAAACATCAAGTGGCTGGGGCGCGTTCAAGTGGTCGATCAACCCTACATGACGTCGTACGAAACGGGTCACTATACAGACCTGATGCCGGATGGAAAGGCGCGCCAATTCACATTCGTAATGGAAGCCAAGTCTGTGATTACGCGCCCTGCTGGTGGGCAGGAACTATCTGGTCCGGGCTTCTATGAGATTACCGGCCTGGCATGGTCGGGCAGAGGACGGATCACCAAGGCTGAGGTTTCGACGGATGGCGGCAAGAGCTGGCAAGACGCGCAGCTCAATGAGCCAATACTGCCGAAAGCAGTTACTCGCTTTCGCTTTCCGTGGTGGTGGGATGGGGAAGAGACTTCGCTTCAATCGCGATGCACGGACGAAACCGGCTACTTACAGCCGACACGAGAGGAACTCGTGGCGGTACGCGGATTGAACGCAACCGACCATTACAACGGCATCAAGGTGTGGTACGTCCACAAAGATGGAAAGGTGAGCCATGAATAAGGCTAGGCTCTTCATACTTTGCGCAGCGATCGCTGTAGTCACAGTCGCAGTTGCGCAAACTCAAAGTTACAAACTCGGAAGGCCAGCGACCGCAGAAGAAATTCGCGAGCGCGACATCTCGGTGGCCCCGGATGGCTCAGGGCTGCCTGTGGGACACGGCACGGTCACGCAAGGACGACACGATTATCAGACGCTCTGCGGAAACTGCCATGGAGATCGCGGCCAGGGAATGTTGCAATATCCCGCGCTTGTTGGAGGTCAGGGTACCTTGCGGGGCAAGAACCCGGTGAAGACGGTGGGCAGCTACTGGCCTTACGCGACGACGGTCTGGGACTTCATACATCGCACGATGCCTTATGCGCGACCAGGAAGTCTTACGCCCGACGAGACGTATGCGGTTACGGCGTTCATTCTGTACCTGAACGGAATTGTCGGCGAAAAAGCGGAGTTGAACAAAACGACGCTGCCGCGCGTGAAAATGCCTAACCGGGACGGGTTTGTTGGTGATCCTCGCCCGGACGTGGCGGCGAAGAAAGCCGGGAAATAAGCATGGCGCCGAAGGGCAGCCTGCTGCGCTCCAACGGTTTTACGCCGAGGCGTTCGCGAGAATTTTTAGCAGGTAGTGCGGAAGCGCAGTCAAAGGCTGAGCACATTGGCCTATTGGGAGGAAGAGAAAGTGTCGCAGGCGGTTAGGCTGCCGGTGGTGAATCCGCGGTTGAACCAGAAGTCGCGTTGGGCTGAGGTGCCGTGGGTGAATTTGTCGGGCATGACGCGGCCGGTCTGCATTTTTTGCAGATGGTCGTCGCCGACGGCGGCTGCGGCGTTCATGGCGGACTCGACGTCTCCCTGTTGCAAGAGATCGCGCTGTTCGGTGGAATTGGCCCAGACTCCGGCGTAGCAATCGGCTTGGAGTTCGACGCGCACGGAGATGGCGTTGGCCATTCGCGGATTGCTTTCCACCTCCTGGCGGACTTTTCGCTCGATTCCCGTGATTTTCTGCACGTGATGGCCGATTTCGTGAGCGATCACGTAAGCCTGAGCGAATTCTCCCGATGCGCCGAGGCGATTTTTGAGTTCGGAGAAGAAGCTGAGGTCGAGATAGACCTTTTCGTCGCCGGGACAGTAAAAGGGGCCGGTGGCGGTCTGCGCGAGGCCACAGGCGGAATCGATGCCTCCGCGATAGAGGACCAGTTTTGCGTGACGATACTGCGGGATGATTTTCGCCCAGGTATTTTGCACGTCGTCGAGAACGAAAGAGACGAATTGGACTTCGCGCTGTTCGGAGGCGCTCTGCGCCGGGCTGGCGGGCGCGCTGGAGGTGGATTCTGTGGCGGACGAGCCGCCCAAGAATGGCGTGAGCAGGTCGCGTTTGAAAATAAAACTCAGAACCAAGAGGATCAGTATGCCGCCAATGCCGATGTGGATACCGCCTGGGAATCCTCCGCCGCCGCTGCTGGAACGGTCGTCCTCTACATCGTTGCTGACTCCGCCTGGGGTCCAACGCACGTAAATCTCCTGGTAACTTTTGCCGCCTAAGACCAATCTACTATAAGGAAGGTCGAAACGGGGCGACCCTATTCTTAGCGGAATCCTACCTTACGCCCAGCATCGTGCCTCATAATCTGAACGGCTTCCAACATGCGCGCAAAATCAAAGCGGAACAAAAGGAACGCAGCGGGCAAACCGCGTCTTCATTGGGTGGTGTGGGCTGCGGCGGCAGTTGCAGCGATTGCCTGCATCATGGTGATCGTGGTGGTGGTTGCGGTGGCGATCAAGTCGCCGTTCACGCAACGGCGGGTGACACAAGGGCTGGAGGACACGGTACGGGCGAAAGTTTCATTCGCGAAGTTTCGCAAGGTTTACTTTCCGAATCCGGGGTGCGTGGCTGAGGATGTGACATTCGCGGCGTCGTCCAACGCGGGAGAGGCTGCGCCGCTGATAACTATTCACAAGCTGGAAATCGAAGCGCGGTATGCGGACCTGATCGTGAGGCCGGGATATATCGCGCGAGTGGTGTTGACTGGACTGCAGGTGCACGCGCCGCTGCGAGGCATCAGCGCCAACAGTTCTGCTTCGCAATCCAGCCAAAAACCTGAGGTGCGTATCGGCGAAATTGTGGCGGACGGTGGGGAGCTGGAAGTGGCGCGCTCGGACGGCAAAGCTCCGCTGAAGTTTGAGATGCATGCGCTAAAGGTGGAATCCTACGCGCGCGACAATTCGTGGTCTTACAGCGTAACGATGAAGAACGCGGAACCGCCCGGAGAAATTGTATCGGAGGGGAAATTCGGACCGTTGAATCTGACGGATTTGGGCGCGACTCCGGTTTCGGGCTCCTACAAATTTCAGAAAGCGGACCTGGGCATATTTCCAGGGATCAGCGGAACGCTATCTTCCACGGGTGATTTCGCGGGGCGGCTCGGCGAAATTGGAGCGCACGGCACGATTGATATTCCGGACTTCAAGGTGGTGAAAAGCGAGCACGAAGTGCATTTGACTTCGAAATTCTCAGCGAATGTGAACGGGACAAATGGCGATGTTCTTTTGAAGCAGGTAGAGACTTCGTTTCTGCAGACGTCGGTGGCCGCTTCCGGCAGCGTGGCCGGTAAGCCGGGGCAAAAGGGAAAAACGACTTCGCTGGATGTGGAGGTCAATAACGGACGCATTCAGGATTTGTTGCGGTTGTTTGTGACGGCAAGCCATCCGCCCATGAACGGGGTGACGAGCCTGAAAGCGCACCTGGAGATACCGCCGCAAAAACGACCATTTCTGCAAGAGCTTATCCTACGCGGAGATTTCGGAATCGGCGAAGGGGCCTTTACGAAACCCGCGATGCAGACGCGCGTGGATGAGATGAGCGAACGCGCGCGCGGCGAGAAGCAAGACAAGAATAAACCGCAAGCACAGGCGGACGCGGATGATCCGGAGAATGTGGTGTTGAATTTGAAGGGTCACGTGGACCTGCGCGAAGGGGTGGCGAAGTTTTCGGAGCTGTCTTTTAGCGTGCCGGGAGCGTCGGCGCGCATGAACGGCACTTACAATTTGTCGAACGAGCAGATCGATTTCCACGGAATGCTGAAAACCGAAGCGCAGTTGTCGCAGGAGACCACGGGAATGAAATCGACCCTGCTGAAGCCGTTAGATCCGCTCTTCAAAAGGAAGAAAGCGGGGGCGGCGGTTGCGGTGAAGATGACCGGGACGTATAAGAACCCTCAATTCGGCTTCGATGCCGCGGGTGAAATCAAGCCTAAATAGAGCCGCCAAGACCGTTTGTACCCATCACGTACATTGAATTGGGCTGGCTTATAACGGGAGTCGTGTATGGAGTGCTGGATTGAACGGGCGTAGGCTCGCGTTGCTTTTACAACCAGGAGGAATCTATGCTGGCGGCAATCGGTGCAATATTGATTATTCTATGGCTGTTAGGGTTCTTCGCGTTTCACGTTACTGTGGGATTTATCCACATACTATTGGTGATCGGAATCATCATGATCATCGCGCACTTTATGCGAGGCAGTACCGCGACCTAGTAGTTCTGGGCCTTCGTGCCGGCAAGTCATGGTCAGAATCTTGGGCGGCGAGGTCTGCAGGAAGGATTCGTCGCGGCGAAGCCCGCCAATGCGTCAGCGTTGGCGGGCTTTTGCGTTTGATGCGCTATTCGTGGCGCAGAGCAACCATCGGGTCCACTCGCATTGCGCGGCGTGCGGGAATGTAACACGCCGCGACGGCCACGATAATCAGCAGCACGGCAACGCCGGCAAAAGTCAGCGGATCATACGCACTGACGCCGAAGAGCTGATTGGCCATCAGACGCGTCAGTCCCAGCGCGGCGCCGATGCCGATCGCGACGCCGATCAGCGCCATCTTTGTCCCGTGCCCGATCACCAGGCGCAGCACGTCGCTGGGTTGCGCGCCGAGCGCCATGCGCACTCCGATTTCGCGAGTGCGCTGGCCCACCAAATACGAAATCACGCCGTAGATTCCGACGCACGCGAGCACCAGAGCGAGTGCCGCGAAGATGCCCAGCAGAATCATGGAGAGCCTGCGCGCGGCAAACGAATTGGAAATGACTGTGTCCAGCGTTTGAACGTTGTATACCGCTTCGCGAGAATCGATTTCCGCGACCGCACGGCGAACGCCAACCATTACCGCAGTGGGATCGCCTTCGGTGCGCAGCACGACGGCGACAACAGTGGCCATCAGCGGCATGAGTTTTTCCGGAACCTGCATGAAGGGATAATCGAACTGCGCCTCAATCGCCGATTTCGGATCGGCATCGAGCCCCCACTGCTTCACGTGCCCGACCACGCCCACGATCTCGGCTTGCACGTTAAAGGTGCTGAGATTGATGCGCTTCCCTATGGGGTCTTCATGAGGGAAATAAGTGCGCGCGAAAACGTCATCTATGTCCACGACGATTGGCGCGTTCTCATCGTCCTGCGGCGTAATGAAGCGGCCGCGTTCGAGCGTGACTCCCATGGCTTTCTGAAAACCTGCTTCAGCGAGATAAAACAATGCTGGGTGCATGTCGTGTAGGTTGGCGGGCTTGGGCTCGCCTTCAATCCAGAAAACCTCCGAAGAATTATGGATCATCGGGCGCGAGCCTAGCGTGACGGAAACAGCTTTCACTCCCGGAATGTTGTTCATTTTATCGTCGAACAGCCGCAGACGCGCGCGTGTTTCGGCGGAGGTGGTGTTGGGATCAGCCGGCAGGGACAAAACAAAAGTGATCGCGTGCCTGGGATTGAAGCCGGGATCGACGCGCCAAAGCGCGGCGAGACTGCGAACCATCAGTCCGGCGCCGACGAGCAAAACCAAGGCCATGGCTACTTCGACGGCGACGAAAACTCCGTGCAGGCGGTGGCGGCCTCCGCCCGAACCGCCGCCGCTCTCTTTGAGTATGTCCAGCAAGTTCACGCGCGAAGTTTTCAGCGCAGGGGCGAGGCCAAAAACAATTCCGGCTAGCAGCGACAACGCCATGGTAAAGAACAGAACGCGCGAATCGAGGGAGACTTCGCTCGCGCGCGGCAAAGCGCCGGGTAAAGTGGCGAGCACCGCTTTGGTTCCCCAAAAGGCGAGTAAGAGTCCCAACGCTCCNNAGCCGCGCGAATGGCAAACTCGCGCGAGCGGCCCATCGAGCGCGCCAGAAGAAGATTGGCAACATTCGCGCAAGCAATCAGCAGCAAGAAACCAACGGCCGCGAGAAGGACGAGCAGGAATGGCTGGACGTTGCCGACAATATCCTGCTTCATGGAAACGAGATTGACGCCGATGTC
>PKWH01000069.1 GCA_003131985.1 Acidobacteriota bacterium | reverse complement strand
TCTACGCATCCGCTGAGCCGCCGCCAAAAAAAAACGGCGTCTGGATGCTCCCAGACGCCGGTCTAACCCAAAAACCAGAAAACTTAAGGAAATTACTGTTGCTGTTGTTGTGGCTGCTGATTGTCCTTCTTGGCCAAATCAGCCTTGGTGGGTTCCGCGGAAATTCCGGAACCGGGTTTTTGATAGCGCGTCAGGTAGGGCATGAATGGTGTGATTTCAAACGGCATTTTCTCGCGGGCCGAAAGCAAAGGTAACGGTTTAGCCTTGTTTAATTCCACGTGATCGTTCCATGGATCGAGCTTCACGCGCCCGCCAATCGGTAAGGCAGCGATTTGGTCAAGTTTCGTGGGTTCAAGGCTGGGCGCCGAGCTTATCAGTTGGTCGGCGAGATAGATGCGGTTACCCAGGTGCGGATTGATCAGAACCGGAAGCGTTTTCGAATCGGCATCGAGCTGCTTCAGAAAGAGCCCAGCGGTTGCAAGTTTATCTTTGTAAAGCGAATTCTTTAGAAGCTCCAGGGCTTTCTCGCCGTCCTGATGAACTTGTTCGGGAGTGTCCCTGAAACTAAAGTGTCCCAAAGCTTCGGTAGCGGTCACGGTGGTTGTATCGTTGAAACCCCACTGGTCGGTGGAGGGTTTAGTCATGATGATGTCGGCCAATTCTTGCGCCAGCATGGTGGCAATACTGGCTTCGTCGGGCAAAACGTCAATCAATCCACGGCTCAGAACGATCGTGTGGCCGATCGAAAACATTTCCAGCGTGCCGGTGAGCATCACGCGGCAATGAACCTCGGGCTGAATGTCTATGTTGTTTCCCACCTCAAGATTATTGACCACCGTTTCGAGCGCTTTATCCACTTCACCTGGAGGCGCCAGTAGACCGATTCGCTGCAGTCTATCAAGCACATTGATTTCCGCCTGATGCTGCCATTCGCGCTGCGCTTCGATAGGAGAACGATCCGTTGAGGGCGCCTGGTCCTGAATCGCACTTGGCGATTCAATGGTCAGCTCGCTGAATTCCTCTTGGCGGCCCACGTTTTTCAAGTTGTAGCCCCACAGCCGCGTTTGCGACTTGAAGCGAACGTGGTTGCCCATAAAATCTTTTAGGTCCGATTCCTGGCTGAAAATGTAAGCCGGCAGCCAGAGGCCGGGTTGCACGTTCAATCGCCAGCTATCAAAGTGAAGATTGAATCCGTTAATCCCCGCTACGGGCGTGTACACACCGTTAAATCGCACAATTGTGAAACCCTGATCGTCCGCCCAGATGCGTCCCTTGAACCGGCCTTTGCCGGACTTAGGCAGCGGCGTGATGTCGAAGACTACGCAGCGAACTTCGCCCAGAAACTCGCGGTGAACGTAATCGAACTGGTAGTGCTGGCGGTCGAATCCGTTCGTATCGATGTAAATCATCTGCAGAAAACCATCGGGAATGTAAGAAGAACTGAACATCTCGCCAAGATGGGCGATTGGATTAAAAGCTTGGAGCTTGCCCTTCTTCCCGTTGAGCATCGAGTTATCCACGACGCCCTTCGAAAGATCGGCCTGTCCCAGGAAATAGTGGTCCTTCACGGGGACCGCTCCCATGTCCTTGTCAGGTTTCATGTCCTGAATGTAGGTTTCAATTACCGGATTGAAACGCCGGATCGTTGCGATCTCTTCATGCTCTCGCGCGATTATGCGATCGATCGCCTGATCGACGGTGGTCACCGGTGCGTCCGTGGCCCCGGCCTGTGGCTGGGTTTGATCGGCGGTCTGTGTTGTCTGCGCCGCTGCGGCACCCGTCAGGCCCCCAGCCAGCAATACCATAAGACAGAAGCTTTTCCACGTAACCATTGCCGTTCCCCCCTATCAATATGCCAATGCGAATACGATGTGGACGATGGCGGTTGAATCCACTGGTTGGCCGTTCTGCCGAGCCGGTTTAAATCGTATTTGGCGCGCGGCGGCTTGGGCGGAATCATCCAAACCATAACCCAATCCTTGCACAACACGCTCGACCCTCACTTCTCCCGAAGCCGTGAAAACAACTTGCAAAGATACTTCTCCTTCGATTTTCCTGGCGCGTGCCTCATCCGTATAAGCCGGTTTCGGCTTGGATATAATTTCAACAGGAATGGTGCTCGATACGACGTTAGCTTGCTTTACTTTCGGTCCAGCGGCCACCGCAGTTTCATCCGCGAATCCTCCTTCATGAACAGTTCCATGATTGGGTCCGCCGGGACCACCAACTGCAACACCGTTGCCAAAACCAGTGCTGGCAATCACTCCCTTTGCTCCCTTCGCTCCGCCGGTGCCGTTGCCAGTGCCGGGACCGGGAGGAAGATCGAAACTGCCTTTGACTGCAATATTTGCCGCATGATTCGTCTTGCCGTTGGCTGCCACTCCGTCCGGATCTCCGAAGCCGCCGGTTTGAACTTCCTCTCTCGGTTTTCGAAGGGTCGGGATGGCGGAACTGCCCATCGAGGTGGGAGGGTTCTGATCTGGGAATGCTTTAGCCACTATTGGTACATCAGGAGTGGGAGTGTTCTTCCGGGCGGTGGCAGGTTTCGCCACAGGCGCCGTGGCTACCGG
>PKWH01000263.1 GCA_003131985.1 Acidobacteriota bacterium | reverse complement strand
GCTGGGCTTGTCAATTTTCGGGAGAACGGAGCGGTAGTCCGCGACGAAATATCCGACGAGTAGCGCGACCGCGGTGTTCGTCGGCACGCGGAGTGACGCTTGAATTACTCTTTGAAGATATTCTTCCGCTTGGGGCTTCTTGAAATTTAGTTTACGAACAAAGTTGTTCGCTGCGTTTTGCCTGTCCTCTAAGACTCCCTTGAGAAGATCAAAATCCTGATCGGCGGCGCCAGGGGCGCGGCCGCCCGCGTCGTTGTCAACAAATACGAACCCGGCGAAATCTCCGGTTCCGAATTGGTCAATGTAGGCCATGGTTTCGACCACCGCCATGGACCAAGCCACGATCACAACGGGAGCGAGATGCAACTGCGTTACGAGCGCTTTGATGTCGCGGGCACGAGCGGCGGGNNTCTTTCGAGAAATACGAGATTTGGTTCTCCCAAATCCACGCGGGCATAGTCCATCCGGGGACAAAAAGGAGGGAAGGGAATTTGCGGTCCGCTGAAACCGCAATTTGGCCCTTGGTCGGGGTCACGTCCGCTGGCAGAGGATTACCGACTTGGGCGCTCTGGCCCGACACGGAATGTCCTGCTTCGAGGTAATGAATTTTTACGCCGTCAGGCGTGGTGATAAAGCCGCTCTTGACGCTTGCAGGTTTTTTGTCTTTTTCCGCCGCTGCGGCCGTTTGTAGCGCGATCGCGCAAAAGAAGAACGCGCAGCAGAGAATCGTAAGCAGAGAAGTTCCAGTTGGTCTTAACATTTTCAATGTTGGATTGCCTCTGATCGATACGGCGTAAATTTTCCGGACTGGACGCCTAGGTGATGGCCACTTCTTCGTAGATGCCGAAGACGTCTCGCATGGTATCGCAAATTTCGCCAAGGGTAGCGTATGCCTTCACCGCTTCGTAAATGTAAGGCATGGTATTTTCCGTGCCCGCAGCGGCTTTGCGCAGCGCTGCGAGGCGGCGCGCAACTTCGTCGTTCGAGCGTTCAGCGCGAAGCTCGCGGAGGCGCTTGGTTTGGCCTTCAGCGGTTGACTCGTCAATCAGCAATGTCTCGAGCGGCTTCTCGTCAGCGACGTAATCATTCACGCCCACGATGATTTTTTCTTTGCGGTCCACGGCCACTTGNNTCCCACGCGCCGCGTTCGATTTCGTCCGTCAGCGTTTCCACGAAGTACGAACCGCCCAGCGGATCGGCTGTGTTCGTGACGCCGCTTTCATGGGCGATGATCTGCTGCGTGCGCAACGCGACGGTTGCGGCAAACTCGGTGGGGAGCGCCCACGCTTCGTCCAGAGAATTCGTGTGCAGAGATTGCGTTCCGCCGAGAACCGCTGCGAGAGCTTGCAAGGCGGTTCGCACCACGTTGTTGTAAGGCTGCTGCGCGGTGAGCGAGCATCCGGCAGTTTGGGTGTGAAAGCGCAGCGCCCAGGAACGCGGGCTCTTGGCACCAAAGCGCTCGCGCATGGTTTTGTACCAGATGCGCCGTGCCGCGCGATATTTTGCGATTTCCTCGAAGAAGTCATTGTGCGCGTTGAAGAAAAACGAAAGACGCGGCACGAATTCGTCCACGTCCAGCCCGCGCCGCAACCCCCATTCCACATATTCGATGCCGTCGCGCAGAGTGAAAGCCAGTTCCTGAATCGCAGTCGATCCCGCCTCGCGAATGTGGTAGCCGCTAACGGAAATGGGGTTGAATCGCGGCGTGTGCTTCGTTCCAAACTCAAAGGTGTCGATTACTAGCCGCATCGAAGGCTCAGGCGGGTAGATGTATTCTTTTTGCGCGATGTATTCCTTCAAAATATCGTTCTGCAGCGTTCCGGAGATTTTCTTCCAGTCAGCGCCCTGCTTTTCGGCGACGGCGAGATACATGGCCCAAATCACCGAGGCCGGGGAATTGATGGTCATCGAAGTGGTGACGTCGGCCAGCGGAATCTTGTCGAAGAGAATCTCCATGTCGGCCAGCGAACTGATGGCTACGCCGCATTTTCCTACTTCGCCTTCGGAGAGCGCGTGGTCAGAGTCATATCCCATCAATGTGGGCAGATCGAACGCGACGGAAAGACCCGTCTGTCCTTGCGAAAGGAGGTAACGGAATCTACGGTTGGTGTCTTCGGCAGCGCCGAAACCGGCGAACTGGCGCATGGTCCACAGGCGGCCGCGATACATCGTGGAATGAATTCCGCGCGTATAAGGAGGTTCGCCCGGATAGCCGAGATCGCGCTCGGGATTCCAGTCCGGCAAGTCTGCCGGGGTGTAAAGACGCCTGATGGGGTAGCTTGATACCGTGGTGAAATCAGCCGGGCGTTCCGGGGATTTCTCGAGCGTTGGCCGCAGAGTTTTTTCTTCCCACTTCAGCTCCGCCGGCGACGGTTTGCGCTTCGCATCCAGGGCGCCCGCCGAATTGGACTTCAGAGGATCAGCAGTTTTTTCGCCAATTTTTTCGGCCATGGGCAGGGCTCCTCGGACGGCGGGCAACCCTCAATTTGCAAGGTCGCTAATGTTCATTCTAGGGCAAGGTGGCAGCGCCAGCAAGCTGCGGAAATTGAGTGCGTCCTGGAGAGAACCACCGGACGCCGGGCCATAAGCCGCCTGCTAAAGAAAATCCCGGCTTGGGATCGACCGGCTTACTTTGCTCCGATCGGGCTGTCGTTATCCGGCGTTCCGGGAATCTGTTTTTCGCGATAGACTTTCCCTCGCAGAGCGTCAGCCATGGTAATTCGGTTTACCTCNNCGGGAGCGAAGCACGACGTTGTAACTGGTGGACGAACCGAGCTGGTATTTCTTCTGCTCGGCATCGAGAGTCTGTTGCGCCAGGTTTCGCGCTTTTTCGGCGGCTGCGACTTGGGCACGATCCTGCTGCAAGGCGATAATTGTATTGCGAACGTTCAGCACGATGGTGTTTTGAGTTTGGCGATACTGCGTTTGCTGCTGCCGCTCATCCAGTAGAGCGCGAGCGTTGTCCGCTTGCGCTGAGCGGTTGCGCAGCGGAATGGCAAAGGTCACACCCGCCGCATACGTTGGGAAGTTGTTGTTGATCATGTTGGAGAGGGCGCTGCCCAGGCCGGCTGAAGTTACGGCCGTCGGGAAGATTGGAACCCCGAGGAATGCACCAGGGGTTACAGGAACGCCGTTTGCGTCCACGATGGGCTCGCTGGTTATTGCCTCAAAACTCGTGGGTGTACCGGAAGTCTGAGTGATCTCATTTCCGGAAAGCCCGGTCTGGCTGAATTGCCCGTAAACGTCGAGCGAGGGAAGCAGCGCATTCTTCGTAGCCTTCACCTCGATACCCGCGTTCTTCAGGTTAAGGTCCGCCTGATATATTTCAGGCCGCTTCTTCCAGGCTTCCTGCACCGCGTCCTGCAGCGGAATATTTTCGACCACTTCCGGAGTCGAGATTGTCGTCGTCGGAATGATTTCGAGGCCCACCAGTTCCGGCGCCATCAGATTCTTGGTGATGTCGTTGAGCAGGACGGTCTGTTGCTGCAGACGCGTAGTTTGCGCCACGATCAAGTTTTGCTGGTCGGTGGCGACCTGTGATTCCGCGGTGAGCACGTCGAGCGGGGCCATGGTCCCGATTTGCAGCTGCTTCTTATTGTCCTCATACAATTTGGTGGAAACGCCCACCGCGGCTTCCTGGACCACTACGTTCTGCCGGTCGAAAACCAGCTCCCAATAATCGTTGGAGACTTGGGTGACCGTGGCGATCACCTGCTGCGCCAATTGCGATTCGGAGACCTTGATGAAGTTCTTGGCTTCCAGAATGTAGCGGGTATTTACCAGTATTCCGAAGCCGTTCAGCAACGGTTGCGTCAGAGTGGCTGTCAACACCGGCTGGACAAATGGATTAAAAAGGTTTTCCTCCAGGTTGGAAGCCTGGCGCGTGGTGTTGAGTGTTACCGAGAAGTTTGCGCCCGTGTGAAACCCCTCGGAGAAGCCGAAATCGTAAGTGAAGGTATTCGCCGTAATCGCTTCCGCCGTTGCGGACGTTGTGCCGGTACCCGAAATGAACGGGTTGTTGATCGGTGTTGTCGATCGCGCCCATCCCACACTTCCTGAAATCAGGGGATCGAAAGAAACGGATGGAGAAGTTCCCAGCACTACTTGCTGCGAATTGCTTGATTGCGGGATTCCGCCGGCTTTCGCTTTCAAAAGCTGCGTTTCTTCGATCCAGGGCTGGAACTTTTGCACGCTAATGTTCAGATTATTTTCAAGCGCCAGGGAGATCACGTCTTCCAGGCTTAGCATCAGCTTGTCTCCCTGAATCAATTGGTCAATTCGAGGGGAATTTGTCAGCATCGGCTGAGCGATCTGCAGCGACCTGTACGGAGCAGTTATGTCCGGCAAGAAGTGCTTGCCATGCGAATAGTCCGGTCCCATCTTCATGCTCCGCGCTTCGTCAGCGGCGGGAGTATTGGGCTGAGCCTTGAGCTGGCCGCCAGACGGCTCTTGCGTCTGTCCCGGCTGAGCTTGTCCCGGAGTTTGCTGCGATTGCGTTCCCTGCGCTTGGCCGGGCTGCCCCTGGTCCTGCTGCGGCTGGCTCGCCGGCGGCGTCTGGCTTTGCCCCTGCTGGGTCTGTGCAAAAACCGGGGCGACGACAAGAGAAGCCGCCGTTAGGAATACCAGCGCGACATGCGTAAACCTTCGAATCATCGTTGTTCCCTCTCAGAGTAGTGAAACGTCGAAATACTTGCAGGCCTCACTCTATCTAAACGCACACACAGGCCCATTTGTTTCAAATGACCTTTTTCGGTGCAAAGCAGCGGCCACGGATAACCAGTTGAAATTAGACGGTTAATCGGGAAATTCGGCTCACGGTTCGTTCATTAGCGAACATTGCTGTGCGTAATCGAACAAACGGACAGGGGAGTGTAGCATCGCAACTTGCTCGGTGACAATTCTTCCGCATGGATTGCGAAGTTTGCAACTCCGCGATCGCAACTCTTATCTTGCACCACCAAAGCTGCGGCTTGGGTGAGGTGGGCACGTACGTTGACACCGTCGTTCGGGTGGGCCTAACATGCGTGCCACCCTTCATGCCATCTATGCGCAAGCAGAGGAACCTTGACGACGGCCTCAAGGCCGCCACCGTTCTGCTGGTGTGTCTTGGATGGCTGCTGCTCACGCTTGGTGCGCAGGCTCAGAACGGTCTTCCCAAAACGAAGCCAGAGGGCTACGTAAATGATTATGCGGGGGTGCTGAGCCAGCCAGCTCGCAAGCTGCTCACTGCGCTTTGCACCGAGGTTGATCAGAAAGCAAAAGCGCAGATTGCGGTCGTTACCGTCAAGTCTCTGGAGGGAAGGCCCATCGAAGATTATTCGATTGCTCTCGCTACACAGTGGGGAATCGGGCCGAAGCAATCCGCCAGTGGAGTTCTAATTTTGCTCGCAGTTGACGACCGGCAAGACCGCGTTGAAGTCGGTTACGGGCTTGAGCCAATCCTTCCCGACGGCAAAGTCGGTGGCTTCCTGCGCGAGGCGGTTCCATATCTGCGCGACGGAAATTACGACGCCGCGATGCTTTTGATAACGCGTCGCGTCGCGGATGTGATCGCCCAGGATCGGGGGGTGAACCTCAGTGCCACGACGTCCCTTCCTTCGGCGCCCGCTCCTCGCAGAAGCCCACGAGGAAGCGGACCTGGTCCAATCGCCATAATAATATTTTTGTTTTTTCTCTTCTCTTTGATCGCGAACCTGATCAGACGCGGGGGCGGCGGGAGACGTGGAGGCGGTGGGTGGGTCGGTCCCATGATCGGTGGAATGATGATGGGCGGAGGCGGATTTGGCGGAGGGGGATTTGGTGGAGGCGGCGGTGGGGGCGGGGGCTTCGGCGGTTTTGGTGGAGGCTCGTTTGGCGGCGGCGGAGCCAGCGGTAGCTGGTAATTTTGTGGCGCCCCGACGCGTAGTTAGCTAAGGACAT